>NZ_JAMYSN010000014.1:0-146153 GCF_040321955.1 Mesorhizobium sp. M0217 | reverse complement strand
TCTCTCGCCAAACCATCGCCGGTCCTCCCGGCGAAGGAGAAAACTGTCACCCATGCTATCGGTCCATTCTGTTACCTATCTATCCGGTTCGGACACCGGCACCTTCTCCCCGTATAGTGACGGGGAGAAGGGAGATGGCCGCAACATCGGCGCTCTTGGCAACGCTGGCAATTGGGGAAATCAGTAGGCGACAGCGTCCTTCTCCCCGTCACTATACGGGGAGAAGTGCCCGGCAGGGCGATGAGGGGCGGCGCCGACATCGATAATAGTTCAACACAAGTTGAACCTTTCTGAATTGCACCTATGTGTTCCCGTATCTAGGTTCCGCCGACTTTTCCGCCATCAGTCTCGCGCCGTCGCGCAAGTCGTTTCGCCCGCCAAACCAAGGAATTTCCCGCATGACCGAATACACCCCGCCGAAAGTCTGGAGCTGGAAGAAAGCCAATGGCGGTACGTTCGCCAGCATCAACCGGCCTATTGCCGGTCCGACGCATGACAAGGTGCTGCCGGTCGGCAAGCATCCGCTGCAGCTCTATTCGCTGGCGACGCCGAATGGGGTCAAAGTGACTGTCATGCTGGAGGAGCTTCTGGCGCTCGGCCACAAGGGCGCCGAATACGACGCCTGGCTGATCCGCATCAACGATGGCGACCAGTTCGGCTCGGGCTTTGTCGAGGTCAACCCCAACTCCAAGATCCCGGCGCTGCTCGACCGCAGCGGCAAGACGCCTGTCCGCGTCTTCGAGTCCGGCTCGATCCTGCTTTATCTCGCGGAAAAGTTCGGCGAGTTCCTGCCGACCGAACAGCCGGCGCGCGCGGAAACCTTGTCCTGGCTGTTCTGGCAGATGGGTTCGGCGCCCTATCTCGGCGGCGGCTTCGGCCATTTCTACGCCTATGCGCCCGAAAAAATCGAATACGCCATCGACCGCTTCGCCATGGAGACCAAGCGCCAGTTCGACGTGCTCGACCGGCGGCTGGCGGAGACCGAATACCTCGGCGGCGCCTTCTATTCGATCGCCGACATGGCGGTATGGCCCTGGTATGGCGGCCTGGCGCTCGGCCGCATGTACAATGATTCCGCCGAGTTCCTGTCGGTGCAGGACTACGAGCACGTACAACGCTGGGCCAGGGCGATCGACGCCCGCCCGACCGTGCAACGCGGCCGCATGGTCAACCGCGCCTTCGGCGACCCCGCCATGCAACTGCACGAGCGCCATGACGCCAGCGATTTCGAGACGAAGACGCAGGATAAATTGGTGGTGGCGGAGTGACTTTTTTACCCTCCCCCTTGTGGGGAGGGTCGATCCGCAAAGCGGATCGGGGTGGGGGTCGGCGCCAAGCACCCCCACCCGACCTTCGGTCGACCTCCCCACAAGGGGGAGGTAGGGCGCCTAGCTCTTCATCAATTTCGCCAGCCTCGGCACGCCTTCACCCACGGCGCGTTCATCTGCGAGCGTAAAGCTCATCCGCATCGTGTTGCGGCCCGAACCGTCGGCGTAGAATGCGTTGCCCGGCACGAAGGCGACGCGGGCTTCCTTGACCGAGCGGGCGAGCAGTGCCGTGGCGTCCGCACCTTCGGGCAGCGTCAGCCAAACGAACATGCCGCCTTCCGGTCGGCTCCAGCTGACGCCATCCGGCATTTCCGCTTCGAGTGCCGCAAGCAAGCCGTCGCGGCGCTGGCGATAGGCGCCGATCAGCTTTTCCACCTGGCCGTCATACACGGCCTCGGAGACGCGGTGCATGACCAGCTGGTTGATCGACGGGCTGTGCAGGTCCGACGCCTGCTTCATCAGCACCAGCCGCTCGACGACGCGGCGCGGCGCGCAGACCCAGCCGACGCGCATGCCCGGTGACAGGATTTTCGAGAACGAGCCGCAATAGAGCGTGCGGGCGTTTTCGATGCCGCCGGAGCGTTCGCAGTCGAGCGCCAGGATCGGCGGCTGGCCCTCGCCGTCATAGCGCAGCGCGCGATAGGCGGCGTCCTCGATGACGGCAATGTCGAGCTCGCCGGCGAGGTCGAGCACCGCCTCGCGCTGCTGGCGGTTCAGCGTCTCGCCGGTCGGGTTGGCGAAATCGGGCACCAGATAGGCGAATTTCACCTTGCCGCCCTCTTTTGCAAAAGTAGAGGGGGCAGCAGCCGCCGCCTGGTAGGCGGCCGGCGTCATGTTGCCGCCATCCGGCGTCAGGCGGTCGTAGCGCGGCTCATAGGCGTTGAAGGCCTGGGGCGCGCCGAGATAGGTCGGCCACGTCACGAGCGCTGTGTCGCCGGGCGACAGGAACAGCTTGCCCAGATAATCCAGCGCCTGCTGCGAGCCGGAGGTGATGAAGATGTTGTGCTCGTCGCAGGCGATGCCAAGCTTGCCCATCTGGCCGGCCAGCCATTTTCTGAGCGGCAGATAGCCTTCGGAGACCTGATACTGAAGTGCTGCGCTCGCCTCCGCGCCGCCCAGCACCGAGGCGTAAGCATCGGCGATCGCCTGCGCCGGAAACAAAGCCGGATCGGGGATGCCGCCGGCGAAGGAGATGATGTCGGGCTGGTCGAGCAGTTTGAGCAGCTCGCGGATTTCCGACGCCTTCATGCGCGAGGCGCGCGACGCCAACAGGTCCATCAAACTCACGAGCCCACCTCCCGGGATACGGCATCTGGTCCAGCATGACCGTTCCGGCCATGCGAATTAGGTCAATCTGGCTGACCTATTATCAGGCTCCCCCACCCGCTGGAATAGCCAGACCCTCATTCCGCGTGGCCCAGACGAAAAAGCAAACACATTTCTGCCCTGCACAGGGAAAATTGTTGCGCGCCGAGGGGCGCGGATGCAACCTCATTCCGAGCGGACCGGCATAAAAAGAAAAGCGGTCTCAACAAGGGGGGTTAAAATGACGCTTGAGCTCATCGGTGCCGGATTCGGCCGCACCGGCACATGGTCGACCTTTGCCGCGCTGAACAGGCTGGGCCTTCCCAGCTATCACATGCAGGAAGTCATCCTCAACAAGGCCAACAAGGGCCATCTCGACTTCTGGCGCAAGGTGGCCAACAGCCCGCCCGGCACCCAGCACGACTGGACCAAAGTCTTTGCCAACTACAAGGCGACGGTCGACAATCCGGGATGCTGCGTGTGGCGCGAATTGATGGCCGCCTATCCCGACGCCAAGGTGCTTTTGACGCTGCATCCGCGCGGCGCCGAGGCCTGGTACGACAGCACCATCGACACCATCCACTTCACCGAGACATTGTGGCAGTTCAAGGTGCTGGAATGGCTGACGCCGTTCGGCCGCAAATTCGGCGACATGTCGCACAGGCTGATCTGGGGCCGCACGCTTGCCGGCGTGATGGACGACCGCGCCAAGGCGGTGGCGCGCTACAACGCCTATACCGAGGAGGTGATAGCGGCCGTGCCGCCGGAGAAGCTTCTGGTGTTCAAGGTCAGCGATGGCTGGGCGCCGCTCTGCGGCTTCCTCGGCGTGGCGCTGCCCAACGAGCCTTTCCCCAACCTCAACGACCGCGAAAGCGTCAAGAAGATCATCCGCGACATCATCAAGGGCAGCTACATCATGCTGGGGCTGTCGGTGGCGGCGGTGCTTGCGGCGATCGCGGCGCTGTGGTGGTGGCTGGGGTAGCCGCCGGACCGTCAGGATATTGCTACTTGCGCGTGATCCAGCCGAGCAGATCCGGCTCGACGTCTTCGTGGTCGGTCAGGTCGCGAACCAGGGAAGCGGCGAGCGCGCGCCAGCGCTTTTCCGGGACATTGTCTTCCATCACCGATTTGATGAAGGCGGCCCGCAGGATGGCGCAATCGAAGGCGGATACATCGAAAAGCAGTTCTGCCATTTCGGTTTTCCCCGTTCACATCGGGCGCGAGCCTGTCGAAGCCTCAGGCGCCAGCGCCCCATATACATGGTCGACGACAGCAGATTCATACTCTTGCCGAACCAAGGTTCAACACAATTCGATTGTACGGTTTTTACCAAGCGATTGCGGTTCGTTGCCCGCTTTTGCGCCGATGATAGATTTGCCGGGCGGCCTCTCCCCAGATGGCCGTAAATGGCCGGCGCGGCTCTGGCAACATGCTTTCACCGGCATTCGCGTCGGCCATTTCCAGCCCGTGCCAGGCTCAGCCCAGCAGGCGTTCGTATTCGGTCTCGGCCTGGCCGTAGAAACCGTCGGCGACGGCGATCAGGCCATCCCGGTCGCGAATGACGATCTCGCCGCGCCGCGACCGGATCAGGCCGCGCCCTTCCAGGATCTGCAGGCCGATGGTGACGCCCGGACGCCTGACGCCGAGCATGACCGACAGGAACTCATGCGTGATCTGGATCTGATGGCCGACCACCCTGTCGTCACACATCAGGAGCCATCGGGCCAGCCGATCCTCGAGCTTGGCGCGGGCATTGCTCAGCGCCGTGGATTTGGTCTGGCCGTGCAGATAATGGGCATAGCGCAGCAGGAAGGCGCGAAGCGTCGGGCTTTTCTGCAACGCTGCCTTGAACGGCTCGGAATCGATGCACACCGCCTCGCCCGGCATCTGCATGTAGCAGTCATGGGGCGCCCAGTCGGCGCCCATCACCAAGGCGGAGCCCGACATGCCTTCGTGGCCGATGATGCCGACCTCGGTGTCCAGGCCCGGCCGGTTCCTCGCCACCACCGAGGCCAGGCCGCTTTCCAGGAAGCAGACCGAGGCGACCGGCTCGCCCGCCATTTCGAGCGGGGCTTTGAGATCGAGCACACGATGGTGCAAATGCGGCGCAAGCAGTGCGAAGTCGGCCGGGTTCATGCGGCGCAAGAGGCCGCTTTTCTCCTTGCTGACCGACTGGTCCATCGCTCTCTCCCGTCAAGGGCAAGAGCACATGTCATCTCCCAGCCGTCGGCGCCCTGCCCAAATGCAAACGGTCATTGGACGATAGCTGACTCGGATTCAGCCATTGTACTTCGTACAAAACCGACAAATCAGGGGCGACGCCCCATCAATCAATCCAGCAGCTTTTTCCTGGATCAGCGCTTCGGGCGGTCAGCCGCAACCATGCGCGCTTCGCGCACGATGGACGAGCGATCGTTGCCGATCAGCGATGCGATCTCTTGTATCTGCTGCTCGGAGGCCCCGGTTTCCCGCGCCAAGGCCGCGAGCGTCTCGGCGCTCAGACCGGACTGTCTCGGTTGCTCCGCCATGGCTCCAATGCCTCCTGTCGGGGCAGGAGTGCGATGGTCGCTCCCAAGCGTCGGCGCCCATTGATGTGGCCGACGATGCTGCACTGTACGCTTCCGAACAATCGATGGCGAGCGATATATTAGCGACGCTGGATGCGGCCCTAGAACGGCAGCCTTATCTCATCGATCGACCTCGACTCCGTCCAGCCAATGTCCTTCTGGATCTCCGTCGGCAGCGCATTCAGTGCGCGCACGGTCTTCCTGTGCTTGCTGGCGCGCGCCAAGGCAGCACGAATTCTGCTGAGACTTTCAAACATCGGTTACCTCCATGCAGCAGCAAAGCGCTGCCTCAGGCCCGCTCTTGCACGGCCTCTGTAACCGATCGATTGCGCGACAACGGTGAAGCGCTTCACAAACCGATGCCGGCCAGAAACATTTGTATACAAATTAGTTGCGCTCCCGCGGTGGCGTGATCCGACCTATGGCAGGGCGATCGCATATGGCGCTCCCTCGGGTTCGGCGACCCACCTTTCCTTCGTCGGCGCAAGGCGATCACATATGAGTTCTTACGAAGAGGACCCCCACCCTAACCCTCCACAAGGGGGAGGGAACGCTGCCGCAAGCCACCCTTTCTGGCGTGGAACCTAGGCGATTTGCGGCGATCAGCGCCTACCAAGTCTCCTCCCCCTTGTGGGGAGGGATTAAGGGTGGGGGTATTCGTAGAGCGGAAACCTGTCATATGCGATTGCCCCGCTCCGCGGAGGGAGAGGAAATGCCAATCACCGAGGTCGCGGCCTTGATGGGCTTGGGTTTCCTCTCCCCATGCACATGGGGAAGGTGGCCGCGGCGGACGGAGTGGGGCTGGCGCCCGCCTTATGCGATTGCCCTGCCCTCCTCCGCACCATCGCCCGCATCCTCGTCCGCCCGCTCGGCTATGGACGAATCCCATCATGCGCAATAAGGATGGGGTCTGCCGTGGCGCTTTCGCGCCGAGGCAGGCGAGGTTCGATCAATGACGCTGCGCCGGGCGCCTTTGACGCCGCCCCGCAAAAGTGTCGACACCGGGGGATCTGGTCATGACCGACAACAAGCCGACCGTAGACGTTACCAAGGACTGGCAGGCGACGCAGGGCCAGAAGTCCGGGGCCACGCGGCTGCGCCTGTTCGCCGTGCTGTCGTGGGTCATCGCCATTGGCGGCGAGATCGCCGGGATCGTACTGCTCTACAAGCACAAGTTCGACCAGGGCAACCTGCCGCTGCTGATCGGCATCCTGGTCGGGATCGCGATCTTCGCCATCGCCGGCAGCCTGCTCTGGAAGGCGGCCAACCGGAAGGACCCGGCCCGCGAATCCGACACGTTCCGGTTCTTCGTCCAGAACCAGCTCGGCGCGATCATCACCCTGATTGCCTTCCTGCCGCTGGTTATCTTGATCCTCAACGACAAGAACATGGACCCGAAGAGCAAGAAGGTGGCCGGCGGCATCGGCGCCGTGCTGGCCGTGCTGGCGACGCTGATCGGGGTCAGCTACCAGCCGCCATCGGTCGAGCAGTACACGCAGGACATGAACTCGTGCGCGGAACAGATCAAGGCGGGGCAGCCGACGACGGCCTGCTCGCCCGAAGTCGCCGCCCAGGCGCAGGCGATCGCCACCGACTCCACCACGGTGGCCGCGGCGACGAAGGACGCGGCGCACCCCAATGGCCAGGATATCGTCTACTGGATCGCGCCGGAAAACGGCGCCGCCAAGTCCGACACCGAGCATGTCTTCCACCTCTGCGCAGCGGTCAGCCCGCTGAAGGACAAGACCGTCAACAGCGGCTCGGTAACGCAAGCCTACGCCCAGAACGCCATCCGCATCACCAAGCAGATCGAGATGGAACAGAAGCAGTGCGGGTTCACGACCACGCCGTGAATCGGCTGCGGTTTGGCGCGCCCAGTGGATCGCGCCAAACCGGGCAAGTTCGTGGTTGTGTAGCATTGGCGTGCGGCGCACGGGGTGCGAAGCCTACAAGGCGGAGCTAGACGTAACGCAAGCGGCTAGGATGGGGGCCGGCGGCTGCGGGGTTCTATTCCGTCGCTACCGCCAAAGACGCTCTGGCTGAGACGGCCACGATAATAGTATGCCCTCGGGATGTCAGGTTCGGGCCGAATCTGGACATTCCTGTTTCAAGATGAAAGTTGAAAAAGCTGCCATTCGACTGACCATCCCGATTAGGTCAGTTTTCGCATAAACCATTGTCGCGATGCTGTTGAAGGAATACCTTTATAATATTCCTTCTATGGAATAAGCATTTCCATGTCTTGGGCTGGAATCAACGGTTGCTTCCGGGATATATATGGGGCTTGAACCCGATCGCGTTTCGATCGGCACCGGTTCAACATCGGCGGGAGCGCTTCGTGAAAAGGGATTTCTTCCTCTACGAACTTAGCGACGATGAGTTCGAGGGCTTGGTGGTGCATATCGCCAAGCACCTCTTGGGTCTAGGCGTCTCTCCTTTTGCCCCCGGCCGCGATGGCGGCCGCGACGGCAAGTACCATGGCACAGCCGAGCGTTTCCCGAGCACGAATTCACCCCTAGAAGGTCACGTCGTTCTTCAGGCTAAGCATATCAATGCCCCCGATCGGTCATGCTCCGACCGGGATTTCCAGAAGCTCATGAAGGACGAACACCCGAAAATCAAAGCGCGCGTCAAGGATGGGATATGCGACCATTACATGGTTTTCACCAACCGAAAATACACGGCAGGCACGGACGCTAAACTCATCGCAGAGCTGATGAAATGCGGGTTATCCTCGGCGCATATTTTAGGCGTCGAGTACCTACACTCGCTTTTGGAAAGTCATTCCGAGCTACAAAAATTCCTGCCCAACGCGAGGGACGTGGTGCCGTTCGTTTTCGAGTCTGACGAATTCATCGAGGTGATCCACGCGTTCCGTGACTACACCCGAGACGACGACGAATCGGCGTTCAGCAGCGCGTTCGATTTCGAGTCAGTCAAGCTGAAGGACAAGAACCGCATCAACGGCCTAACCGAGGAATATTTTCGTCAGGTCATCGTTGCCAGGTCGATGCCGTATTTCGACAAGATCAGGGACTTCCTATCTAACCCGCGAAATCGGGAATTTGCCAATATCTATGCGGACGCCGCGGCTGAAATGAAGGAGAGCATTCTCCTACATCGAGCCAAATTCCCGAACTTCGACCACGTCTTCAACTTCCTGTACGGCCATATCCAGAAGCAGCGTCCGGCGCTCCGTCAAAAGCGAAGGCTGGTCAGCATCCTCTTGCACTACATGTATTGCCATTGCGACATTGGCTCCAAAGACTTGGGCCAATCGGAGGAGGCGACACATGCTGACGCCTAGAAAGCATCTTGATCTGAACGCATCGCTGCTGCGCGTCGCTGCCATCATGTTGAAGGAGTTGCATCGTCGCGGCGTCATCGAATTGATTACCTTGAGGCAGCGCGTGATCCGCCGAGTGGGTGGCAACGGTGAGCTGATGTTTTTGCCGGCGCTGAACTTCCTCTACCTGCTCGGCAAGGTGGAATACCACGTCCAGAATGACACTTTGGAATATCGGGCCGACTAGATGCAACTAAGTCGGATATATTCCAACTTGCCAACGATCTTCGAGCCGATTGACTTCAATTTCGGCGCGGACGCTGTTCGCCTTAACGTCGTCTTAGGAGAAGTGCGCAAGCCCGCTGACAAGAAGCGGGACTCCCATAACCTGGGAAAAACCACACTGCTCCATCTCATTGATTTCATGCTGCTCCGCGGTATGTCGCCAGAGTTTTTTCTGGTGAAGCATAAGCACCGCTTCGAGCAGTTCATGTTCTTTCTGGAGATCAGTTTGAACAGCGGCGACTTCGCCACGATCCGTCGTAGCCCGGGCAGCCCGAACGAGATTGGATTGAAGCGTCACGCCGAGGGGCGCCAAAACTTCTATGACGCGGCTGATGACGAATGGGACCATGCGACGATGCCGATCGAAGCGGCAAAGACCCTGCTAGACGGCTGGCTCGATCTTCGGGTGCTGAAGCCATACGACTATCGCAAGGCCATTACGTATTTTCTCCGATCGCAGGACGATTGGAGCGACGAGCTGCAGCTTCGCAAATTCTCGCAGGGCAAGGACTCCCAATGGAAGCCTTTCGTCGCGCACCTGTTCGGTTTCAAGGGACACCTGATCGATCGGAAGTATCAACTTGACGAAGATATCCAAACAGCAAGGCAGCGGCTGGAGGAGCAGCAAGCCGAGGTACAGTTCAAGGAGGACGACCTTCCGGCGCTGATCACCGACATCGCGCGGCTTCGCCAGGAGATAGAAGAGTTGTCGGCTCAGCTCGACGCATTCCACTTCGACGCCGAGGAGCGTCGCATCATGACGCAGCTTGTTGATGAGATCGAGAGTGAGATCGCCCAGCTCAACAGCGCCCTGTATGACATCCGCTATGACATTCGCCAGATCGACGTTGCCTTGGAGCAAAAGGACAAGTTCGACCTCGGCGAGATTGAGGAGGTGTTTCGGGAGACGAAGCTGTATTTCGTGCAGAGCCTCAAACGAAAGTACGAGGAGCTCGTCGCCTTCAATAAGAAGGTCACGCATGAGCGCGACGTCGCTCTCCGCGCACGCCGGCGAGAGCTTGAATCTAAACGCGAAGTACTCCAAGAGCGAAATCGGGAGCTCGACGGCAAACGACAGGCCAGCCTGTCCGTCCTCAAAAACACTGACACTTTCTCAAAGTACAAGCATCTGCAGAAACAGCTAATCGATCAACGCGCTCACCTCGTCTACCGCGAAGGACAGCAGAAAAAGCTGGAGGCGGTCGCAGAAATGGCGCGGTCGGCCCGGGAACTTGAGCGGGATCGTGGTCGAATCGTCGACGAGATGAAGGTCATGGTCGCCAAGCAGACGCCTGTCGCGGAGAAATTTCGGGCCATCTTCAATCGGTATTGCCAGCAGGTGCTGGACCACAACGGCGTATTCTATTTCCGACTGAATTCCAGCAACAATCTCGACTATGAAATCGGCCTTGAGGAGAAAGGGCAGATCGGCAAGACATCCAGCCAAGGGGACGGGACCAGCTACAAAAAACTGATCTGCGCCCTTTTCGATCTGGCCCTGCTAAAGGTCTACGAGGAGGCCGCGTTCTTCCATTTCGTTTTCCATGATGGCGTCCTCGAAGCGCTGGACAACCGAAAGAAGGAGGCCCTGCTGAAGATCGTGCGTGAGCAGATCGCATCGGGAAAAACGCAATACATCCTTACCCTCATCGAGGCCGACATGCCGAGGGACGCCAAGGGCAAGCGTATAGCGTTTGGCGAGGATGAGGTGATTCTTCGACTTCATGACGAGGGTGACGACGGCCGGCTCTTTAGGATGACAGAATTCTAAGAGCGCCTTCTCGTGCAACCCCTAATGCGATCCGCAAACAGCACAAATTTGAGCGAAATCAATGTCCGTTGATATCTCGTCGGCCCAACAGATCGTAGACTTCCCGTCCGAGGGGTTGAATTGCGAACTTAAGAGATGGATTTTCCCGGACGAACCAGACGGTATTGCGAAGATCGTCAAGGCTGCTCTAGCGCTTCGCAATCGAGACGGCGGATATCTTGTAATCGGAATCGACGACAAAACCCATTTGCCGGATCAACCTAATCGCAGCTTTAAGCCAGAAGAACTATTTCACGTTGACGTCCTTCAATCATTGATCGCCAAGTTCTCCTCTCAACCATTTGAAATCTCGACAGCGTATCCGGTTCGAGGTGGTAGGACCTTGGTAGTGATCGGCATTCCCTCTGGTGTGCGTGTTCCTGTTGCGGCGAAGAGAGACCTTGAAGGCTCGCCAAATGTCAAATTGATAAAAGATGGAGACGTCTATTTCAGGACATTGCGCTCTAACAACACGGTAAGCTCAGCAGTTGCTAGATCGACTGACTGGACGGATATCATCGATATCTGCATGGAGAATCGCGAGGCAGATTTGGGCAGATTTATTCGCCGTCATATTGCGGGGGGGGTGGCCGACCCTTCCCAAATTGCAGCTTTGAGGGCTGCGTTCACTCCGTCTCCACCTGCCCCAAGTCTTGCTGAGCAATCCTACGCATTACTCGATGCCGGTCTCTCGCGATTTATGGAATGCCTGAAGCAAGACGTACGGGAAACGGGGGGTCGCCATACTCTGGGAGGCTGGGAGGTCGCGTTGGTTGTTTCTCCTCCATTTTCTGGTTTTAAAGCAGATCGGCATTTCCTTGCCACTCTGATGGGCACCAACCCACAGCTTAGTTCTTGGCCGGTTTGGATGGATACTCGGGGATTCAACGAAGTGGCCGACCACCCAGTGGTTAGAAGCGGCGGGTGGGAGGCAATGATTAGCGAACCGTTGATGTGGGACCACCTCGACTTCATGCGCTTCGAGCCGAGCGGCCGGTTTTACCTTTGGCGCGCCCATGATGACGATGCGAGCGCCCGCCACCGAGACGTGAGCGCAGGCACCCACCTCGACCCTGGCCTAGTAGCGAGGCGAGTAGCCGAGGCTATTGCTGTTGGCTTGGCTTTCGCAAGAACTTCTCAGCACGACCTGGCCGAAGTCGAACTAGGTTTCTCATTTCGTTGGTCACACTTGCGTAAGCGATTTCTCTCAGCTTGGAACAGCCATATCGCTCCGTTCGGCGGGTTTCGATATATCGCAGAAGACGATGGCGTAAGCAGCTCAATTGCGGTTCCTGGAGATACATCTACAAGTGCGATCGCGCCCTACGTGCATCGGGTCACCTCCGAAGCTGTTTCCATATTTGGCGGTTATGTTCTTCCCGATAATTTTGCCGAGCAGGCCGTCAAACAAGTTTTGGAGCGGCGGAGTTGAGCGGCGGATCGCTGCAGCGAGTATCAGAGCTTCGCACCGTTCCACACCTACGCTCGACTTCTCCGAGGCAAAGTCTTCTCAAAAGTAGCCATTCTGTGCAGGGGCCATCCTTCCCCCAAAACAAACAAGGCCCCTCCCGGGGCCTTGCGCATCAACCTCAGTGCCGGACTCCGCCCCCTCACTTCCCCATCAGCTGCTTGGCATTCTCGGCCGTGATCGCGGTGGTTTCCACCGTCACCGTCTTGTCCACCTCGGTCGCGCAATCGAGCAGGATCTTTTTCGACATCTCGATCGCTTCCTTGGCGCCCGTCGGGTAGGTGAAGGTTGCGACCCAGTCGCCCTTGGCCACCGCCTCGATGCCGCCGGCCGGGCCCGGCAGGCCGTCGGTGCCGATGATCTTCACGTCCTTGCCCGCGCCCTTGGCGGCGAGCAGCGCGCCGGCGGCCATCATGTCGTTGGAGGCGTACAGCACCTTGATGTCGGGGTGTGCCTGCAGCATGGCGGCGAAGGCGACCTGCGCCTTGTCCGGCACCCAGTCGGCGGCCTGCTCTGCGACGATCTGGACCTTCGGGTTACCTTTCACGCCTTCCTTGAAGCCGTTGAGGCGCTCGACGGCCGGCGTCGAGCTCGGCAGGCCTTGCAGCACCGCCGCCTCGCCGCCATCGGGCAGCAGCGTCTTGGCGGTGTACTTTCCGGCTTCCTCGGCGATCTTGAAATTGTCGCCGCCGATGAAAGCGGTGTAGTCCTTGCCGGGGTCGCCGACCGTCTTGCGGTCAAGCTCGATGACCGGGATACCGGCATCCATGGCGCGCTTCACCGCCGGCGTCAGCGGCGCTGCCTCGAAGGGCGAGATCAGCAGGACGTCGACCTTCTGGGTGATGAAATTGTCGACCTGCGAGGTCTGCGTGTTGACGTTGCCGGCGCCGTCGGCGATCTGCAGCGTGAAGCCAGGCACTTCCTTGGCCGCCGCCTCCAGCTCGTCATTGACGTGCTGGCGGTAGGGCTCGGCATTGTTGGCCTGCGAAAAGCCGATGACGAACTGGCCGTCCTTGGCGCAGGCTTTCACCAGCGGCTCGGCGGCGTAAGCGGAGCCTGCAATGCACAGGCCGGCGCCTGCCAGCAGCACGGCCTTGAGGGTCGATCCTCTTAGTGTCGTTTTCATAACTCACTCTCCTCCTCGTCCGGCCGGGGGCCAGACCTTGGTTTGACGTTCACGTGTTGCCGTCTCCTCCTTGTTTGTTTGTGCATGTCGTCATCGCAAAACCTTTTGCGCGACATGCACTAACGACCCAACCCCTCGCGGCGGCGAACGAGGGATTGAAGCACTGCCGCCAGGACGATGATCGCGGCGGTCGCGAGCAGCTGCATGGCGGGCGTGATATTGTTGAGCTGCAGGATGTTGGCTAGCGCGCCCAGCATGATGGTTCCGGCGACGGTGCCGACCATCGAGCCGGCGCCGCCAAACAGGCTGGTGCCGCCGATGACCACGGCGGCGATGGCCGTCAGCTCATAGCCCATGCCGTCATTGGCGCTGCCGAAATTGAACTGGCCGGCATGGACGATGCCGGCAAGGGCGGCGGCAAAGCCGGTGATGGCGTAGACCGAGATCTTCACCATCGACACCGGCACGCCGGATATGCGCGCGGCGCGCTCATTGCCGCCGACGGCAAAGACATAGCGGCCAAAGCGCGTGGTGTTGAGGACGATGGTGGCGATCGCGGCAAAGACGACGAAGACCAGCGTCGCCACCGGCACGGTGTTGTTGAACAGCCGCTCGCCCAGCACGGCGAACACCGGCGGCGCCAGGCCTGGCCCTTCGCCATAGGAAATGTTGATGTACTGGTTGCCGGAGACGACCAGCGCCAGGCCGCGCGCGGCCTGCAGGCCGGCCAGCGTGACGATGAACGGCTCCAGCCGGAAGCGCGTCGAGATGGTGCCCTGGATGGCGCCGAAGACGATGCCCAAAGCGAGCACGGCGAGGATGGTGGGGATCAGGCCGAAGCCGCCGGAGATCATCATAGAGGCGGTGACGACGCTGGACAGGCCAAGCACTGCGCCGACCGACAGGTCGATGCCGGCGGTGATGATGACGAAGGTCATGCCGATGGCGATGATGCCGGTCTCCGACACCGCGCGCACGATGTTGGCGATGTTGTCGGGGTTGAGGAACAGGATCTCGCCGTGGCGGCGCGGCGAGAAGATGATGCCGCCGATCGCCACCAGCACCAGGCCGATCAGGCTCTGGAAGCGCACGATCAGCGCCAGCGGGTCGCGATGCTTTTGAGGCGCCGCCGTCACCGGGCTCGCTGCCACTGGATTGTTGTCCTGAGACATCAGGCCTCCCTGCCGTTAGCCGCGGCCAGCACCGTGTGCTCGTCGACGCCGCCCAAGAATTCCGCCACATTGCGCCCCTGGCGCAGCACCACGATGCGGTCGCACAGACCGATCAGCTCCGGCATCTCGCTGGACGCCACCAGAATGCCCAGCCCTTGCGCCGCGAGTGCCCTGAGCCGCTGGTAGATCTCGCCCTTGGCGCCGACATCGACGCCGCGTGTCGGCTCGTCGAGCAGCAACAGGCGCGGATTGCCGAGGATCTCCTTGGCCAGCACCACCTTCTGCTGGTTGCCGCCAGACAGCGCGCCGACGGCGATATCGGGGTTCTTCGGCCGGATATCGAACTGACCGAAGGATTCCTTCACCGCCTCGGCCTGGCGGCGCGGCGAGACCAGCCAGTTCGGCGAGATCCTGGATATGACCGACATCACCAGGTTGAGGCCGACGGCCATGCGCAGCATCAGGCCCGAGCCCCTGCGGTCGTCGGTGACGAATGCGATGCCGGCGTGGCGGGCAGCACTGATCGAATCCAGTTTTACCGGGCGGCCTGATATGGCGACCTCGCCCTCCCAGCGGCCGGACAGGCCGGTGCCGTAGAGGGCGGACAGCAACTCGGTGCGCCCTGCCCCCATGATGCCGGCAAGACCGACGATCTCGCCTTCATGGACATCGAGCGAAACGCCTTGCGGCGCCTGCCAGCCGGCGCTGTCGCGGGCGAGCTTGAAGCTGGCGTTCCTCAGGCTGAGCAGCGGCTTGCCCGCGGCCTTGGCGCGTTGGGGATAGAGCTCGTCCAGGGGACGTCCGACCAGCAGCCTGACCAGCTCGGCCTGCGGCGCGTGCGGCTCGGTGATGCCGGCAACGCGACCGTCGCGCATCACCGTCACCCGGTCGGCAATGCCGGGCACTTCCTCCAGCCGGTGCGAGATGTAGACGATGCCGACGCCGGTGGCGGCAAGCTTGCGCATGATGTCGAACAGCCGCTCAACTTCGCCCACGGTAAGTGCGGCCGTCGGCTCGTCCATGATCAGCACGCGCGAGGCGTAAGACAGCGCCTTGACGATCGCCACCACCTGGCGCTGGCCGATCGACAGATCGGCGACCATGGCAGACGGATCGATGGCGATCTCGATGGCTTCCAGCCGCTTCTTGGCCTCGCGGCGCATTGCCGGCACGTCGAGGAAGCCGCCCGGACGCATCAATTCGCGGCCGAGGAACAGGTTGGCCGCGACATCCAGCGACGGCACCAGGTCGAGCTCCTGGAAGATGGTGGCGATGCCGGCCGCTTGCGCCTCACGCGGGTTGTTGAAACGCACGGGTCTGCCGTCGATCTCGATGGTGCCTTCGTCCGGCGTGTAGACGCCCGACAGAAGGTTCATCAGCGTCGACTTGCCGGCGCCGTTCTCGCCGAGCAGCGCATGGATCTCGCCGGCCTTCAGGTCGAAGTCGACGCCGCGCAGCGCCTGCACGCCGCCGAAGCGTTTGACGGCGCCCGTCATCACCAGCAGCGGCGCGGTCATGTTAGCCTCGTGTGGGTCGGCCTCCCGCAGGAGGCGCGCGCCCGCAGCGTCGCCTGCAGCCGCACCGAACGCGGCGCGGAAGCGGTCGCGGCTATACGGGCGCTGAGCAGCGCCGCCGCCTGCCTGCCTATCTCGGTGCAGGGCTGCGCGACCAGCGTCAGCCGCGGCTCGAAACAATCGGCCCATTCGAAATCATCGAAGCCGGCCAGCGACAGATCGCCCGGAATGGTGAGGCCTTTTTCGCGGATGGCGCGGACGGCTCCGATCGTCGTCATGTTGTTGCCGGTGACCAGTGCGGTTGGTGGCGACGGCAGCGACAGGATGGCGTGGGTGGATGCGGTCGCCGCCGCCGTGTCGACATTCTCGGCCGAGAGATAGCGCGGCACGCTTTCAAGTCCATTGGCGGCGAGCGAAGCCTGGAACGCCTCGATGCGCTCGCGCGTCGTCGTCAGGCCCGGCTGTCCGGCGATATAGCCGATGCGCTTGTGGCCGAAGGAGGCGACATGGTCGATCAGCGCGCGCATCGACGTTTCGTTCTCGACGCCGATCTGGTCGAAGCGCTGGTCGGCGAAACGGTCGATCAGAACGCATGGCATCTTCTTGTCGGCGAGGTAATCGATGGCGCGCTGCGGCGAGCCCGACGGGGCCAGGATGACGCCGTCGACGCGGCGCTGATGGAAAGCGCGCACCACCTGCAGTTCGCGGTCGGGATCTTCCTGGGTGTCCGACAGAAAGACCATCAGCCCGAGCCGCGCGCATTCAGCCTCGACCGCGCAGATGATGTCGGTGAAATAAGGGTTGGAGATCGCCGAGATGGCCAGGCCGACGCTGTTGGTGGTCGATGCCTTCAGCGAACGCGCCAGCTCGTTGGGCTGATAGCCCATCGTGGCGATGGCGTCGTTGATCAGCCTCGTCTTTTCCAGCGAAACGAAGCGCGTGTTGTTGACGACATGCGAGACGGTCGACACCGACACGCCGGCGCGCCGCGCCACTTCAGCCATTGTCGGCAAGACATATCAGCGCCTGCAAGCGCTCCTCCCGATGCGTTTTCCGTCCGCTCTGATGGCGGATTTCAAGGGAGCTTAGGGCCATCGAAACGTTTGCGCAATCGATTCGATGCAGATTTTAAGCGGGGCTTATCTCCCCCCTCGAGGGGGAGATGTCGCCGAAGGCGACAGAGGGGGTCGCCGCGAGTGAAGCGCCAACCTCCATCTGCAGCAAGGACGTCGAGCCCAGTCGCACCGACCCCCTCTGGCCTGCCGGCCATCTCCCCCTCAAGGGGGGAGATTCGCAGTTTCAGCAAACTCCGCCACCAGCCCCTCATATTCCTCGAAGGCCGGCAGCGCCTCGTAACTATGCACCGCAGGCGTCGTCGCCCAGGGCAGTTTCTCGCTGGTCCATGTCTCGATGAACGGCGTGAACCAGCCGGGCTCGTCAAGCATGGTGGGGCGCAGATTGACGAACCAGTCGAGCCCTTCGGGGCGCGTGAAAATCCAGCTCATGCAATAAGGGTAGAAGTAATGACGCGAGGCGCCGTGCAGCCCGCCGATCACCGGCTCGCCTTGCATGATTTCGAAGCCGTCCGAGGGAATGGCGGCGCTCAGTGAATAGGCGCTGGCCGACATGCGCTGGCAGCCGATGCAATGGCAAGCCATGGTCAAAAGCGGTTTTGCGGAAATCTTTAGCCGCACACGTCCGCAGCGGCATCCGCCTTCGGCCGGCAATTTCAGGGTTGGCACGGCAGTCTCCCACTCTTCGAAGCGCGGTGCTTCAGTCGCCGGTCAGCGCCTTCGTCGTCACCAGCGTGACGCCGGCATCGGTGAAGTCCGCATTGTACCGGGCGATGATCTCGGTCGCGGTTTCGCCTTCAGTGTCCAGCGTCGAGTGCGCATCGGAAACGACAGTGACGCCGAAGCCTTCGGCCAGGGCGCCCTCAACGGTGCCGGCGATGCAGAAATCGGTTTGCGCTCCGGCAAGCACGACTTCGCCGACCCCTTGCCCGGCCACCCAGGCGCCAAGCTCGGCATTCGAGAAGGCGTTGCGGACGGTCTTGGAGAATGTCGGCTCGTCCTTGGCCTGGCCGAGTTCCGGCCATACCGGCCAACCCGGCTCGCCGGGCGCCAGCGGATCGCCGGCCGGCCCGTCATGCCTGACGAAAGCAACCTTGCGCCCCTCGCGCCGCGCCCAGTCGATCAGCGAGCAGGTACGCTCGGCTATGCCAGGCGCATCGTGGATCGGCGGCTCGACGCGGCCGTCGAACATGTTGGTCTGGAGGTCGATGACGATGAGGGGAGCGAGGTTTGGCATGGCGCGAAGATAACGCGGGCGATGGGAGGGTCAAGACGGCGAAGCTGCTGATCTCCCCCTTGGGGAGATTACATGTACCTCACCCGATTCCACCCGCGACCACGTAAGCACCAGCCGTGCGTCCATCCTCCAGCCGGATGACGGCCGTAACGATCGAGCCGTAAGCGCCTCGCCACACACTGTGCATTCTTTCGTGCTCGCCGGCGGGCACCAGGATGCGACCGTGAAAGCTTGTGCCGCTGCGCCGCAGAGCGACCGGTTCGCCATTGACGTGAACCTTGACGCCAGCGGTCTCCGCATCGAGTTCAACCGTCACGGCGATCTCGGCCTGGTCTCCTCGCCGCGTCGTCTCGGCAACAAGCGTAAGCCTCGGCGCCGGCGCATCGCTGGCCCGCAATCCACCAGGCCGCCCCGCAAACGCATCGTCCGGCAATTCCGGCGTGCGCGGCGGGCTGGTGCGGCGTTGGGTGGCGCGCTCGTAATCGCCGGCGAGCCGCAGCAACTCCGCATCATCATAGGCCTTGCCCGCAAAGGTCAGCCCGACCGGCATGCCGATATCGGCCATCGTTCCCATAGGCACGGTGACGGTCGGAATGCCGAGATGACGCCACACCAGATTGCCATTGGCGACCCAGGTGCCGTTGCGCCAGGCGATTTCTGCAGAGGTCTGGTTGACGTCGGCGCTGGCCGGCCCGACATCGGCGACCGCCGGCAGCACGACGGCGTCGAGCCTGTGCTCGTCCAGCCAGTCCTCGAAGTCGATGCGCCGCGTCGCCTCCAATCCCTTCAGACCTTCCGCCAGCGTTGGGATATCCAGCAATGGCATCACGCCCTGCTTGACGCTCGTGACGTAGTCGGCCAGATCGAAACCGTCGTCGCCATAGCGGTCCGGCAGCGCGCCCGGCGGCTGCGGGAAAATCTTTGGGCCGTCGACCGCAGCCAGATCGGGGATCGCCGGATCGGCATTTGCGCGCAGGAAATCGTCCCAGCCCCAGATGCAGAGATCCCAGATTTCGCGCTCTGCGAATGCTTCCGGCACCAGCCCGCGTTCGACCATGGTTTTTGTGCCCGGACGGTCGCGCTCATAGTTCGAGACGACGGGGAAATCGACCTCGACCACCTCCGCGCCGAGCTTTTCCAGATCACGCGCCGCCTGCCGCCAGAGGTCGAGCACCGAGGCGCGGGTCTCGATGGGTTTGGGCGCGCCGCCGTCGCGGCAAATATACATTTTCGGCACGCCGAGGCGTTTGCCTTGTAATGAGCCTTGCAGTTGGAGCGCAGTGTAGCTTGGCGGCCTGAGAGCAGCGCTTTTCGCGATCGACACCCAGGGCTGCACACGCCAGAAATCGCCGCGCGTCTCCGCATCGTCGGCGACGATCACATCCAGCAACTCCAGCATGTCGGCAATGCCGCGCGTGTGCGGCACCACCACATCCATGGTCGGCACCAGCGGCCAGTTGCCCCTGACCGAAATGACGCCGCGCGACGGCGTGTAGGCGACAAGTGCATTGTTGGACGCCGGCGCGCGGCCGGAAGACCATGTCTCCTCGCCCAGCCCGAAGGCGGCGAAGCTGGCGGCGGTGGCCGTGCCCGAGCCGTTGGACGAGCCGGAAGCGAAGGCGGCGGTCAAATAGTCGGCATTGTAGGGGCTCTCGGCGCGGCCATAGACGCCACGCTGCATGCCGCCATTGGCCATAGGCGGCATGTTGGTCAGCCCGATCAGCACAGCACCACCGGCCCTCAGCCTGGCAATGGTGAAAGCGTCCTCGTTGGCGACGAGATGCTCGAAGGCGGGCGAGCCGGCGGCCACCGTCAGGCCCTTCACCTTATAGCTGTCCTTGGCGGTGTAGGGGATGCCGTCGAGCGGCCCGAGGGAAGCGCCTTTGCGGCGGCGCAGGTCGGAGGCCGCCGCCTCCTCGAACATTGCCGGGTTAAGCACCGGCACGGCATTGAGCGCGATGCCATGGCGGTCGTAGTGCGCGATGCGCCTGAGATACGCACCGACCAGCTCGACGCTGGTGACGGTGCCGGCCTCCAGCGCCCGGCGCAGGTCGGCGATCGAGGCTTCGACGATGTGGAGGGGCATGGGATTCTCGAGATGCAGCGGCAAATGAGTCTTCGCATCGTGCGATACGAGTGTCACGCCTCAAACGGAAGGCGTGACGGCGACGCTTATGCACTCGGCTCACAGCATCTTGCTGTCGAGCTGGGCGTTTTCCTTCATCAGGTCGAGATAGGTCTTGGCGCCGGAACTGCCGTGGCCTGCCGCCTTGAAGAACCATTTGGCGGCTTCCTTGTAGTTTGGTTTCCCATCGACGCCGCGGTAGTAGAGCGAGCCCAGACTGAACTCGGCATCGACGCTGCCGGCCTTTGCGGCTTCCAGCCACCAGGACTCGGCAGCCTTGTCGTCTCTGGCAATGCCCACGCCGTTGGCCGAGGCATACGCTAAGGCTAGCTGGGCATCGACATTTCCCTGCCGCGCCGCCTTGAGCCACCAGCCCGCCGCATCCGCACTGCTTTGCGCAACGCCAACACCCTCGGAATAGGCTGTGCCGAGCGCTTTCTGCGCGAATGCATTGCTTTGGTCGGCGGCTTTGCGCCAGAGCCTTGCCGCCTGAACGGGGTCCTTCGTTACTCCTAGACCATCCCAATACAGTCCACCGAGAGCGAACTGCGCAAGGTCATTGTCCTTGTCGGCAGCCTTGCTCAGCCACTCGAATGCCTGCCTTTCATCCTTCCCGACGCCCTGCCCGTCCCGATACACGACCCCGACATTATACTGCGCTACCACATGGCCTTGGACAGCAGCCTTCATCCACCATCGGAAGGCCAGATCATTGTCTTGCGCAACGCCGCGGCCCTGGCTGTAGAGGACACCAAGCATATATTGAGCGTCGGCGTTTCGCCCGTCGGACGCCTTTTGCGCCCAAGTCGCGGCCAACGCATCGTCCCGTCCCACGCCTTCGCCCAGCGAATACGCCCGGGCCAGATTGGCACCGGCTTCGGCGTTCCCCGCTTCCGCGGCCTTGCGCCACCAATAGACCGCCTGCCCGGCGCTCTTCTCGACGCCTTGGCCCATCGAATAATATCCGCCCAGATTCGACTGGGCGAACACAAAGCCCTGATTGGCGGCTTTGCTCATCCACGCAAACGCCTGGCCGTCGTCCCTAGGGGTACCTTTTCCCTGGCCATAAGCGGCCGCCACCGCGTATTGCGCTTCTGTCAGACCGGTGGTTGCGGCCTTCATCCACCACCCGAACGCAAGGCGGTCATCCTGCTCAACGCCGTGGCCCCGCGAGTACAAAGTGCCCAGCAAAGCCTGGGCATTCGGCTCACCCAGATCGGCTGCCTTTTTCACCCACACTATGGCGGCCTGATCATCCTTCTTGACGCCTTGGTGAAGATAGTAGGCGCGTCCGAGACAGAAAGCGGCCTCCAGGCTTCCTTGGTCAGCCGCCTTGCGCCACCATGAGGCAGCCTGCTCGAAGCTTTGCGCAACACCCCGACCCTGCGCATACAGGACGCCGAGGGCGTACTGAGCGTTCGCATTGCCCTTGTCGGCTGACTGCCTGGAAAACTTCAACGCCAGTTGATCGTTTCTTTCGACCCCTTGGCCATTTAAATAGACTTGGCCGAGAGAATATTCAGCCTCCCCGCTCCCCTGATCGGCCGCCTTGCGCCACCAATAGAGCGCCTGCTCATAACTTTGCGCGACCCCTTGGCCCTGCCAGTACAACACGCCGAGCTGGTACTGCCCATTCATGTTGTCTTTATCGGCGGCCTTTCGTGAGAAACTCTCGGCAAGCCGACTGTCCTTTTCAACGCCCCTGCCCATAAGGTAGGCCTGACCCAGTGCTGCTATGGCTTCCGCATTGCCGCCATCGGCGGATTTCTTCCACCAATACACCGCCTGGCTGTCGTTCTGAGCCACGCCCTCCCCGCGCCAGTACAGCGCACCAAGCTGGCCTTTTGCGTCAACATTGCCAGCGTCCGCCATGATCTTCATTTGACGGAATACCTCGGCATAATCCTTTGCCTGGAGAGCCGCTGCACCCTTTTGTGCCGCTGACCACTGCACATAGTAATTTCGGCCAGGACCGAGCAGCACAAAAGCCGCCAGCAACACCAGAACGACGGTAAGGACCCCTCGGCGACGCGACGTGGGCGGGCTGTAGACAGGTGTATCCACTTTGGGCGCCCAGTCGTTGTTGCTCACCGTCCCCAATCCATTTGCAGCCACCAGTAATCCATAGCGCAAGCCAGGCTGTTCTGGAATATCCAAAGCATTTGATGTCGCTACTGCGGTGCGCCGGCGAACAGGATTTCGCCATCGCCGCCAGCCGCCGGCCAATCCCTGATGGTCCGATCGTCGCCGCCGGTGACCAGTGTGCCGTCGGTGGCGAAGGCAACGGCGTAGATCGGGCCGGTGCGGCTGTCGAACATGGCGATCTGGTCTCCAGTGCCGAGATCCCACAGCCGCGCCGTGCCGTCGAGCGAGCCGGAGGCCAGGCGCTTGCCGTCGGCCGACAGCGCCAGCGTATAGACGGTGCCTTCGTGGCCCTCGAAGCGGCGCAATTCCCTAAACGTGTCGAGGTCCCAGAGCTTGATCGTGTAGTCGCCGCTGCCGGTGACGACATGATGGCCGTCGGCGGTGAAGACGGCGCCGTAGGTGCCCTGCTCGTGGCCGTGCCAGCTTCGCAATTGCTTGCCGCTTTCGACGTCCCAGAATTTCAGCGTGCCGTCGATGGAGCCGCTCAGCGCGCGCGTGCCGTCGGGCGAGATTGCGACCGTGCTGATCGGCCAGTCATGTCCGGTCATCACATGCAGCACCGATTTGTTGACGAGATCCCAGACGATGACGTTGCCGGTGTCGTGGCCACTGACGGCGCGCTTGCCGTCCGGGCTGATCGCCAGCTTACGCACGCCGCCATTCGCGCCCGACGAGAAGACATGCAGCACCGCGCCGTCGGCAAGCTTTCGCAGCACGATCTCGCCATCGTCGCCGGCGGTCAGCGCGGTTGCGCCGTCGGGCATGAACAGCGCCGTGCGCGCCATGTCCTTGTGTTCACCAAGGTTGCGGATCAGCCGCTTGCCGGCGATGTCCCAGAGCTTGATCATATGGTCGGTGCTGGCGCTCATGACGTCGCGGCCATCGGCCGAGACGGCGAGCCAGACGACGGCGTCGCGGTGGCCGTCGGGCTCGGTCGGCAGCGCCGGCGGAGGCGGCGGCAACGGCGCGACGGTTTGCGGTGGCGTGGCCGGAGCCGGCGGTGGAGCAGTCTCCGGTGGCGGTGTCGCCGGAGCGAGTGCGACTTGTGGCGGCTGAGGGGGAGCAGCCGGAGGCGTAGGCTGCGCCGGCTCGGGCGGTTTGGCTGCCTGCACCGGCGGAGTTGGCTCGGGCGGCATGGTGACCTGCGGCGAACTCGGCGGGGCCGGTGGCGTCGCCAGGTCCGGCGGGACACCGTCGATGCCCTGGTCCTTCGGCTCGGCTTTGGGTTCGTTCGGGGCGGCCACCTCAGCGCCCGGGCCGGCGTCACGCGCCCAAGGGAAGTGGTCGGCCAGCAGCGCCAACACGGCGAGCACCGGCAACATGAGGAAGGCGCGCCGCAGACCGGGGCGGCCCTTTGGGTCGATCTCGGCGTCGCGGCCAAAAAGCGGCGTTCCAGCAGGCTGGCTTCGCCGACCCGGCAGCAGTCCGGCCCAGAACAACAGGGCGCCAAGCAGGCAAAGCCCGCCGACGGTCAGGAACACCACCGGTCGCAGCGTGGCTGGGCCGTGCAGCATGTGATCGATCCCGCTCCAGCTGAAATCTCTGTCGCCGAGCAGCAGATACGCCCGCACCAGACAAGCCAAAGCGGCCGCCAGCAGCGGAAGCGCAAACAGCCTTTCGGCCAACCTGTCCATCGGACTCCCCCTCCGGTGCCGCACCTTGCTCATCATGCGGCCGCCGCAGCGAAACAAATAGCGCAAAACTGCGCCCACGAAAGTGGGCGCGATCACGCAGCCAAATTCACTTCAATTCGACCCATACCGGCGCGTGGTCGCTGGCGCCGTCCTCACCTCTGACATCGCGGTCGATGCCGGCAGCGGTGAGGCGGCGCGCCAGTTTCTTCGACAGCAAGATGTGGTCGAGCCGCAGCCCGGCATCGCGCGGCCAGCGGTTGCGGCGATAATCCCAGAATGTGTAGAGCGTTTCCTTCGGATGCTTCTTGCGGAGCGCATCGGTCCAGCCCTGCTCGAGCAGACGCTGGAACGACGCCCGGCTTTCCGGCTGCACCAGCGCGTTGTCGTCATAGGAGCGGGTGGCGTAGATGTCGCGCGGCTCGGGCACGATGTTGTAGTCGCCGACCAGCGCCACCGGCAGGCCGGTGTCGAACAGTTCTGCGGCATGCGCCTCCAGCCGCGCGTGCCACGCCAGCTTGTACTGGAATTTCGGCCCCGGCTGCGGGTTGCCGTTGGGCGCGTAGAGACAAGCGATGACGATGCCGTTCACGGCCGCCTCGATGTAGCGGCTCTGCTTGTCGGCGGTATCGCCGGGCAGGACGTCACGGGTCAGCACCGGCTTGGACCCGCGCGCGAGTATGGCGACGCCATTCCAGGTCGGTTCGCCCTTCCACACCGCGCCGTAGCCGGCCGCCGCAAGCGCCGTGCGCGGAAACTGCGTGTCGCGGGCCTTCAGCTCCTGCAGGCAGACGACATCGGGCTTGGCTGCCGCCAGCCACGCCAGCAGGTTTTGCAGCCGGCTGTTGATGTTGTTGATATTGAAGGTGGCGATTTGCATTTGGCGATCAGGAAACGATCCGCCCTGTCCACGCCTTCACCGTCCCGGCCAGCGTCTTCAAATGATCGGCGGTCGAAAAACCCGACACGCTCTTGCGCGGCTTGAGGTCGTGGTCGCCATCCTCCAGCCAGATCACCTCGATGGCTTTGGAAAGGCCGTAGGTCGCGACCTCTTCTTTCGTGCCGAACTCGTCGCGGGTGCCCTGGAAGATCAGCGTCGGCGTCTTGAGGTCGGCGAGATGTTTTGTCCTGAGCTGCTCTGGCTTGGCCGGCGGATGAAAGGGATAGCCGAGGCAGACGAGGCCCGAAATCTCGCCCTTGGCGAACATCTCGTCGGCAACCATCGAGGCGACGCGCCCGCCCATCGACTTGCCGCCGATGATGAGCGGCCCGGTGACGCCCATGGCTCTCAGATCGGCGATGGCCTTTATGTATTCCGGGTTGACCGTCTCGGCGCGCGGCGGCGGCTTGCGCTGGCCATAGCGGCGGGCCGCCATATAGTGGAATTCAAAGCGCGCGACCTGGAAGCCGGCGGTGGCGAGCGCCTTGGCGGTGGCGGTCATCGAAGGCGAATCCATCGATGCGCCGGCGCCGTGGGCCAGCACGATGGTGACCGGGGCTGTGTCAAAGCCGTCGAAGAGGAAGCTAGTGGGCATCAGGCTGCGGGACCCCGATATAGTGGTAGGTGGTTTTGGAACCGTGAACTTCCTTACGCCACTGCTCCGGATGCAGGGTAACATGGGTGAAAATGGCTGCAAAAAACCCCACGAGCACGATGAAGAATGGCCGGCCGAAGCAAACGCGCTGCTTGTTCGACATACGGTCCTCGGGGCGCTGGGGAAATGGCCAAGTTCTGCGGTTGTAATATGTGGCCCAATTGATTTTGCTGTCTTCGAAAAAATTCCAGCCATTGCTCCAGTAGAAGAGCAGCTCGCGGGCCTCCCGCACCGCCAAAACGATGAAGCACGCGGTTAATCCCATACTCGAAATCTGAACAAGATTATCCACGGCAGCCTCACCCCGCCGTCCGCGCCAGCTGCAGATCGACGAACTGTATCCCCTTTTGCGCAGTGCGCGCCCATTCGCTGTCAGCATCGTGTTCGAGATAGCGCACCCAGTGGCGGCGGGCTTCGGTCAGATTGCCGGCGTCGAACTCCAGCCGGGCAAGGTTGAACACCGGATCGGCGTAGCTCTTGTCGAGCGCGATTGCCTTGACCAGATGCCGGCGCGCCGAGGCGATCTTGCCTTCGTCGCTCATCAGCCCGGCGAGGTTGAACCAGGCCTCGACGAACGCCGGATCGAGCTTGATCGCTCTTGCATAGTCATGCGCCGCGTCGGCCACGCGACCGGCGCCACGCAAGCAATTGGCGCGGTTGAACGCGGCGATGGCGTCGCTCGGATCGATGCTGAGGCAGCGTTGGTAGAGCGCCGCGGCATCGTCGTGCCGGCCCTCCTCTTCCGCGCTTTCAGCCTCGGCGAACAATTCTTCCAGCGTGTCGTCGCCGGCTGCGCTTGCGCTGCCGAGATCGAACAGCAGCTGGCCGTCGAGTTCGCTCTGGCCATCCTCGAGATAGATCTGATCGGGCCGGCCATGCTGCGAGCCGACATTGAGCGATTTGGCGGTGAGCGAAGCGACCGGACCGGAGCGATGCACGGAGCGCGCGATCGCGCCCCAGGATGCACCGCCGGCAACCAGCCCGGCATATTTGCGGGCAAGGATCAGATCGCGGAACGAGTAGGGTTCACAATCGTGCTCGAAGGCGTCGAACAGGCTGAGCAGGTCGAGGTCGGCACCGGACAGTCTGGACTGGTCGACGAGAGACTGCCTGGACAGCGAAGACGCCTCCGGCGCCTTCATCAGACCAAGCAGGCGCAGGAAGCCATTTTCGCTAAGGAGCGTTCGGCCGGCGGCACGCTCGGCGGCAACACGGCGTTCAATCTCGGCATCGCCGCCCTTCGCCGTGCCGGCCTTGGCGATCAGCGTTCGGCCGAACACAACATGGCTGGTGCGCCTGGTGACGCCGCGCCGCAACTGGCCGTGCTGACGCTCCACCTCACGGGCCGCGAGCCGCAGCGGAAATGCCGCCAGCGCGCCGATGGCGCCGAAGACGGCGCCCGGGATTATACCGGTCGGCGCCGTCACCCCTTGCTCTTGCCGACGGCCTTGAGCAGATTGGCCTTCAACGGGTTTTCCTTGGCCGCACCCGCCTTAGCCTTGGCGGCAGGTTTTTCAGCGTCGTCGGCCTTGCTCTTCGACTTGGCCGGCGGCTTGGCTGATTGCGACAGGCTCGCCTTCAACGCGTCCATGAGGTTGATGACATTGCCACGCTCGGGCGCCGCCGCAATGATCGGCTTATGGCCCTTCAGTTTCTCGCGGATCATCGTCATCAGCGCGATCTCGTAGCGGTCCTCATAGTTCTTCGGATCGAAGGTGGTTTCCTTCTGCTTGATCAGCGCTTCGGCCAATTGCAGCATTTCGGGATCCGGCTTGCCAGCCGGGATGTTGCCGAAATATTCAGCCGTGCCGCGCACTTCGTTCGGGTTCCTCAACGTACACACGAACATGCCGTTCTCGCGCGCGCCGATCGTCACCACGCGCTCGCGGCTGGACAGGACAAGGCGGGCAATGGCCAGCTTGCCGGATTTGCGCATTGCCTCGCGCAGCACGGCGAAGGTTTCCTCCGCCATGGCGCCATCCGGCGCCATGTAGTACGGCGCATCCTGATAAATGACGTCGACCTCGTCTTCGTCGACGAAGGCCTCGATGTTCATCGTGTGATTGGATTCGATGCGCACTGCTTCGAGGTCGGCCTCATCGATGATGATGTACTGCTTGTCCTCGTATTCGTAACCCTTGACCAGGTCCGCGCGCTCGACGAGGCCGAGTTCAGGGTCGACCGGCTTCATGTTGATGCGGTTGTGGGTCTTCTTGTGCAATTGGTTGAACGATATGCGCTCGCTGGTCGTCGTTGCCGGATAGAGCCGGACCGGACAGCTGACGAGGCTGAGCTTGAGGTAACCTTTCCAACTTGCCCTGGGCGCCATGATACTCTCCTACGCGGCCATGCACTGACATTTCAGACTGAGCATGATCTTAACCGAAAACCGGTTCCCACGTTTCGGGATCATGCTTACTGCAGCGCTTCGTTCCGAGGACGATTGGCACTGCGCAAATCCTACACCGGCCCCAAACATACCGGCAAATTCCTGACGAAATCTTCCAGGTGAGCTGGAGGGCACCGACGGAGGATAATTCAAATTGTCCGCATGGTCGATGGACTTGGGGAAGTAAGTCATGCCGGAGGGACAGCACCCCCCTCTGTCCTGCCGGACATCTCCCCCGCAAGTGGGGAGATTGGCAGCTTCAACCTTATCGCTCCTCTTGCAAGGTTTGCGATTGGCGAAAGCAGAGGCGACATCCGATCTCCCCCCCTTGCGGGGGAGATGTCCGGCAGGACAGAGGGGGTGTGCCGGATCGCCAACACCTCCCGATCTACTTCCCCGAAAACAACGGCAAATCCCTCGCGAAATGCTCCATGTCCGCCCAGGGGTCGCCCGAGGTCGCCAACAACCCCGGCAGCGAGGAATAGTTCAGATCCTGCGGCGCATCGATCGTCTCAAGGTCGCTCCAGCTCACCGGCGTCGACGCCGGCAGGTTGGTGCGGGCGCGCAGCGAATAAGGCGCCGCGGAGGTGTGGCCGCGCGCGTTGCGGTGGTAGTCGATGAAGATGCGGCGCTTCCGGTTTTCCTTGCCCATTGTGGTGGTGAAAGTGTCGGGCGCCGTGGCCGCCAGATGCGTGGAGATGGCGCTGGTAGCCTGGTGCAGCTTCTTCCAGTTCTGCTTTTGCGTCACCGGCACGGTTATGTGGATGCCGCCGCCGCCGGATGTCTTGGCGAACGGCACCAGGCCGAGCCGTTCCAATTCGCCCTTGATGTGGACGGCGGCCTCGACCACCTCGCGCCAGGCGATGCCCTCACCCGGATCGAGATCGAAAACGATCTGGTCGGGCTTGTCGAGGCTCAAGCGATGCGTGCCCCAGGTGTGGAACTCGACGACGCCGAACTGCGCCAGCGCCAGATAGCCTTTTGCTCCCTCGACCGACAGATAGGATTTGGTTTCACCTTCGGAGTTGGTGGCGTCAAAAGTGACCACAGAGGGCGGCATGCCGGTGAAGGCGTGGCGCTGGAAGAAACAGTCCTTCGGCAGGCCCGTCGGGCAGCGCACCAGCGACACCGGGCGGCCCATAATGTGCGGCAGCATGAAATCGCCGACCAGCGCGTAATAGACGGCGATGTCGAGTTTGGTCGGCCCGGTCTTGCCGAACAGCCGCCGCTCCGGATTGGTCACCCATATGGTGGCGAGATCGGCTTCGGCGATCAGCCGCTTGCGCTTCGGCGACACCGGCGTCGACAGGCCGACATCCCTGAGGCCGCGAAACACACCGTGGCGCAGCGAATTGTCGGCCGTGCGGTTGGCGTAGTGGATGCGGGCCGACAGCATCGGCCGCACCCATTTCATCTCGCGCATGATCTCGCGCGGCACACCCTCGGGTGCTGTCGCGCCGTCGCGCAGCGGCTGCAGCCGGGCCAGCAAGTCGCCCGCCGTCGCGGCATCGAAGCCGGTGCCGACCTTGCCGCGATAGTGCAGTTCGCCATCCGCGAATTCAGCCATGCCGAGTGCCGCCAGTCCTTCGGCCGCGTCGGAAACGGTGTAGCCGGCGATGACGAAATCGCCGGTCTCCAGCGCCTTGACCTTGGTCCAGCTCTTGGTGCGGCCGCTCTGGTAGATGGCGTTGGCGCGCTTGGAGACGACGCCTTCCAGCCCAAGGATCGAGGCCTGATCGTAAAGCCCCTGTCCGTCGCCTTCGACATGGTCGCTCAGTTGGATGGCGGAGTTGGCGCCCTGCCCGGCTAGCAGTTCGGCGAGCAGGGCCTTGCGCTTTGCGAGCGGCGCCTTGCGGAGGTCCCAGCCGTCGAGATGCAGCAGGTCGAAGGCATAGAAATGGAGCTTGCTGCCCGCACCCGCCGACAGCGCATCCTGCAGCAGCGCGAAACGCGAGATGCCCTTCTCGTCCAGCACCATGATCTCGCCGTCGATGATCGCCTGGCTGAGGGGCAGCCGGGCGAATGCCTGCGGCAGGTCGCCGTAACGCCTCGTCCAGTCGATGCCGCCGCGGGTGATCAGCCTGACCTCGCCATCGGCGATATGCGCCATGGTACGGTAGCCGTCGAATTTTATTTCGTGCAACCAGAGTTCACCTGTGTCTTCCACTGGCCCACCCGGTGGCTTCGGCACCTGCGTGGCGAGCTGCGGCTCGATGCGCGACGGCGGATCGCCCCTGACAGCGCCGGGCAGCGCGCCGGGTTTCAGCGCGCCGGGTTTGGGCGGCAGGCGGGCCGGCTTCTTCGGCGGCGCCACAAGCTCCTCGATCCGCTTGCCGGACTTCACGCTTTCCGGCCGCGCTTCCAGGATGTCGAGGCCGGCATCGGCGGCGAGATCGCGCTCCTTGAACAGCAGCCAGTTTTTCTTCTCGCTGTCTTCGCCGGGCTTGGGCTTCAGACGGGTCAGCATCCAGCCGCCATTCAACTTGGCGCCGGCCAGCCGGAACTTGAAGGCGCCGGTGCGCAGGCTCTTGTCGACATCGTCCATCGGTGCCCAGGTGCCGGTGTCCCAGACGATCATCGGCCCGCCGCCATATTCGCCTTCGGGAATGACGCCCTCGAAGTCGATATATTCGAGCGGATGGTCCTCGGTCTCGACTGCGAGCCGCTTGTCGGCCGGGTTGAGCGAGGGCCCGCGCGGCACCGCCCAGCTTTTCAGCACGCCGCCGACCTGCAGGCGCAAATCGTAATGGTCGGCGGTGGCGTGATGCTTGTGGACGACGAAGCGGTTGCCGTCGCCTGAAATGACCCCGCCCGCCGGTTCCGGCGTCTTCGTAAATTCGCGCTTGGCGCGGTAGGCCTTGAGTTTTGGCGGGGTTGGCATGGGTCAGGCGGGAGCGGCGGCGGCGGACGAACCTTCCCTGCGCCGCGTTCCTGCACAGTGCTGTCCCGCCAACATTTCAGATTTCCCAGCGTGGTGCGAAGAATGTGGAGATCACGCTCAATCGTCTGAGGCGGGCGTCAGGTCTAGCTCGGCCGGGGACAGCCCTTGTTGGAGCTGGCTCAGCCGGAACTCGTCGACCCAGTAGGCCTCGCCGTCGACCAGCACGCGGGCCGAGTAGACGCCGCCGGAAAAGCTTTGCGCGGTGACGTACACCTTGTGGCGGTCGAGCGCCTTGCGCACCGCGGCGCGCTTGGAATTCTGGCTGGTGACGGAACTGGCCATGGCTCACTCATACACAAGACCGCAAGACATGGCGGCGGCATAAGGATGCTGGAGATCGGCCGCTCTGTCAATTTTGACCGCCTGCTTCTGGCAGCGCTACGATCCAACGGCAGCAAAAAACCGCTGCGCCTCGGCAGCGGACTTTGCAATGGCGACGACAATATTCGGTTAGTGGTCCGAAGGAATTATGAGCGCGGTGACGCGCGAGAGCTGCTGACGCCGGTTCAGCGTCGGCTTCTCGTAGATCTTCTTCATTGGTGTCCCATGGCCCCCAATGGCCGCCGGCAAAGGCGCTTGCGGCTGGGTTTTGTCAAGGGAAGCGCTGTTCTTCCGCCGAACAGCTATGGAAACTGGAGGAGCGGCCGCTATAGTTTTCCTCAGCCCCAAGGAGAACGGCAATGACCCTCAGCACCCGCAAACTCGGCAGCCAGGGGCTGCAGGTCTCGGTAATCGGCCTCGGCTGCATGGGCATGAGCCAGTCCTACGGCCCTGCCGACGAGGCGGAATCGATCGCCACCCTGCACCGAGCCATCGAACTCGGCTGTACCTTCCTCGACACGGCGGAAGTCTACGGCGCCTATGCCAATGAAGAACTGCTCGGGCGGGCGCTGAAGGGCCGGCGCGATGAGGTGACCCTTGCCACCAAATTCGGCTTCCGCATCGAAAACGGCAGACAGGTCGGCACGGAGCGTGACAGCCGGCCCGACCATATCCGCGAGGCGCTGGAGGGCTCGCTGAAGCGGCTCGGCACCGACCATATCGACCTTTACTACCAGCATCGCGTCGATCCGGCCGTGCCGATGGAAGACGTCGCCGGCACGATCGGCCGGCTCGTCGCCGAGGGCAAGGTGCGCTTCTTCGGCCTGTCGGAGGCTGGTGCGGCCAACATCGGCCGCGCACATGCCGTGCATCCGGTCTCGGCGCTGCAGAGCGAGTATTCGCTGTGGGAGCGCAATCTGGAGCCGGAAATCATCCCGCTGCTCAAAAAGCTCGGCATCGGCCTGGTGCCGTTCGCGCCGCTCGGCCGCGGTTTCCTCGCCGGCGATGTCAAGCGCGCCGAGGATTATCCGGAAGGCGATTTTCGGCGCGGCGACCCCCGCTACCAGGGCGCCAACTACGACGCCAATGTCGCGGCAGCGGCTGCGGTGCAAGAGGTGGCCGCGGCCAAAGGGGTAAAGCCCGCACAGATCGCGCTGGCCTGGGTGCTCGGCAAGGGCGACGGCTTCGGCATCGACATCGTGCCGATCCCGGGGACAAAGTGGCGCAAGTATCTGGAGGAAAATGTCGCTGCCGCAGCGATCACGCTCGAAGCCGCCGAGATGGCTGCGCTCGACGCGGCACTCGCGCCGGGCAAGGTCTCAGGGCCGCGCTACAATGAGCGGGTGATGACGACCATCGACAGGTAGAGGCGTCTAAGCTGCCAATTTCCCCCCTCGTGGGGGAGATGCCTGGCAAGGCAGAGGGGGCGCGAAGGATCGCCCGCATCAAGTATTCTGCGTAGGGGTTAGCTCAAAGATGTAAGTGAAATTGGCCAATGTCGGCGGGACAGCGCCCCCCTCTGTCCTGCCGGACATCTCCCCCACAAGCGGGGAGATTAGCAGTTTCAGCCCCTCGCCTCACCTTGCGTAATCGATTTTCCTTGGCTAGCATCCTCGGGTCGGCGCCGTGCGGAGGAGAACGTTGCGGCGGACCGGCTGGAGCGCCTCGCGTCCCCTCGGGGCGTTCACAGGACACTCCATTTTTGAATTGACGCAAGGACCGTCCCGAGCCGCTCCCGGTTTCGGGCTCCTGCGTTCATGTGGAGGATATCTGATGAACAGACGCGAATTCCTGTTGTCGACCGTGGCGACCGGCGCCATGGCGCTGGCCGCGCCCATGGCCTTTGCCGCCGACAAACTGACCATATTGGGCTCGGTGCCCAATCTCGGCTTTCCGTTCTTTGTGCACATGCTGAACGAGATCAAGGCGGAGGCGCAGGCGCAAGGCGTCAATCTGACCGAGAGCGACGGCCAGAACTCGGCGCCGAAGCAGACCGCCGACATCGAGGCCGCACTTGTGCAGAAGGTCAACGCCATCGTGATTTCGCCGCTTGACGTCAACGCGCTGGCGCCGGCGATCGAGGAAGCGGTCAAGGCCGGGGTTCCCGTGGTCACCATCGACCGCCGCGTCGACGGCGTCGAGGGCATTCTGGCCCATGTCGGCGCCGACAATGTCAAGGGCGGCGAGGCCGAGGCGCAGGCCATGGTGGCGGCGTTCCCCAACGGCGCCAAGCTGTTCCATTTGCAGGGCCAGCCGGGTGCCGGGCCTGCGATCGACCGCAACAAAGGCGTCCACAATGTGCTCGATCCGCTCAAGGACAAGTACCAGATCATCTTCGAGCAGACCGCTAATTTCGCCCGCGCCGAAGCGCTGTCGGTGACCGAGGCCGGGCTTGCCGCCAACGGCAAGCCGGACGCCATCATCTGCGCCAATGACGACATGGCGCTCGGCGCGCTCGAAGCCTGTGCCGCGCGCAACTTCACCGACGTCAAGATCTACGGCTTCGACGCGCTGCCGGAAGCGCTGGTCGCCGTGCGCGACGGCAAGCTCGCCGGCACGGTCGAGCAGTTCCCCGGCGAACAGTCGCGCAAGGCGGTGCAGATCGCGGTCGCCTTCGCCAGGGACAAGACCGAGCCGAAGGAGAAGCTGGTGCTGTTGACGCCGATCGTCATCGGCAAGGACAATCTCGACAAGGCGGAGAGGTTGAACGAGACGAAGTGAGAGTAGGGCCCATGACGGGTGGAGGTCGCGCTCTGTCGCGCCCCCCTCTGTCCTGCCGGACATCTCCCCCACTTGGGGGGAGATTGGCCGTCACGTCTGCTTTCGCCAATCGCCAACGTTATAGAAATAGTGCTGCCGGCAAAACTGCTGATCTCCCCCCGTGTGGGGGAGATGTCCGGCAGGACAGAGGGGGGCGCTGTCCCGCTGCCTATCGCAATCCGGGAGCAATGCTTGTCCGCCGTTGAACCCACCGCATCATCGCCACCGCTCCTTTCCGTCGAAGGCGTGACCAAGCATTTTTCCGGCGTCACCGCGCTCATCGACGTTTCGCTCGAGGTGCGGCCCAGTGAGATCCTTGGCCTGCTCGGCGAGAACGGCGCCGGCAAGTCGACGCTGTTGAAAATCCTGTCCGGCGTGATGCCGCCGTCAAGCGGCCGCATCGTCTTCGACGGCGCCGACTACGCGCCGTCCAGTCCGCAGGATGCGAAGCGGCATGGCATCGTCACCATCTATCAGGAACTGAGCCTGATCCCGACGCTGACGGTTGCGGAAAACATTTTCATCGGCCGCGCGCCGCTCGGGCCGCTCGGGCTGGTCAGCTGGCGCAGGATGGAGGACGCCTCGCGCGCGATCATCGCCCGCGTCGGTCTCGACATCGATCCGGCGACGCCGGTGTCCTCGCTGTCGGTAGCCGAACAGCAGCTGGTCGAAATCGCCCGCGCTCTGTCGCTGGAAAGCCGCCTGATCATCATGGACGAGCCGACCTCGGCGCTGACCGAGACCGAGGTGCAGAAACTGATGTCGATCATGGACAGGCTGCGCAAGGACGGTGTCGCCATCATGTTCGTCACCCACCGGCTGGAGGAAGCGTCCGCCATTTGCGACCGCATGACCGTGCTGCGGGATGGCAGGCTGGCCGGTCATCTCGACCGTGACGGCCAGCCGATCCAGATCCCGAAGATCATCGAGAAGATGGTCGGCCGCGCCGCCTCCGAGCTCTACGCGCGGCCGACGCAGCGCGATGTCGCCGGCGAGGTCAGGCTCTCGGTGCGCGGGCTGCGGACGGTACGCGACCCGTTGGCGCCGCATGCCATCGTGCTCGAAGGCGTCAACCTCGATCTGAAGGCCGGCGAAATCCTCGGCGTTGCCGGCCTCGTCGGTTCCGGCCGCACCGAGCTTGCCCGCGCCATTTTCGGCGCCGACCGCATCGCCGCCGGCACGATTGCGCTCGACGGTAAGCCGATCGCCCCGGCCTCCCCCGCAGACGCCATCAAACTCGGCATCGGGCTGGTGCCGGAAGACCGCAAGCACCAGGCGATCTTTGCAGCACTGGGCATTCTCAACAATTTCTCGATCGCCTCGCTCGGCCGCTACAGCAATGGGGCCGGCTTCATGGCCGAACGGCGCGAGCGCGAGGCGCTGGCCGGCTATCGCAAGGCACTGTCGATCCGCATGGCCTCGCCCGACCAGGCGATCGAGGGCCTGTCCGGCGGCAACCAGCAAAAAGTCATCCTGGCCCGCTGGCTGGCGCGCGACCCGAAAGTACTGATCGTCGACGAGCCGACGCGCGGCGTCGATGTCGGCGCCAAGGCCGAAGTGCACCAGATCCTGGTCCAGTTGGCTGCGCGCGGCATCGCCATCATGATGATCTCGTCGGAGCTGCCGGAGGTGCTGGCAGTGTCGGATCGCATCGTTACGATGCGGCGCGGCCGTATCACCGGCGAAATGCCGGGCATCGAAGCGACCGAGGAAAAACTGATGGAACTGATGGCGCTCGACCGCAAGCAGGACGCAACGCAATGACCAGCACCACCGAACAGACCCAGCGCAGCGGCATCAACATCGCGCGGCTTCTGATGAGTTTTGGGCCGCTGATGTTCCTGGCGGTGTTGATCGTCATCTTCACCGTGCTGAAGCCGAGCTTCATCGATCCAATCAACCTGTTCAACATTTTGAGGCAGATCTCGATCACCGGGCTGATCGCGCTCGGCATGACTTTCGTCATCCTCACTGCCGGCATCGACCTGTCGGTCGGCTCACTGCTCGCCTTCTGCGGCATGGTGGCGGCGGTGGTGGCCAAGGGCGGCACCGCCAACACGCTGTCGCTGTCGACCACGGGCACGCAAGGATATGGCTGGTTCGCCGCCTTGCTTGCCGCCGTCATCGTCGGGGCGCTGGCCGGCGGCGTCCAGGGCTTTGCCATCACCAGGCTGAAAGTGCCGCCCTTCGTCGTCACGCTGGGTGGTCTCACAGTGTTTCGCGGCCTGACGCTGACCATCTCCAATGGTGGACCGATCTCCGGTTTCGACGCCTCGATGCGCTGGTTCGGCACCGGGCTCATCGGACCGGTGCCGGTGCCGGCGATCATCTTCGCGGCGGCGGCCATCCTGTGCCACATCGTGCTGCGCTATACGCGCTATGGCCGCGCCGTCTATGCCGTCGGCGGCAATGCCGAGGCCGCACGCCTGTCGGGCCTGCGCGTCGACCGCATTCTGATCTCGGTCTATGTCATCGTCGGCTTCTTCGCCGGGCTGGCCGCCTTCGTTTTGTCAGCACGGCTCAACTCCTCCGAAGCCGTGGCCGGCATCGGCTACGAGCTTACGGTGATTTCGGCCGTGGTCATCGGCGGCACCTCGCTATTCGGCGGCATCGGCTCGGTCGGCGGCACGGTGGTGGGCGCAGCACTCATCGGCGTGCTGCAGAACGGGCTACAGTTCAACAATGTCTCTTCCTACACACAAAGCATCGTCATCGGCCTGATCCTGATCCTGGCCGTGGCCTTCGATCGTTGGCTGAAGTCGCGGGTGAGGCGGTGAGGGATCGGCCATGGTTCAGATCAGGGCGATGACAGAGAACGATGTAGCGTCGGTATCGCGGCTGCTGGGAGAGTCTTGGCGGCGCACCTATTCGTCGATCCTGGGACCTGAAAATACCGCGCGGCTCTCGGACGACAAGCATGCGCCCGAGCGGCTGGCAGCCGAACTTCTGGACGACAACAAGATGTCGTTCGTGGCCGAACGGCCGGACGGTTCGATCGCCGGCTACGCGATGGCGGCGATGGACGATCGTGGCGATGTCCTGCTCGACCGGCTGCACATCGACAAGTCAGAGTTCGGCAGCGGGCTCGCCACCGACCTGCTGCACGCGGTGCTTGTCGCGCATGCCGGCATCCCCAGCATTGCGCTGGAAGTGATCGAGGGCAACGACCAGGCGATCGCCTTCTATCGCAAGCACGGTTTCGAGGTGGTCGAACACCGCCCGGCCGCGCACGGCGTCGCCGGCCATGCCTCGCTGATCATGCGCCGGCTGCTGTCGAGGGCGTGAAGTGAATGGGAAACCGCAGTAGTCAGGGCCCTACTGCCCTAACCCCTGCGCCGCCACCGCCTGTGGACCGTCCTCGTCGTCCGGCATATCGAGGAGTTCGATCAGCCGCGCCACCTTCGTTCCCGGCAAGGGGCGGCCCTCGTTGACCAGCGCCTCGTCGGCACCGAGCCAGGCGAACGCCTCGCGCAGTTCTTCAAGGGTGGCGCCGGTCAGCGCGATGTCGGCTATGACTGCCTCGTCTACCGGCCCCAACACCGAAATGATGTCGTCGCGTGTCATGGTCACCTCCATGCTAAGTGCCGGCCGGTCGTCGAGATGACGCCGAGACCCGGCCATCCAGCCAACGGATTGCGAGTAAAAACCGCCGACAAAGCAGAATCTGGGTCTTCTTTTCGACTAAGCAAGATGAACGCGCGCGCCTTTTGCCGTCAAGCAGCCGAGTGCGGATCGATGCTGTAGAGATGCACGGGATAGCCGGGACCGATGGCGTCGCGCACCCGGTCCGTCCAGGCGAGGACCGCCGGATAAGCCGCCAGCGCAAAGCCGCAATCTTCGGCACGGTGGCCGTAGGCATAAACAGCAATGTCGGCGATGGTGAGCGTGTCGCCGACAAGGAACGGCGTGTCGTTCAGGCTGCGCTCCAGCGCTGCCAGCGTGCGGGCGCCGGCTTCGCGCTTGGCCGGAACCATCGCCTGGTTGCGCTCCAGCCTTCCGGCCAGCGTCCAGAAGCGCAGGGAGCCGATGACCGGCTCGACATGGTACTGTTCGAAGAACAGCCATTGCATAATTTTCGCGCTGACATAGCGATCCGCCGGCAGCAAGGGCGTGCCTTCGGCGAGATAAATGAGGATCGCATTCGATTCGGCGATCGCACGGCCATCCTCGAGTTCGAGCACAGGAACGGCGCCGGCCGGGTTGAGCTTCAGGAAGGCGTCGGTGTGGCTCTCGCCCTCGAAAATCGACACCAGGCGGCTTTCATAGGGAATGTTGAGCAGGCCGAGCACGACCCTCGCCTTCCAACCGTTTTGCGACGGCAAATAATCATGAAGCGTGAGCATGGCTGTCCTTTCGCTGCGGTCGACGCCTGATTTGCACGGTGCCACGATACCAGCCACCCGAATCCTGCAATGTGTACGCGCGGAAACAGATAAACTATACGCATGAGAGCTTTATTGACTTCGCTGTATGTGCGATTTACCCGATAAACACTTGCGTCGGATAACTGCGCGGGCAAGCAATCAGTTTGCGTGTGAGAGGAATCGCAAGCATGAGCCTTTCGCGCCGAAGCGAGATCGCCGCCGAGGCCGTGGGGCCAACGATTGTCGCCGGCGAAATCCTGGTCGAGATCATGGCGACGGAACGGGGTTTCGGCTTCCTCGAGCCGCAATCGCTTGTCGGGCCATTCCCCAGCGGTGCGCCGGCGATCTTCATCGACCAGGTCGCCCGGCTGGGAGGCGGCGCCGGCATCATCGGCTGCGTCGGTCGCGACGATTTCGGCACGCTCAACCTGAACCGGCTGGAGCGCGACGGCGTCGACGTCTCCGCCGTCGATATCAGCGACCGCTTCCCGACGGGATGCGCCTTCGTGCGCTACCGGCCCGATGGTATCAGGGACTTCGTCTACAACATCGCCGAATCCGCCGCCGGGCAGATCCACCTGACCACTGCTGCGCGCCTGCTGGCGGACAGGGCCGGCCATCTGCATATCATGGGATCGACGCTGTCGGTGGCAGGGCTGAAGGAGATCGTCAGCTACGCAGTGCAGGCGGTTCGTGCCCGCGGCGGCTCGACCTCATTCGACCCGAATGTGCGCAAGGAGCTGATCGACGGCTCCGACGGCGCACTGTTTTCCGCCCTCATCGACGATGCCGACCTGCTGCTGCCGTCCGGCGACGAATTGCTCGCTACGGCGGGCGTCGATGACGAGCATCAGGCGGTGGCGGCGCTGTTTGCCAGGGGCGTCGGCGAGATCGTGCTGAAGCGCGGTGCTGACGGCTCTTCCTGGTTCGGCGCCGACGGCGCCAGGATCGACTGCGCCGGTTTTCAAGTCGAGGAAGTCGACCCGACGGGCGCCGGCGACTGCTTTGGCGCCACCTACCTGACTTGCCGCCGCCAGGGGATGGAGCCCGGCAAGGCGCTGCTTTATGCCAATGCCGCCGGCGCCCGCAACATCACCCGGCGCGGCCCGATGGAAGGCACCGCCGGCTTCGATGCGCTTGACCAATTCATCAAGGGAACAGCGAGACGGACATGAGCGCCAACCCGCTTGCAGGCCTCGCCAGCGCGCGCAAAAACGGCTCGCCCTACGGCATCACCTCGATCTGCTCCGCGCATCCGCTGGTGATCCAGACGGCGATCAGGCGCGCCGTTGCCGACAGGGAGAAAAACCTGCTGATTGAGGCAACCTGCAATCAGGTCAACCAGTTCGGCGGCTATACCGGAATGACCCCGGCGCTGTTCGTCGCCTTCGTGCTGGAGATCGCCTGCCGCGAGGGGCTGGAAGCCTCGCGCATCATCTTCGGCGGCGACCATCTGGGACCGAACCCGTGGCGCGCAGAGCCGGCGGCGCAGGCGATGGACAAGGCCGAGGCCATGGTCGGCGCCTATATCGCGGCCGGCTTCACCAAGATCCATCTCGACGCATCGATGGGCTGCGCCGGCGAGCCGGCGGCGCTTGACGACGAGACCATCGCCACCCGGGCGGCGCGGCTGGCAAAGGCGGCCGAAACGGGCGCGCACGCCGCAGGCAGCACCTTGCCGGTCTACATCATCGGCACCGAAGTCCCCGCCCCCGGCGGAGTCGACCATGCGATCAGCGAGTTGAAGCCGACCGAGGCGGCGGCGGCGCGGCGCACGATCGAGGTTCACCGGGAGATCTTTGCCCGCGAAGGCCTGTCCGAGGCCTTCGGCCGCGTCATCGCCGTGGTCGTGCAGCCGGGCGTGGAATTCGGCAGCCAGAACGTCGTCGCCTACGCGCCCGAGAAATCCAAGGGCCTGACCGGCTTGCTCGATGAGCAGCCGTCGCTCGTCTACGAGGCGCATTCGACCGACTACCAGAGCCGTGCGGCTTTGACCGCGCTGGTCGCAAACGGCTTTCCTATCCTCAAGGTCGGCCCCGGCCTGACCTTCGCCTTGCGCGAGGCGCTTTACGGGCTCGACCTGATCGCCTCCGAAATGGCCAGGGACTATGGCGACCGGTCGCTCGCCCGGACCATGGAAAGCGCGATGCTGGCAGCCCCCGGCCATTGGCACAGCCACTATCATGGCAATGAAGCAGAGCTCTATGTGCAGCGGCATTACAGCTACAGCGACCGCATCCGCTATTATTGGAGCAACCCCACCGCTGTCGCGGCCGTCGAGCGCCTGCGCAAGGCGCTGGACGACGTTGCCATTCCCGAAACGCTGATGCGGCAATTCCTGCCGGCGCTGCCGGCCGAACTCGGGCCGGCGGGCAATCCCGAGGCTATCCTTCTCGAAGCTGTCGATCAGGTGCTGGCCGACTATGACGCGGCCTGCCGTGGGACCTGAGTGCATTGCGCCGGGTTGATCTTTGCCTCAGCCCAGTGTCTCTGACGTTTCCATGAAACCAGCCATGTTCTTTCTCCTGTTCGCGGCCTCCCTGCTGGCGTCGCCGGCACGCGCCGACTGGAAGCCGGTCGAAAAGGTCGAGACCTACGCCATCGCAGGGCGGACCGGCCCGGAACTCTATGCCGCGATCGGCGAAGCCGGCCCCTTGCTCGGCAAGGGTCGGGTCATTGCGCACACCAATTTCAAGCTGACCTGGACCAGGGACTACAGGCCGAAAGGCGACGCCTGCGTGCTCAAATCGGCGCGCCCGAAACTGATCATCACCTACACCTTGCCGAAGCCGGCCGAACCGTTGCCGGCTTCCGTCCAGAAGAACTGGACGGTGTTCATCGCCGGGCTCGCCGCCCACGAGAGAGTGCATGGCGCAGCCATCGCCGAGATGGTGCGCAAGATCGAGGCGGTGAGCGTCGGCCTGACCGTTACTGATGACCCCGCCTGCAGCAAGATCAGAACCGAGCTGACGAGGCAACTCGCCCAGATCTCGCTGGCTCAGCGGCAGGCGAGCCGCAACTTCGACCGGGTCGAATTCGGCCCCGGCGGAAACCTGCAGAAGCTGGTGCTGGCTTTTGTGAATGGGGGGTAGTTTGCCGGTGTGCCGTTCATTGCGCCGGGTGTTTCGAACGACAAGAAAACCGTCCGCATGGCCGCTTTACAGGCAGGCTTGGTAGCGCTACCGTCTGATCGTCGCGCGACCTGTTGGGGGAATGGGAGACGGTCGCGAGGCGGGAGAGGAGCGGTTTCCTTCGGGGCGTCGCAAGAAGCATTCGGGAGGAGATCGATGGCGTCTGTCGCGATCGGCGACGTTTACAAATCGTTCGGGACCGTCGAGGTCCTGCACGGCGTCAGTGTGGATATCGACGACGGCGAGTTCGTCACGCTTGTCGGCCCGTCGGGTTGCGGAAAATCGACCCTTCTCAGGATGATCGCCGGCCTGGAAAAGATTTCTCGGGGCGAGATCGCGATCGGGGATCGGGTCGTCAACAACGTTGCGCCGAAAGAGCGCGACGTTGCCATGGTGTTCCAGAACTACGCGCTCTACCCGCACATGACGGTCGCCGAGAACATGGCGTTCTCGCTCATGCTCAAAGGTGTTTCGAAGGCCGATTGCGCTACCAGCATTCAGCGCCGCCGAAATCCTCGGGCTGGTGCCATTGCTGACGCGATATCCGCGCCAGCTTTCCGGCGGCCAGCGCCAGCGCGTCGCCATGGGCCGGGCGATCGTGCGCGATCCACAGGTTTTCCTGTTCGACGAACCGCTCTCCAATCTCGACGCCAAGCTCAGGGTGCAGATGCGCGCCGAGATCAAGGAACTGCACCAGCGGCTCAAGACGACCACAGTCTATGTCACCCACGACCAGATCGAGGCCATGACCATGGCCGACAAGATCGTGGTCATGCATGACGGCATCGTCGAACAGATCGGACCGCCGCTGGAGCTCTACGACAGGCCAAACAATCTCTTCGTCGCCAGTTTCATCGGCTCGCCCGCCATGAACCTGATCAAGGGCGAGATCGTCACCGACGGGTCTCCGTCCTTTCGCGGCGCCGGGGGAATTTCCGTGCCGCTGGCCGGCGCGCCGGCCGTTGGCAACGGTCATCCGGTGGTGCTGGGAATACGGCCCGAGCATTTGCGGCTATCGTCAGACCAAGGCATTCCTGTCACCGTCGCGGTGGTCGAGCCGACCGGGTCGGAAGTGCAGATCATCGGCCGCACCGCCGGCGGCGACGAGATCGTCGCCAATTTCCGCGAACGCCATGCCTTAACACCGGGCGAATCCATACGGCTCTCTGCCGCGCCTGGCCTGATTCATCTCTTTGACGGCAAGACCGGAACACGATTTGAAACGCGTAACGGATGGTAAGGACCGCATAGCAAGGAAGATAAACCGGAGGAGACGACCATGAAATTCACGAGACGCGATGTAATCCGCACGACCGCAGGTGCCGCGGCGGGAGCTCTGGGAAGCCGGTTCGTCGGCTCGCCGGCTTTTGCCCAGGAGGGCTTGAAATACAAGCCCGAGGAAGGCGCAAAGCTGCGGCTGCTGCGCTGGTCGCCCTTCGTCAAGGGCGATGAGGATCAATGGCTGGCCAACACCAAGCGCTTCACCGAGGCGACAGGTGTCGAGGTTCGTGTCGACAAGGAAAGCTGGGAGGACATTCGCCCCAAGGCAGCGGTCGCCGCCAATGTCGGTTCCGGCCCGGACCTCATGTTCGTCTGGTTCGACGACCCGCATCAATATCCCGACAAGCTGCACGACGTGACCGAGCTCGGCGAGTATCTGGGCTCGAAATATGGCGGCTGGCACGACGGACCAAAGCAATATGCGACGCGGGACGGCAAGTTCGTCGGCCTGCCGCTGGCCACGATCGGCAATGCCATCGTCTATCGCGAAAGCTGGGTGAAGGAGGCCGGCTTCTCCGAATTTCCGAAGGACACGGCAGGCTTCCTCGAGCTTTGCAAGGCGTTGCAGGCGAAGGGACATCCGGCCGGCTTCACGCACGGCCACGGCGTCGGCGACGGCAACAATTACGCGCACTGGCTGCTGTGGAGCCATGGCGGCCAGATGGTCGACGAGAGCGGCAAGGTGGCGATCAACAGCCCCGAGACGCTAAAGGCGATCGGATACGCGCAGGAACTCTACAAGACCTTCATTCCCGGGACCGAAAGCTGGCTCGACGTCAATAACAACCGCGCCTTCCTGGCCGGCGAACTCGGCGTCATCGCCAACGGCATTTCCGCCTACAATACGGCCAAGATCAACAAGGACAACGATCCGAAGCTGGCTGAGATCGCCAAGGACATCCGCACCACCAACCTGCCGATCGGTCCCGTCGGGAAATCGGTCGAACTGTTCCAGGTGACCACCGCAGTCATCTTCAACTACACGCCCTACCCCAATGCGGCCAAGGCCTATCTGCAGTTCATGTTCGAGGATCCGCAGATGACCGACTGGATCACCTCCTCGGCGGGCTATTGCTGCCAGACGCTGAAGGCCTTCGACAACAATCCAGTGTGGACGGCCGACCCGAACAATGCCGCCTATGCCAAGGCCTCGGCGACGCTGCGCCCCAACGGCTATGCCGGGCCGCTCGGCTATGCCTCGGCGGCGACCATGGCCGACTATGTCCTGGTCGACATGTTTGCCAAGGCGGTGACCGGCCAGGCGACGCCGCAGGAGGCGATGGAGGAGGCGGAGAAGCGCGCCAACCGCTACTACCGCGTTTGATCACGGCACCGCCGGGCAGCGTCTAGTGCGCTGCCCGGCCCGTCGCACAATCCCATGGCGGCCGTTGACGCCGTGACCTGATTCCCCGATGAGGAGCCCTCCATGGCCGTGCCGTCCGTTGCCGCCCAGCCGCGTCCGTCGATGCTTTCGCGGATCTCCGAAAGCCGCAACGCGCTGGGCTTCGGCTTCATGCTGCCGGCGGCGGCGCTGCTGCTGGTCTTCCTGACCTATCCGCTCGGGCTGGGCGTCTGGCTCGGTTTCACCGATGCCCGGATCGGCCGCCCCGGCATCTTCATCGGCGTCGAGAATTATCAGTACCTTTGGAATGACAACGTCTTCTGGCTCTCCGTCTTCAACACGCTGCTCTACACGGTCAGCGCCTCGATCCTGAAGTTCGTGCTCGGCCTGTGGCTGGCGCTCATCCTCAATGAAAACCTGCCGTTCAAATCGTTCTTCCGCGCGATAGTCCTGCTGCCCTGGGTGGTGCCCACTGTACTGTCAGCCATCGCCTTCTGGTGGATCTACGATTCGCAGTTCTCCATCCTGTCCTGGGCGCTGCAGCAAATGGGCCTGATCGACCACCGCATCAATTTCCTCGGCGATCCGGAGAATGCGCGCGCTTCGGTTATCGCCGCCAACGTCTGGCGCGGCATTCCTTTCGTCGCCATCACGCTGCTCGCCGGCCTGCAGACCATTCCGCAGTCGCTCTACGAGGCGGCCACGCTCGACGGCGCCAGTCGCTGGCAGTTGTTTCGTTATGTGACTCTGCCGCTGCTGACGCCGATCATCGCCATCACCATGACCTTCTCGGTGCTGTTCACTTTCACCGATTTCCAGCTGATCTACGTGCTGACCCGGGGCGGACCGGTGAATGCCACGCATCTGATGGCGACATTGTCTTTCCAGCGCGGCATTTCCGGCGGCCAGCTTGGCGAGGGCGCGGCCATCGCGGTGGCCATGATCCCGTTCCTGCTGGCGGCGATCCTGTTCAGCTATTTCGGCCTGCAACGCCGCAAATGGCAACAAGGCGGCGGAGACTGACATGGTCAAGACGGCCGCGACAAGGAAGGCGAAACGTGGGGATATCGACGAAGGCGGCATGGGCTACCTGCAGAGCCTGCCGCGCCGCGTGGTGACGGTCTATCTGCCGCTGCTGGTGTTCGTCTTCGTGCTTTTGTTTCCATTTTACTGGATGACGATCACGGCGGTTAAGCCCAATCTCGAGATGACCGACTATGCGCAGTTCAATCCGTTCTGGGTGGTGCATCCGACATTGGAGCATATCCGCTATCTCCTGTTCGAAACCTCCTATCCGGGCTGGCTGCTCAACACGATCATCATCTCGACCGCCGCCACGTTCCTGTCGCTGCTGGCGTCGGTGTTCGCCGCCTATGCGATCGAGCGGTTGCGCTTTTCCGGGGCGCGGCAGGTCGGCCTCGGCATCTTCCTCGCCTATCTGGTGCCGCCCTCGATCCTGTTCATTCCGCTGTCGGTGATGGTGTTCAACCTCGGGCTCTACGACACGCCCTTCGCACTCATCCTTACCTATCCGACCTTCCTGGTGCCGTTCTGCACGTGGCTGTTGATGGGTTACTTCCGCTCCATCCCGTTCGAACTGGAAGAATGCGCGCTGATAGACGGAGCGAGCCGGTGGCAGATCCTCACCAAGATCGTGCTGCCGCTGTCGGTGCCCGGCCTGATCTCCGCCGGCATATTCGCCTTCACCCTGTCATGGAACGAGTTCATCTACGCGCTGACATTCATCCAGTCCTCGGAAAACAAGACCGTGCCGGTGGGTGTGCTGACCGAGTTGGTGCGCTCCGACGTCTACGAATGGGGGGCGCTGATGGCGGGAGCGCTGATCGGCTCGCTGCCGGTGGTGGTGCTCTATTCGTTCTTCGTCGAGCACTATGTCTCGTCGATGACCGGCGCGGTGAAGGAGTGACGCGCCGGCTCACGCGAGGCGACCGCGCGGTCAGATCGCGCCGATGATGCCGCCGTCGACGCGGATGTTCTGGCCGGTGATGTAGCCCGCACCTTCGGAAGCGAGGAAGGCGATGGTCGCGGCAATTTCCTCCGAGGTGCCGTAGCGCTGCATCGGCACGCTGTCGCGGCGCTCCTCGGTGGCCGGCAGGCTGTCGATCCAGCCGGGCAGCACATTGTTCATGCGCACATTGTCGGCGGCGTAGGTGTTGGCGAAGATCTTGGTGTAGGCGGCAAGACCGGCGCGGAACACGGCGGATGTCGGGAACATCGGGCTCGGCTCGACCACCCAGGCGGTCGAGATGTTGATGATGGCGCCGGCCCTCTGCTTGACCATCTGCGGCGCCACGATGCGCACCGGCCGGATGACGTTCATCAGATAGACGTCGAGACCGGTGTGCCACTGCTCGTCGGTGATTTCGAGGATCGGCGCGCGTGGCCCGTGGCCGCCGCTGTTGACCAGCACGTCGATGCGGCCGTAGCGCTCGAGCGTGAGGTCGGCGAGCCGCTGCAGATCGTCATTCGACTGGTTGGAGCCGGTGACGCCGAGGCCACCAAGCTCTTTCGCCAAGGCCTCGCCCTTACCTGAGGACGACAGGATCGCGACCTTGAACCCGTCCGCCGCCAGCCGCTTGGCCGCCGTCGCACCCATGCCGCTGCCACCGGCGACGACCACTGCCACTTTTTCTACATTCATCTTGATTTTCCTTCGCACGGGTTGGCGGGACTCTGAAGCCCATGTTTCCGACCTTCGAGCAATGCTATAAACGGTGTTGCCATCTGGTTCGAACCAGAAAGCCTGAAATCAAGCTGTAGAAAAACTCCTGCATGCCTGAAGCCTTCCTGAGCCTGCCACCATTGAATGCGCTGCGTGCCTTCGAAGCCGCCGCGCGTCATCTCAACTTCCGCATCGCCGCCGAAGAGCTGAACGTGACGCAAGGGGCGGTGGCGCAGCATATACGCGGGCTGGAGGCCGATCTCGGCACAAAACTCTTCGACCGGCTGCCGCGCGGCCTGGCGCTGACCGATGAGGGCCGCGCCTATATGCCCAACATCCGCCGCGCCTTCGAGCTGATCTCGGAGGCCACCTTGCTGCTGCGGCCCGAACCGGCGCGGCTGACGATCAGCGTCACGCCGAGCTTTGCCACCAAATGGCTGATCCCCAAACTGCCGGAGTTCGTCGCCCACAACCCGCTGGTCGATTTGCGAATCCTGGCCAGCGAAAGCCTGTCGAGTTTTCAGGCCGACGGCGTCGACATTGCGGTCAGGCAAGGCCGCCTGCCCTTCGGCGCCGGCCTGATGGTGGATCTTTTGTTTCCACAGCAGATCGTCGCCATCTGCAGCCCTGCCCTGCTGCCGACCGGCGCGAACGAGATCGCGCCGACCGACATCCAGCACCACGTCCTGCTGCACGACGCGCACAATCTATGGCCGGAATTCATGGAAAAGGCGCTCGGCCTGAGGATGGCCGCCGAGGCCAAACGCATGCGCTTCAACCAGACAGGCCTCGCGATCGACGCCGCCATTGCCGGCCAGGGCATCGCGCTGGCCAGCCGGTTTCTCGTATCCGCCGACATTGCCGCCGGCCGGCTGGTGCAGCCGATCAACGCGGAGATGCGTGGGACGCACGATTTCTATGTCGTGATGCCGCGCAAGCAACGGCACCCAGAACCGACGCAAGCCGTGCGGCGATGGCTGCTGGATGAGGGCGATGCGGCGCGGCTGTGATGGATAGCCGATCTCCCCTTTTACCGCCGCCGCGCAATGTCGGCCGCCACCGCCTTCGCCTCCCTGCCGATTTCTCGTAGCAGACCGGTGACCGGATTGTAGAAGCCGACGAGGTAGAGGCCGAGTTGAGAGGCGCGGGCGTTGACGCCACTGCGCTCCGGCTGCAATTCCACGGGCAGAAACTTTTCGTAGCCCGGGCGATAGCCGGTGGCGAGGATGACGGCGTCGAAATTTTCCTGCCTGCCGTCGGTGAACACAGCGCCGCGCTCGGTGAAGCCCGCTATGTCGGGTGCGATCTTGATGGCGCCTTTGGTGATGGCGTCGACCGTGCCGACGTCGATGACCGGGATGCGGCCGACTTCGTCGATCTGCTGCAGGATGCCCTGCTTCGGCCTGACGATGCCGTATTTCTCGAGCTTGCCCAGCGCGAAATCGAGGATGATCGGGAACATCCAGTCGTTCAGCGCCTGCGGCATCGGCCGGCTGGCGATGCCGACCATCTGGATCGGCACGCCGAACAGCTGGCGCGGCACGATGTGGACGCCCTTGCGCACCGAAATGGTCGGACGCGCGCCACTTTCCGCCAAGTCGAGCGCGATCTCGGCGCCGGTGTTGCCCATGCCGACGATCAGCACCGAGCGGCCGGCAAAGGGCGCCGCTTGCGTATAGTCGGCGCTGTGCAGCACCTCGCCCTTGAAAGCCTCGATAGCAGGGAGCCGGGGGACGATCGGCTCGGCATTGTTACCGCTGGCGATGACGACATGGCGCGCCTTGATGTTGTCCGATCCTGTCTCGACCAGAAAACCGCCGTCCCCGAGGCGAATGGCTTTCACCGTCACGCCGAAGCGCGGGCGCAGATCGAATTTTTCCGCGTAGTCGTCGAGATAGCGGACCACCATTTCGCGCGGCACGTAGCGCGGATAATTTTTGGGAAAGGGCAGGAACGGCAGCGACGAGAACGACTTGACCGTATGCAGATGCAGCCGCCGATAGTGCCGCCGCCAGGCGGGCGCGATCTCCTGCGATTTTTCGAGCAGGATGAAATCCACTCCTGCCCGCTTCAGGCAGGCACCGACCGCAAGGCCGGCGGGCCCGGCGCCGACAATAACGACAGTGGTGTCCAAGCGATTCTCCTCCCGCTAGCTCCTTAGGCTACGCGTAGAAGCGCAGGCGGGACAAGGCGCGCCTCACCTTCTCCCCTTGTTGGAGAAGGTGGATCGGCGCGCTAGCGCCGAGACGCCTTCGCATGCGGCGCGCACGCTGCGCATCCTGTCCGGTCTCGGCTCACCCCCGGTGACGAATGTCTATCCCGGCAATCGCCCATGCTGTCGGACGGGCTGCCTGTCGCCGGCCGCACCGCGGTCGAAGAGCTCTCCGTGCATGGCGGCATGGGCCAATCGGCATGCATGCCGCCCCCGCCATCGCGCGCTGGCTGGAAGAGGCCGTGGTTCGGGCGATGGCAATCCGAAGCAGACATGGCTCCGGCCACAGCGATTTGCGGGATGGGAAGGGTGAGGCTGCGCGACGTCGTGTCGATGTAGCCCGCCATCGGCCCGACGGGAGGGCTGGCGTTGCTCCCTAGCCGATATGCTCGGCGCGCAGCTTCTTCTTTATCTGCTCCAGGCCTGCCTCGCCGCCCGTCGCCAGTTCATCGGCGATCCTTGCCAGCTTGTCATCGGCGTTGCGGTATTTGCTGCCCCAGGCGCCGAGCGTCGCCAGCACCGGCAACAGGTCGATGCCCGCCTCGGTCAGCTTATAGATCGCCTTGAGCTTGTGCGTGGGGTCGTCGCTTCTGGTGACAATGCCCTCATCCTGCAAGGTCTGCAGCCGCTCGGCCAGCGTGCGCGACGAGATGCCTTCGCCTGATAGCAGAAACTCCCGGAAGTGCCTTTTTCCCGCGAAAATCATGTCGCGGATGATCAGCAGCGTCCAGCGGTCACCGAGCAATTCGAGCGACAGGCTGATGGGGCAGCCGGATCTTTCCCTGGTCGACATTCTCAATGCTTCCATTTCTAAATCACTTTACTATTGACATCATTTTTCTCTCGTGTCAATGGTTCCGAAAGTAAAGCAATCACCAACGCCGCCTGACCTGGCGCTGGTGACACCAGAGCTCAATCAGGAGAACAACGATGAGAAAACTGATCCTGCAGATGCAGATGTCGGTCGACGGTTTTGTCGGCGCGGCCGGCGATGAGCACTGGCAGCTCTGGGAATGGGGCGCCAACTGCCCGTGGGACGACGACTTGAAGCAGGATTTCAACGCGGTGTTCGCCGGCATCGATACCATTCTGCTCAGCCGCAAGATGGCCGAAGAAGGCTATCTAACCCATTGGGGCAATGCGGCAAAAAACTATCCGCGCGATCCCTTCTACGCCTTTGCGCAGCGCATCGTCGAGGCGCGCAAGGTGGTGCTGAGCGACAAGCTCGCGGCATCGCGGTGGGAGCGCACGACGCTTGCCAGCGGCGACCTGCCGCGCGAGGTCAAGGCGCTGAAAGCTGAAGGTGAAGGCGACATGGCGGTATTCGGCGGCGCCGGCTTTGCCTCGGCGCTGATTGCAGCGGGACTGGTCGATGAGTTCCAGCTGTTCATCAATCCGGCCGCGCTGGGCGACGGCGAGCGGATTTTCGACTGTGGCGGCTTCCTGAAATTGCGCCTGCTCGGCTCTAAAGCCTATGCCTGCGGAATGGTGGTGAACCGCTACGCGCCGGCAATGTGAAGCAGTTCAGAGATTGAATCCGTGGACCGCTTCAACTCTTTGTTTTTGCGAGAACTCCGGACGGATCACCGCAACCCGCTCCTCGTGAACCTGCGCTAGAAATTGATCTCGACCGAAGCGGCACTTCGCTTTGCCGGCCCGTGAAACACCGCCTCGATGTTGTTGCCGTCGGGGTCGAGCAGGAAGGCGGCGTAGTAGCCGGGGTGGTAGGGCCGCTCACCCGGCGCGCCATTGTCGGCCCCGCCGGCATCGAGGCCAGCCTTGTAGAACGCATCGACCATGGCCTTGTCCCTAGCCTGGAAGGCCAGATGATGGCGCCCGGTCAGCTGTCCCCTCGCCGCCCGGCTGTCGAGGCTTGAGATGAACAGCTCGTCGGCCCAGAAATAGTCCTCGGCCTCGCCGCCGATCGGAATGCCGAGCACCTTGAAGACGGCTTCATAGAAGCGCCGGCTCGCCTTGAGGTCCCTGACCACCAGCTGGACGTGGTCGATGAGGCGGCCGCGATGCAGTTCCATGAGCGATATCTCCCGTCGCGAGACCACAAAGCTAGTGCCGCGGAGCGGCTCGTCAATTCGGCAGTCTATCTTGTCGGCGCGCTTGGCAGCCTTACGCCCCTGCTTTTGTCATATCCGGATGGACTTCCACGCAGACCGGATAAAAAATGCAATCGGATCGTCGGATTCGAAATCCCGCCAACGTCCTTCGGACGCAAGCGGCGCAACGGAGCTGGAGCGAGTGGCGCCGCATCGAAACCGATCTCGGGAGAAGAGCATGAACAGTTCCTACCGTTGGGTGATCGTCGCGTGCGGCGCGCTGATGACCTGTGTGGCGCTCGGCGCGATGTTTTCGCTGGCGATCTTTCTCGAGCCGATGGCGCTCGACACCAACTGGTCGCGAACCGGCATTTCCAGCGCCATGACGCTGAATTTCTTGGTGATGGGCGCAGGCGGTTTCGCCTGGGGCGCCATCTATGACCGTGTCGGCGCCCGCCCGGTGGTTTTTGCCGGCGCGGTGCTGCTCGGTCTGTCGCTGGTGGTGGCAAGCCGAGCCCAATCGCTGCTGGTCTTCCAGCTGAGCTATGGCGTCATCGTCGGGCTGGCGGCCAGCGCCTTCTTCGCGCCGATGATCGCGCTGACCACCGCCTGGTTCGAGACCCATCGCAGCCTGGCCGTGTCGCTGGTCTCGGCCGGCATGGGCGTGGCGCCGATGACCATTTCGCCCTTCGCACGCTGGCTGATCACGGCCTATGACTGGCGTACCGCCATGTTCGACATCGGGATCATGGCCTGGGTGCTGTTGCTGCCGGCCGTCTTCCTGGTGCTCCAGCCGTCGGCGGCGGTCGCGGCAGCGGATGGCAGCGCGCCCGCACCTGCCGCGGCCCCCGGCATGTCAGTCGGCCAGGCGTTGCGCTCGCCGCAATTCCTGGTGCTGGGCATGACCTTCTTCGCCTGTTGCGCGGCGCATTCGGGGCCGATCTTCCACATGGTGAGCTATGCCATGTCGTGCGGCGTGGCGCCGATGGCAGCCGTGTCGATCTACAGCGTCGAGGGCCTTGCCGGCCTTGGCGGGCGCGTGCTCTACGGCGTGCTCGGCGACAGGCTGGGCGCCAAGCCGGTGCTGATCGTGGGCCTCGCCATCCAGGCGGTGGTGATCGCCGCCTATCTCGCCGTCGGCAATCTCGAGCAGTTCTATCTCCTGGCGATCATCTTCGGCGCCACATATGGCGGCGTCATGCCGCTCTATGCGGTTCTGGCGCGCGACTATTTCGGGCCACGCATCATCGGCACGATACTTGGCGCCGCGACCCTGTTGTCCAGCCTCGGCATGTCGTTCGGCCCGCTCGCCGGCGGCATGATCTTCGACGCCTATGCCAGCTATTCCTGGCTGTTCATCGGCTCGGCGCTGATCGGCCTCGGTGCTGCCGGCATCGCCATCGCCTTCCCGCCGCAGCCCGGCCGAGAGAGGCTGCAGGCGGCATGAGCGAAATTTCCCCTCGAGGGGAAATACTCATCACCCTGTCCCCGTTCCCGAGCGCAGCTCTTCTCTGCCCTCGTCGTCGCGGCTGAGCCTGGCGTCCGAGATCAGCACCACCGGGCATTGGCAGCGCTGCAGCACGCCGGTGGTCGTCTCGCCGAAGAAGAGTTCCTCGCCAGGGCGCCGCGCCACGCCCATGACGATCAGCGCCGCCCCCCTGCCGGCCTGGCGGGCAATGGCATCGGCGGCGGCGGCCCGGCTGCGGATGGCCGTCTCGATCTCGACGCCATAGCGGTCGGCTAGTGCGACGGTATCCTTCAGCACCGCCTCCCTGCGGCGATGCGAGACAGTGTCGCGCGGTTCGTCGCGGCCGACGCGCGCGACATAAAGTATCTTGACCCGCGCACCCGTGACCGCTGCAATCGCCAGCGCCATTTCGGCACCCCGGCGGGCGATCGCGGTGCCGTTGACCGGAACCAGAATCTTCCCGCCTTCAGGTCCTAGCCTTGGCATCTGGCGGCCGGCGCCGGTCGCCTTCAGCACCAGGCATAGCGGGCCCTCGAAGGCGCCGGCGATCTCGTTGATGCGGCGGGCAAACCCACCTTTCGACGTGACCGCGCGGCCGAGCCCGATCAGCAGCAGCCCATAGCCTTTGCGCGCCTCCTTGGCAACCGTTTCGGCCGAAAGCTCGGCCTCGTGGCGCCGCGTGACAGGCGCCGCGCGGGCCAGCTCCTCGTCCGAACTCCTGGCGGCCTCGCGGCTGTCCTCGGCACCCTTTTCGATCGGCTCGAGCTTCGCATCCGTGCCGGGCTCGGCCTCCTCCCCCTCGCCTCGGGCATGCAGCACCGTCGTCGGCCTGCCGGCGCCCACGACTCCTGCGAGGTAAGCAGCAAAGCGGCCGACAACGCCCTCATCGGTCACCACCAGCAGTCGTTCCAGATTGGCGATGAAGCCGCGTTGGTCGATCTCCTCGCGCTCCAGACGCTTCTTCTCGTTCTCGCCCATCGGCAAGCGGCCGAGTGCCCAACGCAAGGTCGGCGGCATGGCGAGCGTGGTGATGACGGCCATGGTCACGATCATGGTGAAAAGATCGTGCGACAGAACGCCGATCGACAGGCCAATCGAGGCGACGATGACTTCGGTCGAGCCGCGCGCGTTCATGCCGCAACCGACGGCGATGCCTTCCTTGCGGCTCATGCCGGCAAGCTCGGCGCCGATGAAGGCGCCGGCGAATTTGCCGAAGCTGGCGATCAGCACCAAAGCGGCCGTGAGTAGCGCAAGCTCGTGGTCGACAAGCACGGTGAGATCCGCCGAAAGGCCGGCGACGCCGAAGAAAACCGGCATGAACAGCGCCATGATGACGCCGCGCAATTGCCCTTCGATATGACGCGACAGGATCGGCGATTCCCCAACCAGTATGCCGGCGACGAAGGCGCCAAGCACGGTGTGGACGCCGATCAGATCGGTGATCAGCGCCATTGCGCCCATGATGGCGAGAATGACGGTGACGACGGCGTATTCGCTGCGGAACGTATCGTTGGTCCAGCGGATGGCGTCGAAGACGATGCGGCGGCCAATCGTGAAGGAAAACCCCATGAAGGCGGCAACGCCGACAATGGTGAAGGCAAGGCTGCCGAGCTCGAAGCGCCCCTTGGTGGCGATGCCGATGGTGATGGCGATGATCACCCAGCCGATCGTGTCCTCGATGATGGCCGACGAGACGATGGTCTGACCGAGATCGCGGCGCATGAAGTTCATCTCGCGCACCGCCATGGCGACGATCTTGACCGAGGAGATCGACAGCGCCGTGCCGAGGAAGAGACCGGCGACAATGCGCTCGGTTCCGTCGGCCAGCAGCGAGGCCGGCATGAGCTGTGCGGCGGTGAAGCCGAGCGCGAAAGGCACGGCGACGCCCGCGGCGGAGATGGAAAAGCACGCACGGCCGACCCTGCGCACCAGCCGCAGATCCGTCTCCATCCCGGTGAGCAACAGAAGCATCAACACGCCGAGCTGTGCGATGGCGCTGATCATGCTCTTTTGGGTGGCGTCGCCTGAAAAGATCACGCGTTCTGCTTCCGGCAATAGCCAGCCGAGCAGCGATGGCCCGAGCAGGATGCCGCCGATGAGCTGACCCATCACCGCCGGCTGGCCGAGACGCTCCAGCAATTCGCCGATGCCGCGGCCGACGAGAAGCAGAAGGAGGATTTCGAGAACGAAAATGCCCTCGCTGGACATGCCGGTCTTTTCGGCTGCCAACGATGCGGCCGGCATGAATGCGAAGGCTGCCGCGGCAAGCGCGACCGACCGGCGCCGGTTGACCACGAAGGACATGCACCCCCTCATCGTGCCCGGTATAACGTTTGCGGGCGAGATCGGTTGCACGCCACGCTCCCTTGGCGCGCCGCAGGTTCCTCCTTACCTGAATCGCATAACGGGCCTATCTGACTGCGGATAAACCGCCGAGACCCGGGCCGGCGACGGAACATTTTCAACCGATTGCGCGTTGCGCGGATGGGGATGACCGGCGTCGTTTCGGCCGGCCATGGCGTTGGGAGGCGCGTGGCAAGGGATGTCCCAGGTCAAGACCGTGAAAACCGACGAAGCGGCTGCAGCGCCGCGGGCCTCTGATGCGTTCGCGCTGAAGCTCACCTCATCGGAATTCGTGGCCACCATGTCGCATTTCCACCGCGCCGAAATCGCCCGCATGGCCGGCTGGCGCGACCGGCTGGACCGTACCAGCAACTGGGCGATTACTGTCGTCGCCGCCATGCTCTCAGTCTCACTCTCGACGCCCAGCGCCCATCATGGGGTGCTGCTCTTTGCCATGCTGCTGACCACGCTGCTGCTATGGATCGAGGCGCGGCGCTATCGTTTCTTCGACGTCTACCGGGCCAGGGTGCGCCAGTTCGAGCGCTATTATTTCGCGCAGATTTTCTCGCCGCAGCCCGACTACGCCTCCAACTGGCTGGCCATCGTCGGCGAAGGCCTGCGTTCGCCGCGCTTCCTGATCTCGCAACGCGCGGCGTTGGTGCGCCGGCTGCGCCGCAACTACATTTTCATGTACACGATCCTGATGCTGGCGTGGGTGCTGAAGATCACGACGCCCAGTCTGCAGCGCGAAGGGTCGCCGATAGGCTTGGGCGCGTCATTTCTCGACGCCGCGCGCGTGGCGCAGCTCGGCCCGGTTCCAGGCATCTATGTCGTGTGCATGGTCGGGCTGTTCTATGTCGGCCTACTCGCAGCCGCTTTCCTCATCTCAAGCGACGAGGGCGAGCTTTCGCATGGCACCGTGCATGTCTGAGAGCGGCCTCGAAAAGCGCAATCTGCCGCGGTGATCTTCAGCAGACATTGTCGACCATCAGAGCGGTCGCTTCCGACCGGCTTGCGGCTTCCTCAACCGGAAGCCGTGCGCGATGGCGCTTGTAGGCGGTGAGCGCGATGACCAGCACGCAGCATACGGCGTTCAGCCAGTTGATCGCCGCCAGAGCGGGATCGTTCAGATTGATGTGGGCGTAGAGTCCCGTCGTGGCGTTGGCGCCTGTCCACAACAGCCAGGTCGCGTAGGAAATCGCCGACGCCCCGTGCCTGTCCCGGGCCACCCGCACGATCTGCGGCAGGTAGGACACCACCCGCAAGCCATTGAAAATAGTGAAAAGATAAAAAGACAGATCAGCAAGTGTCATCCGAAACCCCTGTCATGGCCGGACGTCCCATAGCGTTCCTTGCAGTGGCGGCATGTGAGCCCGTTCACATGCCGGTTTCGATTTTCCTGTTGCGGCCCGGCATCCGGATTCTTTCGCCATGGGGGCGTTCGCCGTGAGCCAGCCCGACGAGGTCGACATGAACCAGATCCTGTTTCGGCCGACGGCGCGGGAGTGCTAAACAGATCTCGTGCTTGGGCAAAGTTCGGGTTGACCGCTGCCAAGCGCGCGGCGACTATCCCTGCAACGTGCAGGAGGACATGAGAATGGACGAACCCGATCGCTGGCGGCACATGGCGAGCGCCCCCAAGGACGGCAGCCGCATCCTGGTCACGGTCAGGCCATCGGAACAGGGGCCGGCCGAGGTCGACCTCGCTTACTGGTCGCGCGCCGACCAGTTCGGCACGGAGGGCTGGCGCTCTTCCGATTCGTCGCCAGGACGGGTGATCGAATACCCCGAACCGGAGTTGAAATGCTGGATGCCGCTGCCGACGGCCAATCTGAGCCGGGCTTCAATGCCAAGTCCGTGGCAAGGCGAAGACGTCCCGCTGCTCGACGGCTCCGGGATATGATCTCGGCGGGATGACCGTAGGAAATACGCTGCCGGCCCAATACTTGACGGCCTTACTTCGGCCGACGCACCGATCGCACCATGCCGCCAGGGCCGCTGCCGCAAAAGAAGCGGTCGCCGCCGTCGGATTCGAGCCCGGAAACGCCCACCCCCGCCGGCATGTCGAGCCGTTCCAGCACCTTGCCAGTTTGCGGATCGACGCGCCGGACATCGCTCTGGTCGCCTTCCCAGGTGCCGTGCCAGAGCTCGCCATCGACCCAGGTCACTCCGGTGACGAAGCGGTTTGAGTCGATGGTGCGCAGGATTTTCCCGGTCTCGGGATCGATCTGGTGGATCTTGCGCTCCCGGTTCTGCCCCACCCAGAGCGTGCCCTCGGCCCAGGTCATGCCGGAATCGCGGCCGCCGCCGGGCGCCGGGATGGTGGAGAGCACCTTGCCGGTATCGGGGTCGATCTTCTGGATGCGGTCCCCGGCGAGCTGGAACAGATGCCGGCCGTCATAGGCGGTGCCGGCATGTGCCGCGACATCGATCGAGCGCAGCGTCTCGCCGCTTGCCGGATCGAAGGCGGTCAGCCGCTCGCCCGTCGCAAACCAGACATTCTGTCCGTCGAAGCTCACGCCGTGCACGGTGTCGACATCAGGAAAGGGCCCGTATTCGCGCAGGATTTCCGCTGCTGAATGTTTCATGTCCTGGTCCTCGATCATGGTCACCTTTCCTAGCCGTTCGGCAGCGGCGACGGGAGTAACAAGGTGGTCGTGAAACCAGCGACCGGTGGCGTCATCCAGCGCCGCGCCCGGCCGTGGCCGAAGGACTGCACTTTGCCGGTCTCGGCCAACTGCTCGAGCGCCCGCTGTACGCTGCGCTGTCCGGCGCCCAGCGCCAGCGCCAACGCCGAGCTGGCCCAGGATTCACCATCGGCCAGGAAGGCCAGCACCGCGGCGTGCCGCTCCTCGATCGGCCGCGCCAGCACCGCCACGGAGCCTGCTTCGCGCGGCTTTAGCGCAAAGCCCTGGCTGGTCGCGCCGATGCCCGCCAGCGGCCGCAATTCGGCGCGCAGCCGGCCGATCTCGACCCGCAGCCTGGCGCGATGCGATTCATCGGCATGCCGGCCGCCAAAGGCGCGGGCAATCAGCGTCGCCCTCGGCACATCCGCCGGCCAGGCTTCGGCAAGCGCGCGCGCCAGCGCAAACAGCACCGGCCGCGTTGCCAGCGAGATCGTTGTTTCCTGCTTGTGCACGATATAGCGGAACGTATCGACGACCAGCGCGCGCGACGCCTGCAGCGCCTCGACTTCTTCGAGCAACAGCGGATGCTCCTCGCCGCCTGCGATCAGCCGCGCCGCCGGCGTCTCCAGCGCCAGGAAGGCGCTGTCGACCTCCGCCATGAGACCCGGAATGCCGGCCCGGCGGGCGGCATGGCGCGCCCACTCAAGGGCTGCGCGCGCGGCCTTCGTCTTCAGGCGCCGCATGGCGATGCCGGCAACCGCGAGTTCATGCGCGGCGCGTGAGGCCGGCGGAAGCGGCGACGGATCGAGCCCAGCCAGCACGTCTTCAGCCTCGTCGAGGCGGCCGATCAGCAGCAGGCGGCGCACTTTGAGATGCCCGGCATGCGCCGCGTTCAGCCGGTCGCCATGCTTTTCCAATGTCGACCGCGCCGCGTCGAGCGCCTTGGACGGCCAGCCGAGATCACGCGAAACAAGTGCGATCTCGGCTTCGGCGACAACGCACCTGGCGCGCGCCACCGCCTCCTTTGGACCGAAGGCACGGCCGGCCCTACGCAACAGTACTTTGGCGCGATCGAAATCGCCGAGCTGCGCCATGGCAATGCCGCGCAACGCCAGCGCCGGGGCATCCTCGCGCAAGGCGACGCGGTCGAGTGCCGCCAGCGGATTGCCCGCCGCCAGCGCCAGCCCTGCCGCGGTGATCAGCGAGTCCATGCAAATCCCGTCACATTTGTAACTCCCACCGCTCCCCTTATCGGCCCTAACTTAAGTCACCACCGCCAAGCAGCAAGCCGCGGACGGCGACCTAGCCATCTGGACTGGTTGAAGACGCCCAGGCCTGCGTTGACGGCAATATTCGCATTCGCTAGCCTGAGCATCTCAGACAGTCGTGTTAAGCTTCTCAATAAGGAAAAACCGACCATGCCTGCTTCCGAGGACTTCGAGCCCACCGTGCGGCCTCGCCACCCCTGCTGCGGTGGCCCGCCTGCAAATGCCGTCACATTTGTAACTCCGCCCTCGCCGCCTCGCGGCCCTAGCCTGCCTCACGATCAACAGGCAACGACAAGCCACAACGGCTCAACAACTGGCAAAGGAAACAAGCAATGACCAAGCACGTGGCAATGAAGACCCCACCGGTCGTTTCAAGGCAAGAATGGGAAGCCGAGCGCGAAAAGATGCTGGTGAAGGAAAAGGCAACGATGCGCGCCAGGGACGCGCTGTCGGCCGAGCGCCGGCGCATGCCATGGATGGAAGTAGACAAGGCCTATGTGTTTGAAGGTCCCAACGGCAAAGCGAGCCTGCTCGATTTGTTCGAGGGCCGGCGCCAGTTGATCGTCTACCGCGCCTTCTACGAACCCGGCGTCCACGGCTGGCCCGAACATGCCTGCCGCGGCTGTTCGCTCGGCGCCGACCAGGTCGGCCATCTCGCCCATCTCAACGCCCGCAACACCACGCTTGCCTATGCCTCCCGCGCGCCGCAGGCCGACATTGCCAGCTTGAAGCAGCGGATGGGTTGGGAGATGCCCTGGTACACAATCACCGACAGTTTCGACAAGGATTTCGGCGTCGACGAATGGCACGGCCACAACGTGTTCATCCAGGACGGCAAGAAAGTGTATCGCACCTACTTCATCAACAACCGCGGCGACGAGCAGATGGGCACGGTCTGGAGCTACCTCGACGCAACGCCGCTCGGCCGCCAGGAAATCTGGGAGGATTCGCCCGAAGGCTATCCGCAGACCGAGCTCTACAGCTGGTGGAACTGGCACGACAATTACGACGCCGCACCCGACAAGACGTGGGAGGAAGTGTCGGCGGCCGGCGAAGCCGCGTTCCGCAACAAGGACGGCAAGTAAGGACCTGGAGCGGCGCCCATCCAGCTTGGTTTCCTGTCCCTCACGGGACAGGAAAGCCGGGCATTGATCATCAAGGGATTATGACCATGAGCGATATCGGCACAGGCACCGGCAGTGAGGTCCCTCAACGCTCCGATGCAGTTTCTCTCCGCACCGCCGAGTGGCTATGCCTCGCCGCGGCCCCTGTTTTCGCCGTGATGGCGCTGCTCACCTGCATTCACGCTGGCGACGGCGCCATGTCGTGCCTGGGGGCCGATGCCTCCCCGCTCACCGGCATGCCGCTGATGTATCTCTTGATGAGCGCCGTCCATCTGGCGCCTTGGCTGCGCGTGATTTCCGGCCGGCCGGTCCGGCGATAGGCTGGACCGCCGCCGCCATGCTAACGCTCTTTACGTCGGAGAGAGACTATGAAGCTGGTCAGGCTGAGAGCGCCGGGCGGGTTGGACAAGCTAGACCTGGTCGAGGAGGATCAGCCCCGGCCTGGGCCGGGAGAAATGCTGGTCAGGATTCGCGCCTGCGCGCTGAACATGCGCGACGATTTCGCCGTACAGGGCAAGGTGCCGCTCGCCGACGGCCGCGTGCCGCTGTCGGATGGCGCCGGCGAGGTGATCGCGATCGGTGACGGCGTCGACACGTTCAAGCCGGGCGACAGCGTCGTCAGTGTTTTCTACCCCTGGTGGCTGGCCAGCGACATGAGATCCGATACAAGCCGCGACATTCCCGGAGACAGTTTCGACGGCTTCGCCAGCGAGTATGTGTGCATGCCGGCGCAGGCCTTCACCACGGCGCCGGCGGGCTATACGCATCTCGAGGCGGCAACGCTGACCTGCACGGGCGTCACCGCCTGGCGCGGCCTGGTGACATGCGGCAAGGTAAAGCCCGGCGACACGGTGCTGATCCTTGGCACCGGCAGCGTGTCATTGTTTGCGCTGCAATTTGCCAAGGCCGCCGGCGCAAGGGTCATCGCCACGTCGTCCGATGAAGAGAAGCTGGAGAAGCTAAGACGACTCGGGGCCGACAGCGTCATCAACTACAAGGCGGTGCCGGAGTGGGGCGGCAGGGCCAGGGAACTGACGGACGGACGCGGCGTCGATCATGTGATCGAGGTCGGCGGACCGGCGACGCTGGCGCAGTCGATAGCGGCCTGCCGGACAGGCGGGCATATCGCACTCATCGGCGTCCTGACCGGCTTTGCAGCAGAAGTTTCAATCCCGGCGCTGTTTTCAAACCAGATCCGCATCAGCGGAATTTCCATCGGCAGCAAAGCCGACCAGCAGGACATGATCCGTGCGATAGAGGTCAACCGCCTGAAGCCTGTCATCGACAGCAGCTTTCCACTGCAGGATATCGCCGCCGCCTTCAGGCACTACGAAGCGCAAAGGCATTTCGGCAAGGTCTGCCTCGAGCTTTAGATCCTGCGATCGGCATTCCTACCCAGCGGCCGGCGCCAGCGTCCCGCTTGCCATCAGGCCCCAGAGCTGATCGGCGGTCAGCTGTTTGGCCGAGCCGTCGTAAGCCACCCTGCCGAGGCTGAGCACGACGATCCTGTCGGCCAGCGCCCTGACCGTCGACAGGTCGTGCGTGACCAGGATGACGCCGGTGCCGCTGGCGGCGATCGAACGGATCAGCTTGACGACCTGCGCGGTCTGCTTGACGCCGAGCGCGGCGGTAGGCTCGTCGAGGCAGATCAGCTTGACGTGATCGGCAAGCGCGCGGGCAATGGCGATGGACTGCCGCTGGCCGCCCGACAGCGAGCGCACCAGAACGTTTTCGTCGCGAAGCGTGACGCCCAGCGCGGCAAGCCGGGCACGACACTGCTCGGCGGCCTTTCGGTCGTCGCGAAACGGGAAGACACCGAGCCAACGCCGCGTTTCCTCACGCCCGAGGATCATATTGTGGGCGACGCTGAGGTTCGGGCAGAGCGACAAATCCTGATAGACGGTCTCCAGGCCGGCGCCGCGTGCATCCTGCGGGCTCCTGAAGGAAATCGGCTGGCCCTCGAGGGTCATCGCGCCGGCATCGGGCTGGATGGCGCCCGAAATAATCTTCACCAGCGTCGACTTGCCGGCGCCATTGTCGCCGAGCAGACAGACGATCTCGCCTTTGCCGACCGTGAAACTCGCCTCTTCCAATGCCGTCAGCGCGCCGTAGGATTTGCGGGCGCCGGCAATCGAGAATGCCGGACCTTGCGGGGCCTCTCCATTGCCCTCCGTCACGGCAGGGCCGGCCGAGGCGACGGCACCATTGTCCGCCACCGTGAAGTTGGTCGCGGCGGCCCGAGCGCGCCGGCCGCGAAAACCGATCGCAGCCTGGTCGGCCACCAACGCCAGCAACAGCATGCTTCCCACCGAAATGGATTGCCACCATGATTGCAGGCCGACGAAGATCAGTCCTGCATTGAGGATGCCGATGGTGGCAACGCCGATGGCGATGCCGAGCGGCCGGCCGGAGCCGCCGGAAAAAGCGACGCCGCCAAGGATCGCGGCGGTGAGCACGTCGAGCTCGAAGCGAACGCCGATGGTCGGCGTGATGCTGCCGAGACGACCGGCGATCAGAACCGAGACCAGGCCGATCAGCAAGCCATTGGCGGCGTAGAGGCCAACCACCGTGCGCCCCACCGGAATGCCGCAGAGTTCGGCTGCGCGCGGGTCGCCGCCTATGGCGTAGAGCCTCAAGCCGGTGACCGTGCTGGTCAAGATAAAGGCTCCGATGACAAAGACAGATGCGGCGATGATCACGGTGTACTGGATGCCGAAGATCTTGCCCCGCCCCAATTCGAGCAGAGCCTCGGGAAAACCATAGACCGCGGTGCTGGAGACGACGAAGGCAAGGCCGCCATAGAGCGCCAGCATCGCCAGCGTGACGATCAACGGCGAGATGCTCAGCCTGCGCACCAGCAGACCGTTGAGCAGACCGAGCAAGAGGCCGAGACCCAGGCCGACGCAGATCGCCAGCAGCGCGCTCTGCGTCGCCACTGCAACCTTGGCGGTGATGATGCCGATCAAGGCGACCATGCTGCCGATGGAGAGGTCGACATAGCCGGCGATCAGCAGCGCGGAGGTGCCGAGCACGGCGATCAGGATCGAGGTCGAGTTGACGCCGATGACGACGAAATTGTCGAGGCTGAAGAACGATTTGTTCAACAGCGAGAAGGCGACGATCAAGCCCAGCGCGACCAGCGCCAGCCCGATGCGGCCAGACGCTTCGCCCGGTGCCTTGACGCCCGGCAGCAAGGATGAAAACCGGCCCGTTTGCAGCGGTGTCGTCCCCGTTCGAAGGCTGTCTGTGCTCATGCTTGCCTCTGCTGAAGCGGGCGGTTTCAGGTCAGGCTGAACCCGCCCGTATCGCGGGAAAAACGGGCGCTACTTTGCCTCGGACGACCAGGGGAAATTCACATACTGGTCGCGCGTATCGTAGCAGATGTTGCCGTACATCCTGAGATAGATGTCGCGGCGCTTCGGGTCCTTGTAGACCGCGGCCGGGTCGGCGACGTCGGCCTCGTACTGGGCCATGTAGTCGCTGGTCAGCGCCACGGGCAGGATATCCATCGCCTGCGGGATGCTCTTGCCCTCCAGCCAGTCGGCCGCGTGCTGGCCCATGGCATAAGCGAAGACCGGCGACGCCAGGCTGATGCTTGCCTTGTAGGGACCGCCGCCTTTCTTGATCGCGGCGACCGCTTCCGGCTCGCCGTCGATGCCGCCGAGGAACTGGTCCGGCCGCGCCTTGCCCGCCGCTTCCAGGGCAGCCAGCGCGCCGAGCACGACGGTGTCGGCGCCGAGCACGACATCGACGTCGGGATGGGCCTGGAGAATGGTGCTCATCGTGGCAAAGCCGCCTTCCTTGTTGACGGGATTGGGTGAGATGTCGGCGACGATGGTGACACCGGGCATTGCCTTGAAGATGTCGCGCATGGCGGCAAAGCGCGGCGCCAGGAATTCCATGCTGTCATGCGACAGGATGACGACATTGGCCTTGCCGCCGAGCTTGTCCTTTATGTAGGCTGCGGCCGCTTCGGCCAGCACCTTGCCGGTCTCGTATTGCGGCGCATTGAGCAGCGAGGTGGCTGGCGGCGGCACGATGGTGCCGACATAGGCGCCCGACCAGATAAGCTCCTGCAGGCTGCGGCTCATCGAGGCCGGGTCCACGGGCGCCGCCACCAGACCGCCGATCTTGGAGGCGAGAAACAATTGCACCTGCTCGACCCCCTTGGCGGCGTCATTGTTGGCAAGCGCGCGGCGATATTCCAGCCCGCGATCCTTGGCGGCGGCGGCCAGGCCGCGGTCGACGCCCTGCATGAATTCACGCTCGTTATCCTGCGCGAAGGCCAGCACCTTGTTCAGGCCGGGCGGTGGGCTGCAGGCCGGCGCCTTCGGATCGAACGGCGCAAATACCGCCGGCTTGGTGAGCCCGGCCGGGCCGTCCTGCGCGCTTGCCAGAATGGTACCGCCCGCGAGCACAGCGGCAACGCCGAGCAGCGTCGCCAGCATCATGTTCCTGTCAGATCGCATTTTACTTCCTCCCTGTCGTTGATTGTTGCCGCGCTTCGTAAGCCTCGCGGTCGCTACTCTTCCCAGTCTCCCCAGATACCCACCTTCCCGCTTGCAAGTCAAAAGTTTTTCCAGTGGAATTAATTAATCAGAGATAGTCGGGTGGCTCGCCCACGCGATCACGCCTTGGCGATCAGCGACTGGACGGCTTTGGCCAATTCCGTGCCGAGCACGCGATGCGCGTCGCTGTCGAGGTGAATGCCGTCTACCGCGCTCGATTCGACGACGTCGCCGGCGTTGAAGAAGGCGGCGCCGGCGCGCCGGGCCGCATCGCGGAACAGGCCGGCAAAGTGCATCGACTTTGCGGCGCCGCCCAGGAACATCTGGCCGAACCAGTCGACCTCCAGCATCGGCGGCGGCGCTACTATCAGGACCGCGGGCGCCACGCCCGCGGCGCCAGCTTCGCTGCGCAGGACAATTCTGGCCAAAATCTCAATGGAATCAGCGACGTCGTTCGGGGTTACCGAGAACCTATGCTTGAGATCGTTGGTGCCGAGCATAAGGATGACGAGGTCGAGCGGCATATGCGTTTCCAGGCACACCGGGAGCGATTTGAGCCCGTTCTTGTGGAGACCTTCGATCGGATCGTCGTGCACGGTGGTGCGCCCGCCCTGCCCTTCTTCGATCACATCCCATCCGCTGCCGAGCTGGCGGCGCATGATGCCCGGCCAGCGCCGGTCGGGCGTGAAGCGGCGCCGTCCGACGCGGGCCAGGGTGGGAATGGCGCCATAGGTATTGGAATCGCCAAAGCACATGATGGTCCGGGTCTGCGTCACGGCATTGCTCCTCCAGGCTTGCATACTTTGAACGCCAGCAGGCTGGCCGGCGTCAACTACATTTTTCCATCGGGTGGATTTAAGTGTTGCCTTGCCGTGCCCGCATTGCTACGTCAGCGCTTTGATCGGCTCGCCTTGCGGCCAACCTCCTTGCGCAGGGGAAAGCGTGACCGGCACCAGCTTCTTCAGTCTCGAAAAGATCGCCGAGGGCCGCAGCGGCGGAACCACGCAGGCCGAGAGCCGCGTCTACAACGAACGCCTGATCGTCTCGCTGATCCGCCGGCACGGCCAGCTGGCCAAGACCGATTTGACGCGGCTGACCGGGCTGGCCGCGCAAACCATCACCACCATCGTCAACCGCGCCGCCGACAACAAGCTGCTGCTGCGCCTGGAGCCTTTGCGCGGACGGCTGGGGCAACCCTCGGTTCCCTATGCGTTGAACCCGAAAGCCGCGTACGCCTTCGGCCTCAAGGTCGACCATCGCAGCGCCGATGTCGCCCTGGTCAATTTCGTCGGCAACGTGATGGCGTTCGAACGCACACTGTTCGACTATCCGACGCCCGTCGAGGTGATGAAATTCGCCAAGGGCGCCATCGCGCGCATGTGCCGCAAGCACAGATCGATAGAGCAAGACCGCATCGCGGGTCTTGGCATCGCCTCGCCATTCCATCAGTGGAACCTGAGCGAAGAGGGCGCGGTGCCGGCGAGCAGGCTGGATGCCTGGAGGGAAATCGACATTCGCGCAGAACTGGACCGGGCGTTCGACTGGCCGGTGTTCCTCTACAACGACGCCACGGTGTCGGCCGCGGCCGAACTGATGTTTGGCGCCGGCGGATCGCGCGCCGACTTTCTCTATGCCTATGTCGGGCACTTCATCGGCGGCGGCCTGGTGCTCGATCATCACTTGTTCCCCGGCCGCAACAAGCTGGCCGGGGCGCTGGGCGACATGCCGGTGCCCGCGCCGGGGCGCAAGGGCGACCGGATGACCCCGTTGCTGCGCGTCGCTTCGCTGCATTCGCTGGCCGGCAAGCTCAACGACCAGGACAATGGGGATGAGGGCGCCGGCCGCATCTGGTCGTCGCCCGACGACTGGGGCGGCCTTGGAGAGCCGCTCACCGCGTGGATCGATGAGGTTTCGGACGGGCTTGCCTATGCCGCCCGCAGTGCCGTTGCCTTGCTCGACATCGACAATGTGGTGATCGACGGCGCCATACCGAATGGCGTGCGCAAGGAGATCGCCAAGGCCATGCGCAGAAAGCTGGCACGGATCCTTGTCGATCGCCCCGAGCCGTTCTCCGTCATCGAGGGGACGTTTGGCCATCTCGGCCCCGTTATCGGCGGCGCCAGCATTCCGTTGCTGGTGAAATATTCGAACGACAAGGAACTGCTCTTCAAGGAATAGGCGCGCAGCCGCCGGCACCAGGCATTCCCCAAACAGCGAACTGTGAGACTTGTCACATACCTGCTCGTGAAGCGCGTGCTACTTGCACCCTGCGGTCGGTCGACGCCGAAAGAAATCGCCTGCCCTGGTCTGGCGGTGACGGGCCTTTCACTTTATGCTGTGGCAGGTTGCATACTCTCAACGGACCTTGATGCCGCAAGCGGTGTTCTCGTCGGCGTCAGGCCGCGACCAGGAGTTTTGTCATGCTCCGACTTTGCGGATTCATCGCGGCCTTCATCCTTGCCGGCCTCACAAGCTTCGAGGCCTGCGCCGATCGAAGGGTCGCGCTTGTCATCGGCAATTCCGAATACCGCAACATTCCGGCGCTGAAGAACCCGGCCAAGGATGCCCAGGACGTATCGGCCACGTTCCGGCTGGCGGGCTTCGAGGTTTTCGTCGCCGAGAATCTCACCAAGCAGCAGTTCGAAGGCCAGTTCCGGGACTATCTGGCCGCCGCCGACGGCGCCGATCTCGCCGTCGTCTACTATTCCGGGCACGGCTTTCAGATCGGCGGCGAGAATTTCCTGATACCGGTCGACGCCTCGTTGAAGAAGGCGGCCGATATCGAGGTCCAGGCCATCAAGCTCAACGACGTGCTGGAGCAGTTGCGCTCGAAGTCGAAGATCCAGGTGATCATCCTCGATGCCTGCCGCAACAACCCCTTCCCGCGCAACAATTACTGGCTGCGCGACCAGCTTGTCACCGCCGGCAATACCGGGCTGGCGCAGGTGCGAAGCTCGCTCAACACGCTGATTGCCTTCGCCACCGAACCAGGCGCGGTCGCCTATGACGGCAGCGGCGACCTCAGCCCGTTTTCATCGGCCTTTTCGCGGCGCGCGCTGGCGCCGAACCAGGAGATCCGAACGGTCATGTCGGCGGTGCGCCGCGATGTCGTGCAGGCCACCAACGGCATGCAGGTGCCCTGGGAAAATTCGTCGCTGATCGACGACGTGGTGCTGGTGCGCCGCAACAATCGGCCTTCGCTGCCGCCAGTGCTGGAGAAGGTGGTGCTGTCGGGGGTCGGTCCTGTCGCTCTCGGCCTGCCGGAGCCGGTCGATATCGATGGCGGCGCTATCAGCGTCAGCATCGAACGGCCGCCGGCAATGGGCCGTCTGGTGCTGGACGGCAAAGACGTCGCGGTGGGCGAACCGATCGCCGGCAAGGACCTGCCGCGCCTGCAAATGGATGTCCCCAAAGGAGCCGCCACGCAGGACGAGGTGGATATGCTGGCCTATGCCACGCATGACAATTGGGGCGGCGGAAGCCAGGGCATATTGGTGTTCCGCGTCAAGAGCGGCGAAGGTGCGGCGGGTCAGCAGATCATGGCTTCGCTCGAGGCCGAGCAGAAGCAGCAGGTGCTGGAGCGCGGCATCCACATCACCGGCGCTGCCGAAGCAATCGAGAACCGCAAGCTTGATATTCCCGTCGGCGTCGGCCCGGTCGCGCTCAATCTGGATTTCCCCACCGACGATCCGGCGGTCAGCCTGAAGGTCACGGGGTATCCGGCAACGGGAACGCTGTCGCTCCCGGATCGGACCTTGTCGCCGCAATCCAGCCTTCTGGCCGGTGAAGTCGACCATCTTCGTTACGAGCCGCAGATCGGCGCCGGCGCGCCGGTCGAGGTCGGCTTCGAAATCCGTGCCGACAGCAGCTCCGCCAAGCCGGCGACGATGAAGCTGTCGCCGACGGTCGATGCTTGCGATACCGCCGCCGGCGAGCCTCTCGACCTGCAAGGGGTGGTGCCCGGCCTGCTGCCCAACGAGATCGGCGCAGGTGCGGTGGCGGTCTGCGAGGCCGCGGTGAAAACCTATCCCGATGTCGCCCGCTTCCGCTACGAACTCGGCCGCGCACTGCTTGCGGCCGGCAAGGTCGGCGAGGCCAGGACAGCCATCGAGGACGCCGCCAAGAAAGGCCATGTGCGCGCGGTGTTCGAGCTTGGCTATCTCTACGCAATTGGCGTTGGAACCGGCGTCGATCACACGCAAGCCAACGCCCTCTACAAGGCAGCTGCCGACAAGGGCGATCCCTACGGGATGATGGCCTGGGGCCGCGCTCTGTTCAACGGCTACGGCATCAAGCCCGATACCGGCCAGGGCCTGGACCTGCTGCTCAAGGCGGCGGCGATGGGGCACACCTATGCCATGAACGAGCTCGCATCGATCTTCACTCAGGGCCGTAACGGCGTGCCGGCCGATGCGGCCCGCGCCGTTGCCTTTCTGCAGGCGGGTGTGCAGCGCCAGGACATGTATTCGATGAACCTGCTCGGCCGCAATTACCTCGCCGGCCAGGGCATCGACAAGGATCCGAAGACGGCGCAGGCGCTGTTCCAGCAGGCCACCGATCTTGGCCAGGCCTACGCTCCGGGCAGCCTTGCCCGCATGTACAGGGATGGCATCGGCGTGCGCCAGGACCCTGCGGAAGCGCAAAGGCTCTTCGAACTGGCGACCGCGCGCGGCGATCCGTCGAGCGCCTATGATCGCGCGGCGCTTGAAATGGCGAAAGGCGACACGGCCGATCAGGCTGTCGCGGTGCGTTTCCTGGCATTCGCCGTCGCGCTCGATCTGCGCAAGGAGTTTCCGGACGCCAAGAAAGGCCTGGCGCAGTTCGGCTCGAAGCCGAAAACGGCGGCTCTGGACGCGCTGCGTCAGGAGCTCAAGTCGAAGATCCCCACGTCCGGTTCGCTGGACTTGCAACTGGTCAATGCGGCCCGGGGGGTCTGGGAAGAAGCCAATCCGCGTCGGGATTTGTTCTGAACAATAAGGAGGCCATGGTGGGCAAGGCATTCAAGCAGACATTCATCGGGCAGGCATTCATCGGGATAATTCTATCCGGCGTTCTGGCCGGGCTCATGGGCTGCACCTCGGTGTCGCCGATGTTTGAGCCGGCACCGCCGGTGGAACATCGCAAGGTGGTTCGCGCGGCGCCGCAGCCGAAGGTGATCAGATACAAGAAGGCGGTCGCTCGCAAAGTGGTGAAGCCGTCCGAGGAGACTCCACAAAAGCCGCCTGTGATTCCTGCCCTTGGCGGAGGCGGAGGCGCTGGCGGAGGAACCGGCAGTGGCGGCAACAGTTGGTGACGCGATCGTCAACCAAAGCAGGCGCCGCCGCGCTCAGCGACCCCAAAGGGTCTTGTTGAATTCCGCATGGGCTTTGGACAACGTCAAGCCGACGTCGTCCATCCACGCCTCGGCATTGGCCGCCCCGCGCAACGCTGCGCGGAAAAAGCGGCCGACGACCGCCACCGGATCGAACCGGCGAGCCGCCAATGCCCGATGAGCGTGTTGCGTTTCGAGATAGCGAGCCAACGCAATGTCGTGTCGCGATGGCGCAGCAAGCTCCTGCCGGTCGCGTTCAGGGTGGTCATGCCAGATGGGCCATTCGGTCGAGCCGGGGTGAAGCACGGTGTCCTCCTGCGAAAAGAGATTCAGTGCGGACAATCTGCTCAAGCGTCGTGAGAGACGCGTGGGAACCTGCGTGATGGAATCGTGAAAAGCGCCTCGGCGGCGGAATAAATGTTGAAATGGAGCAAGCTTGAGCGGATCGTCGTCACGCTGTGACCGTGGCGGATCCGATGACCGGGCCTTATCTTCACCTGCTGGGTGGTTTCGACTTTGCCGGCGTCGGGGCCGCGGTTCCGGCCACCAGCCGCAAGGCGCGTGCGATGGTCGCCTATCTCGCACTACAGTCGGGGCATTCGCAGTCGCGCGAGAAGCTGGCGACCTTGCTCTGGAGCATCAACAGCGAGGCGCAGGCGCGAATGAGCCTACGGCAAGCGGTATCGTCCGTCAGGAAGGCCATGCAAGCGTGCGGCGGTGGCCGCTTCCTGACCGACGGCGACAGCGTCGCTTTGCATCTCGATGGCCTTGATTTCGATGTCGCGCGGTTCGAGGCGCTGGTCGACAGCCTGGCACCCGAAGACCTCGAACTGGCGCTCAATGTCTACCGCGGCGATCTGCTCGACGGCTTCGGCCTGAAGGAGGAGCCATTCGAGGACTGGCTGAGGATCGAACGCGAGCGGCTACGGGCTTTGGCTGTCGCGGCGCTCGACAGGCTCGTCGCGCACTATTCCGCGACGAAGGATCCCGCCGGATGCGTGCGCGTGGCGACGCGCCTGCTGGCCATGGAGCCGCTGAGAGAGGACGTCCACCGTGCCCTGATGCGCGCCTATGCGGCGCAAGGCAGGACCAATCTCGCGCTGAAGCAATATGAGCACTGCCGCACTGCGCTTCAACGCGAACTCAACCTGCAGCCCGAGCCGGAGACACGGCAATTGTTCGAGACGCTGCGGACACGCCGCACGATAGCGCAGGCACGGCCAGCCACGGCCGATGCGGACGACGCTACCGGCTTCAGCCCCGAACTCGCAGCCCCCCCGACCCACTATGTCAAATCGGCCGGGATCAACATCGCGTATCAGGTGACCGGCGACGGTCCGGTCGACCTGATCCATGTGCCGGGATGGGTCTCCAACCTCGACCACGCCTGGGGCTCGCCGCGGCTTTCGCATGTGCACCGGCGGCTCGGCACTTTCTCGCGCCTAATCCGCATGGACAAGCGCGGCACCGGGCTCTCGGACCGCAATGTCGGTCTGCCGACCCTGGAAGAGCGGATGGAAGATGTGCGGGCAGTGCTGGATGCGGTTGGCTCGAAGCGCACGGTGCTTTTCGGCAGCTCCGAGGGCGGCCCGATGTGCATGCTGTTCGCGGCGACCTATCCCGAGCGCACAGCGGCACTCGTGCTCAATGGGGCCTACGCCCGCGGCAGGTGGTCACAAGACTATCCGTGGGCGAAGACAAGCGAGCAGGTGGAAGAGGATCTGGCGATCGTCGAGAAAGAATGGGGAGCGGCGGCGGATATGAGCAACGCGGCGCCCAGTCTGATGAGCGACACGTTCGAGACAGAATGGTTCGCCGCCTATCTCAGGAATTCTGCCTCGCCCGCCGACGCGATCGCCCTGTGGCGCTGGGGAGCCGAAATCGATGTTCGCGACATTCTGCCTGCTGTCCATGTTCCGACACTGATCATGCAGACGACTGGCGACGGCTGGGTGAAGCGGGAAGAAGGACGTTACCTGGCGACGCACATCGAGGGCGCCCGATACATTGAGTTCGCAGGCCGCGACCACGTCATCTGGGGCGAGAATTCCGATCGGATCGTCGACGAGATCCAGGCTTTCGTCACCGGCGCCTTGCCGGCGGCCCCAGGCGAACGGCTGCTTGTGTCGGTGCTGTCCCTCGATATGACGGGCTCGCCTTTCGGCATCGACCCGGCCGAGCGGCACGCCGAAGCGCTCCGTGGCGAACTCCTCGCGGCCGAAGGCAGAGAGATCAGCCGATCGGACGGCAAGGTGCTCGCGGTGTTCCAGCGGCCAACGCGGTCGATCCAGTGCGCGATCGCCATCCGCGATCGCTTGCGGCAATCCGGTGTCGAGGTCCGCTCGGCGGTGCATATCGGCGAGTGCGAGCAGCGGGGCCATCAATTTTCAGGCGCGGCGATCGAACTGTCATCGCGTCTGCTTGACCATGCGCGGCCGGGCGAAATCATCGCATCAAGGACGGTGCGCGATCTCGTGGTCGGCTCCGGCCTGCGGTTCGAGGAGCGTGGCGAAATGGCGGCAAGCGGGCTGCCCGGCGCGTTTCCGTTCTATGCGGTCGATGGTTCGGCTTGAGCCGCTAGGTCACCTCTTCCCTGCCCCGAACCGCAGCCCGTCCATCAGCAGCTTGACCAGCCGGCGCGAGCGGTTGCGCCAGTCCTTGGTGTCGGGGGCCGAGTAGATGCCGCCGAGTGCGTGCAGCACATCGGAGGCGTCGACGTCGCTGCGGATCGAGCCTTCCGCCACTGCCGCCTCGACCAGTTGCCGCAAGGCCAGCGACACCCGGCCCGACATGTCGGAGAACACGGCGGAATTCGTGTTGAACAGGATGCGCAGGCTGGCCGCCAGGCCGCGCTTGGTGGCGATGTAGTCGACGAAGCGCTGCATCCATTGCTCCAGCGCCACATCGGCCGAATGGTGGCTGGCGAGGTCATCGGCAGCCGCGCAGAGCGCCTCGACTTCACGCCGATAGACCACTTCGACCAGATGCTCGCGGGTTGGAAAATGCCGGTAGAGCGTGCCGATACCGACGCCCGCCTGGCGCGCGATCTCCTCCAGCGAGGCATCGACGCCGTGCTCGGCAAAGGCCGCTGCCGCGACCTCGACCAGCCGGTCGCGGTTGCGCTGCGCATCGGCGCGCAGCGGCCTTGGCGCTGCGGCTTCGCGCTTCTCGTCGGCAATTGCTTGCGACTGCTCGGTCAATTTTTTCTCCACTGTCGATATATGGGGGCTTGAACCCAAAGGGGTAAGCCCCCAACTAGATAAACGGAGGCGCCTCCGTTTTAGTGGAGCAGTCTTATCATATAATCAGGAGAGCCGGTATGTCACGTGTTGAGATTGTGAAGACTGAAGCATCCCCTGCCGGCTGGAGAGTCGGGGCGGCAGAGCTGCCAATCTTCCCCCTCGTGGGGGAGATGTCCGGCAGGACAGAGGGAGCGCTGTCCCGCCGACCAACACCCGCTTGGAAAGGTCTATTTCGACGCATGTAAATCGGGAACGTCGCATTCCTTCGCGCCCCCCTCTGCCCTGCCGGACATCTCCCCCACAAGGGGGGAGATTAGGCGCACCGTCGCCTCTTCCCTTGTCCTCTCCCACTCGAGCCCATTTCAATCCCCTAGCGTCAAGCAACTGGAGCCAGACGCCTCATGACCGACCAAACCAAATCCACCACTATCCCAATCCGTCTCACCATCAACGGACACAGTCACGAACTGCAGGTCGAGCCGCGCGTCACGCTGCTTGACGCCTTGCGTGATCGCCTCGACCTGACCGGCACCAAGAAGGGTTGCGACCAGGGCCAGTGCGGCGCCTGCACGGTGCATGTCGAGGGACAGCGCGTGCTGTCCTGCCTGACGCTTGCAGCACAAGTCGAAGGCCGCGAGATCACCACCATCGAAGGATTGGCCGGCGATGACGGCACGCTCAACGCGGTTCAGGCTGCTTTCCTCGACCAGGATGCTTTCCAGTGCGGCTACTGCACGCCGGGACAGATCATGTCGGCGGTCGCCTGCATCCGCGAGGGCCATGCCGGCTCGGATGACGAGATCCGCGAATACATGGCCGGCAATCTGTGCCGCTGCGGCGCCTATCCGCACATCGTTGCCGCCGTGCGCCAGGCGGCACTGGAGGTCGCGTCATGAGGGATTTTTCCTACGTTCGCGCCGATAGCATCGATGCGGCACGACAGGCAGCCGCCCTGCCTGGGGCCATGCTGCTTGCCGGTGGCACGACGCTGGTCGATCTCGCCAAATGCGGCGTGGCCGAACCCGACAGCCTGGTCGACATCACCCATCTCAAAGGGCTCGACGCCATCAAGGTCGACGCTGACAGTGCCATGATCGGCGCGCTGGCCAAGATGAGCCACGTCGCCGACCATGCCGAGATCAAGAGCCGCTTTCCCGCGGTCTCCGAAGCGCTGTGGCAGGCGGCTTCCGCGCAACTGCGCAACATGGCGACCATCGGCGGCAATCTGATGCAGCGCACGCGCTGCCCCTATTTCCGCGATCCCGCGAATTTTTCCGCCTGCAACAAGCGCTCGCCCGGCAGCGGCTGCTCGGCGATCGGCGGCGTCACCCGCGGCCATGCCGTGCTCGGCACCAGCGACGCCTGCATCGCCATGTATCCCGGTGACCTCGCCACCGCGCTGGTCGCCTTCGACGCCGTGGTTCATCTTGGCGAACGCCAGGTTGCCGTCGACGACTTCTTTCTCCTGCCCGGCGCCACGCCCGACAGGGAACATGCCATCCAACCGGGCGAGATGATCACCGCCATCAGCATACCGGCTTCCGGCACTGCCCGGCGTTCGACCTATCTCAAGATCCGCGACCGGCAGTCCTATGAGTTCGCGGCTGCAAGTGCCGCAGTCGGCATCGACTTCGAAGCCGATGGCCGCACCATTCGCGACCTGCGCGTCGCGCTGGGCGGCGTCGCGACGAAGCCGTGGCGGGCGCACGCCGTGGAAGCGGCGTTGAAGGGCAAGGCGCTCAGCGAAGACAGGGTGCGGGCAGCCAGCTTGCTCGCCATGGAAGGGGCGATCGACCACGGCGCCAACCACTACAAGATCGAACTGGCGCCGCGCGTCGTTGCCCGCGCCATCCTCAAGACGGGAGCCATGTCATGACCATTCACGACCCGAGGACACGGCACGGCGACGCTTCGGACGGCACTGCCGATCAGGTTGGCGGGCGGCTGTCGCGCGTCGACGGCCCGGCCAAGATTACCGGTGCGGCAAAATATGCCGTCGAGCAGCAGCTCGACGGGCTAACCTACGGCGTCCTGGTCGAAAGCACGATCGCATCAGGCAAGGTGCGCTCGATCGACACGTCAGCCGCCGAGGCGGCACCTGGTGTGCTCAAGGTGCTGACGCCGGACACCATCATGCCGCTGAAGACTGCATCGGACTGGTTCGGCACACCGCCGCCGGACAAGCCCTACTGCCCGCTGGCGCGCGATATCACCTTTTCGGGCCAGCATGTCGCCGCGGTCATCGCGGAGACCTTCGAGCAGGCCGTTGCGGCCGCAGCCCTGGTCAAGGTCAGCTATGACGAGGCGCCGGCCATCGTCGACCTCAGCGACGCCAAGGCGGGCGACGGCATTCCGATCGCCGCCATGACCAAGGAATGGGGCGATGCGCAGGCCGCTTTCGCCGCTGCCCCGGTGCGCGTCTGCGGCGCCTATAACACGCCGCGCGAATACCAGGCGCCGATGGAGCCGCATGGCCTCATCGCCCGCTGGGAGGGCGACAAGCTCACCGTGTGGGAACCGAGCCAGTGGCTCGACGGCATGGCCCGCACCTATGCCGAATGGTTCGGCGTGCCGTTCGAGAATGTGCGCCTGGTCTCGCCCTATATTGGCGGCGGCTTCGGCTCCAAGGCGCTGGCGCTCGGCCATGGCGCGGTGGCTGCTGCCGCAGCCAAGATGCTGGGACGTCCGGTGCGGGTCGTGATGACGCGGCCGCAGACTTTTACCGGCTATGGCGGCCGCGCCGCGACCCGCCAGACGGTGACGATCGGCGCCGACCGTGACGGAAAGATCCAGTCGATCGTGCATCGCGGCGTCAATGAAACGTCGATCGACGGCATGTGGGTCGAGCCTTTGGGCGTGGTCACCTCGATCATGTATGCGACGCCCAACTTCTCCTCGAAGCAGAATGTCGTGCGGGTGAATTCGGTGGTGCCTGGCGCCATGCGCGCGCCGGGCGAAAACCCTAGCGCCTTCGGCATCGAAAGCGCCATTGACGAGCTCGCCTACGAGGTCGGCATCGATCCGCTGGAGATCCGGCTGAGGAATTACGCCGAGCAGGATCCGCACGCAAAAAAGGCTTGGTCGACGCGGCAGTTGCGCGAGGCTTTCGCGGCTGGCGCCGAACGCTTCGGCTGGCCCCAGCGCACGCCCAAACCGCGTTCGATGCGCGATGGCAACCAGCTGATCGGCTGGGGCGTCGCCGCCGGCACCTATCCGGTACGGCGCGCTTACGGCGAGGCCATCGTGCGTATCCTTGCCAACGGCTCGGTCGAGGTCGAAAGCTCCTCGATCGACATGGGCCAGGGCACCTACACGATCCTGGCGCAGACGGCGGCCGAAACGGTCGGCGTGGCGGCCGACCATGTCGTCGTGAAGCTCGGCGATTCCCGGTATCCCCGCGCCGGCGTGGCCGGCGGGTCGCGGCTGGCCGGCGTGATGACGGGCGCGGTCTACAAGGCGGCGACATCGGCGCTCGATCAGCTTGTCGGACTGGCGATCAGCGATCCGCGCTCGCCCTTCCACGCGCTCCAGGCCAACACGCTGGTCGTCGCCAATGGCCGCATCAGGTCGCCGCGCGGCGATGGTCCCGATGTCTCGATCGCCGACCTGCTGGCCAGCGGCGGCCGCGACCGCATCGAGGCCACCGGCGACACCATGCCGGCGAACTCGACCGCCGAGGATCGCTACAAGAACTACACCACCATCGCGGCGGCACTGCCGCACACCGAGGGCGACTATTCGCGCCACTCCTGGTGCGCGCATTTCATCGAGGTGCGCGTCGACGAGGATTTCGGCACCGTGCGCGTGTCGCGCGTGGTGTCGGCGCTGGATTCCGGCCGGCTCTACAACCCGAAACTCGCGGAGAGCCAGTGGAAGGGCGGCATCATCATGGGCATCGGCCAGGCGCTGCTGGAAGAAGGCATTGTCGACCGCAGGCATGGCCGCATCGTCAACAACAATCTCGGCGACTATCTGGTGCCGACCAATGCCGACATCCCCGATATCGAGGTCATCTCGGTCGGCATTCCCGACCTGCACTCTTCGGTGCTCGGCGGCAAGGGTGTCGGCGAACTGGCCATCGTCGGCGTAGCGCCAGCGATCGCCAATGCGGTGTTCCATGCGACGGGAAAAAGAGTGCGGGATTTGCCGATCACGCTGGAGAAGTTGATCTAGGAAGCGGCGTGCGTAATCTCCCCCCTCGAGGGGGAGATGTCGCCGAAGGCGACAGAGGGGGTCGCCTCTCGTAGAGCGCCAACCTCCTTCCGCCGCAGTAGGTCGAGCCCGGTCGGACCGACCCCCTCTGCCCTGCCGGGCATCTCCCCCTCAAGGGGGGAGATTGGCAGCTCGCGCGCCTCGGCTACCAGTCGAGCTTGAACGCAAGCTTGCCGAAATGCTGCCCGCCTGCCGACATGTGCGCGTAGGCTTCGGCCGCCTGCTCCTGGCTGAACACCTTGTCGACGACCGGGTCGATGCGGGCGGCGGCGATGGCGCGGACGGCTGCGCGAAGGTCAGATACCGACCCGGTGTTGTTGCCGACCACCTTCAGTGCCTTGATGATGATCGGCAGCAGGTCGACCGTGGCCTCGGCGCCGGTGACGAAACCGATGGTGAACAGCGTGCCGCCAGGCGCGGTGGCGTTGACGGCGCGGGCGAAGGTGGCGGTGCCGGCGGTCTCGACGACGAGGTCGGCGCCGAGGCCGCCGGTCAGTTCCAGCACCTTGCCGTCCCAGTCGGGCGTCGCGCGGTAGTTGATGAGATGATCGGCGCCGAGCGCCTTCGCCCGCCCCAGCTTCTCGTCCGACGAAGAAGTGATGATGACGGTTGCGCCGGCGGCTTTCGCCAGCTGCAGGGTGAAGATGGAGACGCCGCCGGTGCCGAGCAGCACGACGACCGAGCCCGGCCCGACATCGGCGGCGCGGACGGCGTTCCAGGCGGTGGTCGCGGCGATCGGCAGGGTCGACGCCGCCTCGAAGGAGAGACGAGCCGGTACCGGCACGAGCGAGTTGGCCGGCAGCGCGACATATTCGGCGAGCGACCCCGGCAGCGAAATTCCGCGCATCTGCGTCATCTCGTTAGGCCGGGGCGGACCGCCGATCCAGCGCGGCTTGGCATGGGCAACGACGCGATCGCCGACGGCGAAATCCGTAACGCCCTCCCCCAGCGCGACGATCTCGCCGGCGCCGTCGGCGACGGGAATGAGCGGAAAGCCGGGCACGCGATAATTGCCGCTGGCCACCGCCACATCGACGAAATTCAGGCTCGCGGCGCGCTGGCGGATCAGCACTTCGCCGCGCTGCGGTTCAGGCGTGGCAATGGTGGTGGCGCGAAAGGCGTCCAGCTTGGCGGCGGTCAGTTCGATGGCTTTCATGGCTCACGCATTCCTGTTTAAGGGGTCAATCGTCAGGATTGAGTGAAGCTATCTGCTGCGCTACAAGCAGATAATCTGGAATTTTTACATTTGAATCCTGTGCTTTATGCAGCAATCACACGACCCCGCCAGCCTTGCCGAAATGGCCGCCTTTGCGGCCATCACGGAAGCGCGCTCCTTCACCAAGGCAGCGTTGCGCGTCGGGCGCGACTCGACGGTTCTGTCACGCCGCCTGCAATCGCTGGAGGAGCGGCTCGGCGTGCGGCTGCTGCACCGGACCACCCGAAGCGTGTCGTTGACGGAGGCCGGAGCGGAGTTCCTGGTGCGTGTCCGCGCCATCCTGGCCTCGGTAGACGAAGCCGAGGCTGCTGCTTCCGCGCATGCCAGCGGGGCTCCGCGGGGCTTGCTGCGGCTGGCGATGCCGGGAACCTTTGGCCGTATGTGGATCGGGCCGCTGCTGCCGCAATTTCTAGCGACGTTCCCGGATGTCCGCATCGAGGCCGAGTTCTCCAACCGGTTCGTCGATCTCGTTGCAGAGAACTTCGATGTCGCCGTCCGTCTCGGCGCGCTGGAGGACTCGCGCCTGGTGGCGCGCAAGATCGCGACACGGCGGCGGTTGCTGTGCGCTGCTCCCTCCTACCTCGCCCGCCGGGGCACGCCGGAAGCGCCGGAAGCGCTCACAGAACACGCCTGCCTCGGCTTCTCCGGCTTCCAGACCTTTCCAACCTGGGAGATGACCGACAGTTCGGGACGCCGCGTCAACGTCGACGTCTCGGGGCCGATGGTGTGCGACGATGCCGAGGTGCTGGTCGAAGCCGCGGTGCAAGGCCTCGGCCTGATGATGAGCACCGACTGGCTTGTCGGACGCGAACTCGCCGACGGACGGCTGGTGCCGGTGCTGGCGGACTGGACGCTGGCCGACGAAGGCGCGGTCTATGTCGTCATGCCCTCGGCCAAGGGACAAGCCGCCAAGACACGCGCCTTCGCCGAGTGGATCGGCAAGCGCTTCGCGCCGGAGCCGCCCTGGACGTCGAGGCCGGTCTCAAAGGCTTGATCAATGGGGCGCGCCGGGGGCTAAGACGGCATATGCCGCTGTCACCAGGCCTTTTGTCCTGTATGATCTCGTTGAATGTAGCTTGGGAGGGGATCATGCAAAGTGCATTGGCGAAGTTCATGATGGCAGGTTCCGTTCTGGCCGCGCTGCAAGCCGCGCAGCCGGCTTTTGCCGCGTCCTGCAACTGGAGCGCCAAGATGGAAGAAGACGAAGGCGGCAGCGTGCTGACGGCTTCGGTGTGCGGCGGACCGAAGGCCGATGCGCATCTGATGCTCGTCTGTTTCGACAAGCCGGTGCTGAGCTACGATCTGGGTGCGGCCGGCCAGCAGCTGGAACCCGGCATCAGCGCTTCCTTCACCTTCAAGGGGGGTGACAAAAGCGTGACCAAAAAGCTCGACCTCGAGGCCATGTACAATTACTTCACGGCTGAGCTGAGCAAAGACGATCCACTGCTCGGCTTGTTGCGCGGCAAGGGCGACGTCACGGTTACGGCCGACAAATATGGCGAGAACAGCTTTCCGCTGACGGGCTCGAGCGCTGCGATCGGTAAGGTGCTGGCGCAGTGCGGCAAAGGTTCGGCCGGCGAAGCGGACTGAAGCTCCCTACTTTCGACCACGCAGCTTGGTCCCGCGCCTCCGTCAGGGCAAAGCCAAGCAGGTTCTCGCCGCGCCCGGTTTGCCGTTTCGCTCATCGACGGGGGCACGGGTTTGGAGGCGGCAATATGCGGCCTGAGTTTTCAACGCGAGCTGCGCTTTCCCTCCGGTGTCGCCACCAGCGAGGCGGCGGCGGCATTGGCCGTGGCGATCGCCGCTTCCATCGGATGGCCACGCGCGAGGCCTGCCGCGAAGGCGCCGACGAATTCGTCGCCGGCGCCATGGGTGCTGACGACCTTGACCGGGACGGCCGCCAGTGCGAAGGCCGCGCCGGTCCGGTCGCAATAGGCGACACCTTCGCCGCCGGCGGTGACGATCGCCGAGGGGTAGGCATCGATCAGCCGCCGCGCGGCTTCGGTTGCGCCGGCGAGCGTATCGACGACCGGAATGCCGGCCAAAAATTCCGCTTCGATGGCGTTGACGATGACGATGTCTATCAGAGCGGTCAATTCGGCCGACAGTGTTCGCGCCGGTGCGGCGTTGAGCACGACGCAGCCTCCGGATGCCTTCACCGCGCGCGCGGCAGCGATGTTGGCGGCATCGGGCACTTCGTTCTGCAGCAACAGCACTGCCGTCCGTACCACCACCTCGCCCGCAGCCGCGATGTCATCACCGCCCAGGGTGAGATTGCTGCCGGAGACGATCACCGCGCCATAGTCGCCATCGCTGTCGAAGATCGCCACGCTCATGCCGGAGCCTGCGCCTGCCGCCACGCGCACGAAGCGGCGATCGACGCCGGCGCGATCGAGATTGGCCAGCAGCGCCGTGCCGAAATCGTCGTCGCCGACGGCGCCGATCATCGCCGCGCGCACGCCGGCGCGTGCCGCCGAGGCCGCCTGGTTGCCGCCCTTGCCGCCGCATTTCGGCTGCCAGGCATGGCCGGTCACAGTCTCGCCCTTGCGCGGACGGTCGGGCGCGTCGACCATGATGTCGTAGTGCAGGCTGCCGAAGACGGTGACCAGCGGAACCGTCATGTGCCGCGGTCTTTTCGCTTCGAGGTGACCGCCGACATGGTGCGGCCGAGATTGCGCTCCGCCGCCTGGTAGTCGCGCTGCGCCACCGCCACGAACAGCGCGTCGAGGATGTTGAGCTGCGCGATGCGCGCCGCCGCGTTCTCGCCCATCAGCGGCGATCCCTGCGCCGTCGAGCACAGCACGATGTCGGCAATCCGGGCCAGCGGCGAGTTGTCGTAGTTGGTGATGGCCAGCGTGCGGGCGCCGCTCTTGCGGGCAAGATGGATGGCGTCGATGACGGCCGACGTGTTGCCGGAATGCGAGAAGCCGACGGCGATGTCGTCGGCGCCGAGGAGCGAGGCCGACATCAGCATCATGTGCGAGTCGTCATAGACAGACGCGCGGATGCCGATGCGCAGGAATTTGTGCGAGACGTCGCGGGCGATCTGGGCGGAGCCGCCGACGCCATAAAAATCGCGGTTCCTGGCGCGGTAGAGCAGATCGGCGGCACGGTCGAAATCGTCCATGTCGAGGATCGCGAGCGTCTCCTCCAGCGCCTGGATCGAGGTGCGGAACACTTTCTGCACGATCTCGGCCGAGCTGTCGTCGACCGACAGTTCCTGGTGCATCTCGGCGGTCGGGAGGCGGCTGTATTCATAGACGGCGGTGCGGAAGTCGCGGTAGCCGGAGAAGCCGAGTTTCTTGGCGATCTTGACCACCATCGCCTCGGACACGCCGGCCTCCTCGGCGATCTGCTTGAGCGGAATGGTCTCGTCGAAACCGCGCCGGCCGAAGACGGTTTCCACCACCTTGGCCTCAAGCGGGGTGAGATGCGGCATCATCATGCGGATGCGCGGCCCCACGGCTTTCAGATCGAGATTGCTCAACGTCATCCACGTCCCCTCGTCTCCGGCCCGAGCATGGCTTCCTGGACGATAGCCTGCGACGTCACGGCGTCCTGGCTGTCCATGGCGGCGGACAGGCGGTTATCCTTCTCCAGCCGGTCGACAACGCGCAGCAGGCGCTTGACGGTGGCGATGTTGACTTCGCATTCGCGCACCGGATCGAGCCCGGTCATGTCGGGAAAGGTGTCGAAGTAGATGGCGCCGGCATAGCCATCGCACCGAATCTGGCGCAGCAGTTCGATGGTCTGCAGCGTGTGCACCGCGCCGACCATCAGGCCGTCGTCGCGCTTGGCATAGCCATCGTTGAGATGGACGCCGAGCAGCTTGCTGTGGCGAGCGATCAGCGCCGCGGCGAAGGCCGGCTGTTCGTCGGCATAGAGCACATGGGCGAAATCGAGCGTGACGCCGAGATTGGGTAGGCCGACCTCGCGGATCGCCAGCAAGGTGGTCGCCGCATCCGGCATCAGCGAGTAGGAGCGCGGTTCGTTCGGCTTGTACTCCAGGCTGATCTGGCAGCCGGGATCATGCGCGGCAACTTCACGAATCCCCTCGATTTCGTGCTGCCAGAGCGTCGCATAGTCAGTTTGAAATGCATAGTCGAAGCCATCCTGGCCCAGCCACAGCGTCATCAGACTGGCGCCGGCCGCGCGCACCGCATCGATACCGGCCTTGGTCAAGTCGATGGCTTCGCGGCGCACCGCCGGGTCCGGATTGGTGAAGGCGCCGAGCTTGAAGGCCGGATTGGAGTAGTAACGCATGGCAAAGCCATTGATGGAAAGCCCGAAATCGCCGAGCTTTCGGGCGATTTCAGCCGGCTTTTCACTGAGATGGTCGGGGAAATTAAGATCAAGGTCGGTCAGCCCGTCGACCTTGGCCGCGCGGGCTGCCATCTGCAGCATGGACGGCTTGCCGGTAAGATCAGGCCATTCGGCTTGCGGCCGCGAGGCGAAGGAATTCAGGCGGGTGGCGAAGCGACTGTTTGTCATGATGGACCTTTCAGTGATTTACTTCATATAAGTACGAATATTTGTAAAGTTCTCATTTGCGAGGCGGTTTGTAGCGCGCAACATCCTGCTTGGCCGAGATCTTCGGCTGCGCCTCTGCATCCATGCCGGGAGTTTCGAGTCCCGCAACGGTGCGGATGCTGGTGCAAGCCCTTGCGCCCTGCCTGCCGATTGACCAATCTGGCCGACACTGTCATGAGCCGCGGTTGGGGGATCGCACATGCCAACGCTTTATCAACTGAAACCGGCCTTTCAGGCCAGGCTGCGGCCGCTGGCCGACCGGCTGGCCGATGCCGGCGTCACCGCCAACCAGATCACGCTTCTCGCCGCCGCGCTCTCCATCGCCACCGGCCTGGTGGTCGCGGCCTTTGCCTTCCATCCCCTGGTTTTCCTCTTGATGCCGGTGGTGCTGTTCGTGCGCATGGCGCTCAACGCCATTGACGGGATGCTGGCCAGGGAACATGGGCAAGCATCAAAACTCGGCATGTATCTCAACGAACTCTGCGACGTCGTCTCGGACCTGGCGCTGATCCTGGCCTTTGCCACCTTGTTCCCGGCCTGGGGTGTCGTCGCCTTCGCTATTACCGCCATGCTTGTCGAGTTCGCCGGCGTGCTTGGCGTTGCCGCAGGCAGCGGGCGCAACTATGCCGGGCCGTTCGGCAAGAGCGACCGAGCCCTGGTGCTCGGCGTCATCGCCTTCCTCATCGCCTGCGGCCTGTGGTTCCAAGCGATTGTGCCCTTTGTGTTTCCGGTCATGGCTACACTGTCAGTCGTAACCGCCATCAACCGGATACGCGGCGGCCTTAGAGCGGGCGGCGCATGATGCCAAAGCGTCAGGCACCCGACCGCCAGAGGGAAACCATGATCCACCAGACCATTGCAGCCGGAGCACCGGCAAGCCTCGAGCGCATCGCGCAGGAGCGCACGTTCAAGAGCCATGACGGCACCGAGATCTTCTACCGCTACTGGCCGGCCGCCGGGTCGACGCCAAAGGGTGCGATCCTTCTGTTCCATCGCGGCCACGAGCATGGCGGCCGCATGGCGCATCTGGTCGACGAACTCGCCATGCCCGACCATGCCTTCTACGCCTGGGACGCGCGCGGCAATGGCCGCTCGGCCGGCGAGCGCGGCTATGCGCCATCCTTTGCCGCCCTGGTTCGTGACATCGACTGCCTGGTGCGTGAGATCGGCCGGGATGGTTTTGGCCAGCGCGACATCGCGCTGATCGCGCAGTCCTTCGGCGCCGTGCTGGCCGCTGCCTGGGTGCATGACTATGCGCCCGACATCCGCGCGCTGGTGGTGGCTTCACCGGCCTTTTCGGTCAAGCTCTACGTGCCCTTCGCCAAAGAGGGCATTGCGCTGTGGCAGAAGCTCAAGGGCCGCTTCTTCGTCAATTCCTACGTCAAGGCGAAGTTCCTGACGCATGATGCCGAGCGCATCGCTTCCTTCGACGCCGATCCGCTGATCACGCGACCGATCGCCTCCAACATCCTGGTCGAGCTTTACGACCACGCTGCCCGCATCGTCTCGGACGCGCGCGCCATCACCGTGCCGACGCAGCTCTTGATCTCCGGCAGCGATTGGGTGGTGCGGCATGGACCGCAGCACGAGTTCTTCGTCAATCTCGGCAGCAGCGCCAAGGAGCGGCATGTGCTGCCCGGCTTCTTCCACGACACGCTGGGCGAGCGCGATCGCAAGCAGGCGCTGGACCTGATCCGGCCATTCCTCGAAAAGCAATTTGCCACGCCGGAGAAAACCATCGACTTGCTTCAGGCCGACCGCGCCGGCTACACCCGCGACGAGGCCGAGAGGCTGGCCTCGCCGCTGGCGCTGCTGTCGCCAAAGGGTATCTACTGGGCGATAAGCCGCGCCTCGATCCGCATGGGCGCCTGGCTGTCTTCGGGCATGAAGACCGGCATCGCCACCGGCTTCGATTCCGGCTCGACGCTCGACTATGTCTACGAGAACGACGCGCGCGGCATCGGCTTCATCGGCCGCATGATAGACCGCACCTTCCTCGACGCCATCGGCTGGCGCGGCATCCGCCAGCGCAAGCTGCATCTGGAAGAGCTGATCGGCAACGCCGCCGCCAGCCTGAAGGCAGCCGGCCGTCCCGTCCACATGCTCGACATCGCCGCCGGTCACGGCCGCTATGTGCTCGATGCCGTCGCCAAATGCACTGAACCACCAGCAAGCGTGCGGCTGCAGGATTATTCCGAACTCAATGTCGGGCTCGGCTCGAAGCTGATCGCCGAGCGGCGTCTGCCGACCAGCGTTACCTTCCATCAGGCCGACGCCTTCGATGCCGACATGCTGGCTGGGTTGACCCCGGCGCCGGACCTCGCCATCGTCTCCGGACTTTACGAATTGTTCGCCGACAATACGATGATTTCCCGCTCGCTCGGCGGGCTGGCGAGCGCCATGCAGTCCGGCAGCCTGCTCGTCTACACCAATCAGCCGTGGCATCCGCAGCTGGAGATGATCGCGCGCAGCCTGACCTCGCATCGCGGCGGCCAGGCCTGGGTGATGCGGCGGCGCACGCAGGGCGAGATGGACCAGTTGGTGACGGCGGCCGGTTTCGAGAAGATCGAGCAGCGCATCGACCAATGGGGCATCTTCACTGTTTCGGTCGCTCGGCGCGTCTGAGACCATGGCCGCACCTGCGACTGACCCTGCCCCGGCTCGGGAACACAATTTGGGTATCGTGCTGAGGGCCGCCCTTTGGCTGGCGCTGCTGGCGCCGTTCTTCTATTCGACCTACGGCTTCGCCAACTGGCTGGCGTCGCGGCGCGACCATGTCGGCAGCATCGTGTTTGCCTGGGAACACGCCATCCCGTTCGTCGCCTGGACGATCGTGCCCTACTGGTCTATCAATCTGTTCTACGGCCTGTCGCTGTTGCTCAACACGACCAGGCGCGGCGTCGACCGGCTCGCCGGCCGCTATCTCTCGGCGCAGATCATTGCCGTCGCCTGCTTCGTCGCGTTCCCGCTGACGGCGACCTTCGTGCGGCCGGAAACCACCGGCTTGCCGGGTTTCCTGTTTGCGGTGCTCGGTGGTTTCGACAAGCCGTTCAACCAAGCGCCATCCCTGCACATCGCACTCCTGGTGATCATCTGGGACCATTGGCGTCACGTTCTGGCACGTCACCGTCTCGGCGGCATTCTCCGCCCGGTCTGGCACGTCTGGTGTTTTCTCATTGGCGCCTCGGTGCTGACGACCTGGCAGCATCATTTCATCGACATTCCGACCGGCGCCCTGCTCGGCCTGTTTGCGCTGTGGCTGTTTCCGTCCAACGGCGAGCTGCCATTCTGGGGTTTTCGGTTGACCGCCGACCCAAGGGCGCGGCGGCTGGCGGGTTATTACGGGCTGGGGGCGGCCCTTGCCCTGGCCGGCGCTGCCGAGGGCGCGTTGGTCTCCGCCGATTTTCTCATCCTGTTGTGGCCGGCATTGGCGCTGGCCATCGTCGCCTTCGGCTATGCTGGGGCCGGCGCCAAAGTGTTCCAGAAGGCAGCCGATGGTAGCGTCTCACTGGCCAACCGTATCCTGCTCCTGCCCTACCGGCTTGGCGCCCGGATCAATGTGTGGGTATGGACCCGCCAACTGGCGCCGCAAGTGGAGATCACCGACGGTGTTTTCCTCGGCCGGTTTCCGAGTGCCGACGAGGCCAACCGCTTCGGCACAGTGATCGACCTTGCCGGCGAGATGGAACGGCCGCGCGGCGTGACCTGCCGCTGGATCAGCTACGCGATGCTCGACCTCGTGGCGCCGCCTCACGACAGGCTGGAGCGGGCCGTGGCGGCGATCGAGTTGGCGCGCCGGCGCGGCACCGTTCTGGTCTGCTGCGCGCTCGGCTTCCAGCGCAGTGCAGCCATCGTCGCCGACTGGCTGGTGGTGACGGGGCGCTCGTACACAGCTGCACAGGCGCGCAAGAAACTCGCCGCGTCGGGCAGGCCCGTGCACCTTCAGATCGGGCTGGAAGAACCGAGGCTGGAAGAACCGACATGAGTTGGCCGGCATGAGTGGCGAGAATGTTCCCGAGAACGCCGAAATATTCGCCGCCGGACTGATGGTGCAGGCGGTGTGGCCGATCCTGCTCGTGGTGGCGGCTGTGATGGCAGCGCCGGTCATCGGCCTGGTGGCCGGGCCGCAGACGACAGCGCTGTCGGCGGCCTGGCTGGTCGCGGCGGCGAGCGCCGTGGCCACGCTGGCACTTTCGGCCTTGCTTTTGTTCGACGCCCTGCTGTTCCGGCTGATGGCCAGCCACGCCAGCGAGGCCGCCGGCGGTGCCGCAGTCGACGATGTGCTGACGCGCATGCGCCTGAAATCCACCGCTGCCGGCGGCCGCTCGCTTAACCATCGCATGGCAGGCACGCGTCGCCTGCTGACAAGGCAGCGCATGGCGCTCGCCATGTTTGCTGCGGCATCCCTTTTCGCAGCATTTGTTTGAGCCATGACCAAGCTTCACCTGCGCGCCAACACCTTCACCTTGCTGCAGACGGTGACGTCGGTCGGCCTGTCGGCGGCGGCCTGGGTGGTAACCGGCGTCAGACCAATCTGGAACGGCAGCCAGCCGTCGGAGCGGCAGCGCATCTACTTCGCCAACCATGCCAGCCATGGTGATTTCATCCTGCTGTCGGCCTGTCTGAGTGAGAAGGTGCGCGCCCGGACCCATGCGATCGCGGCGGCCGAATATTGGGGCAAGTCGCGGCTGCGCCGCTTCATCGCGCAGGACATGCTGTCGTCCGTGCTCATCCACCGGCAGTGGACCGACGAAACGCAACACCCGATCTCGATCATGCTGTCGGTGCTCGACGACGGCCACTCGCTGATCCTGTTTCCCGAAGGCACTCGCAACACGACGGAGGCGGATCTGCTGCCGTTCCGCTCCGGCCTCTACAATCTGTCGATGGCGCGGCCGGATGTCGAACTCATCCCGTGCTGGATCGAGAACATGTCGCGCGTGCTGCCCAAGGGCCAGTTCCTACCGGTGCCGCTTTTGTGCCGCGTCGTCTTCGGTCCGCCGGTGGCGATCGCGCCCGGCGAAGAACGCCGCACCTTCCTCGAGCGCGCGCGCCAGACGCTGCTGTCGCTCAACCCGCGTCCCGATCGGGACCACTAGCATGACCAGGCAAAGAGACTTCGTATGACACTGCCGCCAATGCATGAAACCGTCATCCTGCTGGCCGGCCTGATCTGCGTGCTGACCATGGCGAGCATCGTTGCCGGTATCCTCTCATGGCGGGCGCCGAAGCCGCTGCCCTCGACGCTCGTCAACTTGAACCAGCGCATCAACGCCTGGTGGGTGATGGTGCTGGCGATCACCGTCGCCTTCTTCTTCGGCCGCACCGGCATGACCATCCTGTTTGCGCTGATCTCGTTTGCCGCGCTGCGCGAGTTCGTGACGCTGACGCACAGCCGGCGCAGCGACCACTGGGTGCTGCTCGGCATGTTCGGCATCATCATTCCCTTCCAGTACTGGCTGGTGTGGACCGCCTGGTACGGGCTCTTCACCATTTTCATCCCCGTCTACTGCTTCCTCTTGATGCCGGCGGTCACCGCGCTCAACGGCGACACCGAGCGCTTCCTCGAGCGCGTGTCCGCGCAGCAATGGGCGGTCATGATCTCGGTCTACTGCGTCAGCCATGTGCCGGCGCTGCTGACCCTCAACGTGCCCGGTTTCGAGGGCCGCAACCTCCTGCTCATCGCCTTCCTGATCATCACCGTGCAAGGCAGCGACGTGCTGCAATACATTTTCGGCAAGCTGTTCGGCAGGCATCTTCTGTCGCCCTCCGTCTCGCCCTCGAAGACCTGGGAAGGGCTGGTCGGCGGGCTGGTGTCATCGAGCCTGCTCGGCGCGCTGCTGTCGTTCCTGACGCCGTTCTCGCCGCTGGCGGCGGCAGGCGTCGCCTTCATCGCCTGCCTGATGGGGTTCCTCGGCGGGCTGGTGGCGTCGGCGATCAAGCGCGACCAGGGCGTCAAGGACTGGGGTCACCTGATCGAGGGTCACGGCGGCATGATGGACCGCGCCGACAGCCTGGTCTTCGCCGCACCGGTGTTCTTCCACATCGTCCGCTATTTCTGGACGTGAGCGAAGCCGTTCAATCGCGGATGGCCCGGCCTGCCTGCTGCAGCAATTCGAAGGCGGCGAAGCGCTTGTCGTGCCAGGGCACGAGGTCGCCACCGGCCGGGCGATAGATGTCGCCGATGCGCGACATGCCGGTCATCGCCGCGATCACATCGGGAAATTTTTGCGCCGCCACCGCAGCCAATATGGCTGAGCCGAGCAGCACCGGTTCGGGCGAGGTCGAACCGGCGACGGTCAGGCCTGTGGTGTCGGCCAAAAGCTGACGTACCAGCTCGCTTTGCGCCGCACCGCCGCTGACGACGATAGTGTCGATGGCAATGCCTTTTTTGGCCATCGCCGCCAGGATCTGGCGAACGCCGTAGCCGATGCCCAGCAGGCCGCCGACATAGAGCGCGACCAGACTGTCGAGGGACGTGTCCATGCCAAGCCCGGCGATCAGGGCCTTGGACTCGGGATCGGCGAAGGGCGAGCGGTTGCCGAGGAATTCCGGCACAACATGCAGTCCATCGGCCAGGTGCGCTACGGCGGACAGGTCGGCGGACTGCTTCGCCGCCTGCTGACCAAGCCAAGCGGTCAGGCCGAGACCTTCCGCCTTGGCTTTTGCGGATGCCTCAGCCGTGGCCGGATGGAAAGCGACGAGGTGGTCGATTGCAGCACCCGCCGCCGATTGCCCGCCTTCATTGAGCCAAAGCCCCGGCACCATCGAGGAAAAATACGGACCCCAGACGCCGGGCACGAAGGCCGGCTCGCTGGTGCTGGCCATGGTGCAGGCCGAAGTGCCGAACACATAGGCCATGCGCGACTGCAAGGTGCCGACGGAGCCCTGCCCGCCAACCGTGCCGACTCCCCCGGCATGGGCATCGATCAGGCCGGCAGCAACCGGCGTTCCCGGCAGCAGGCCGAGATCGGCCGCGGCGGCCTCAGTCAGGCCTTGGGCAAGCGCGGTGCCGCCCTCGACGATCTCGGTGCCGATGCGGGCAAAGCCTTCATCGGCGAGCGCGCCGAGGCCGATGGCGCGGAAATAGGCTTCGTCCCAGCGCCGCTCGTGGCCGAGATAGGTCCATTTGCAGGTCAGCGTGCAGATCGAACGCCGCAGGCTGCCGGTTGAGCGCCAGGTCAGATAGTCGGTGAGGTCGAAGAAATGCTCGGCCGCATCGAAGGTGGCGGGCAGGTTCTCGCGCAGCCACAGCAGCTTCGGCGTTTCCATTTCCGGCGAGATGGTGCCGCCGACATAGTCGAGCACGGCGTGCTTGCCGGCATTGATGCGCTGCGCCTGATCGAGCGCGCGGTGATCCATCCAGACGATGATGTTGCGCTGGCTGTCGCCGGAACTGCCGACCGGCAACGGCGCGCCGTCCTTGCCGACCACGACCAGCGAACAGGTGGCGTCGAAGCCGATGCTGGCAATGTCGCGCCCAGCGAGCCCCGACTTCGTCACCGCCTCGCGCACGCTGGCGCAAACCGCACGCCAGATGTCCTCGCTCGACTGTTCGGCGATTTCGCCGGGCTCGATGAACAGAGCGATGTCGCGCTTCGCCGAGGCAAGCATGGTGCCCTTGCTGTCGAACACCCCCGCCCTGGCACTGCCAGTGCCGACGTCGATGCCGAGGAAGTGGGACATGGGAACCTCAGAAGTTAGGCAGTAGGGTGTAGGGTGTAGGGTGTAGGGTGTAGGGTGTAGGGTGTAGGCGAGATGGTCAGCAGTGAACGGTCAGTTGCAAGAGCCTCTCCCCATTTCCTACTGCCTAACGCCTACTGCCTCACAAATCATTGCTCTGCGGCAGGATAACCAGATCCCGGATAGTGACATTTCTCGGCCGCGTCAGCATGAACAGCACGGCTTCGGCGACCTCGACCGGTTGTATCAGGCCGCCCTTGGCCAGTTCATCCTCAAGCTTGTCCTTCGGCCAGTCGCTGATCAGCGCTGTCACCACCGGCCCCGGCTGCACCGCGCCGACGCGCAGGCCATGCGGGGCGACCTGGCGGCGCACCGTATGGACGAAGGCCTGAACCGCGTGTTTCGACGCTGTGTAGATCGGCTCCCAGACCACGGGCACCAGTCCGGCGATCGAAGACGTGACGATGATGTCGCCGGTCTTTCGTTCGACCATATGCGGAAGCACCGCGTGTATGGAGCGGAACACCGCGTTGATGTTGAGGTTCAGCATGCGGTCCCACACATCGGGGTCGCCTTCGAGCACCGGGCCTCCGACATAGGCGCCGGCATTGGCGTGGAAGATATCGAGCTGGCCGGCCTTGTCCAGGATTTGCGGCATCATCGTCGCGACGCTGGCCGGCTCCATCAGATCGATCACCAGCGGGATCGCGTTGGGACCGAGTTCGGTGCAGACGCTTTTCAGCGCGTCGGCGGCGCGGTCGACGAGCACAACGCGAACGCCGGCGGCAATCAGCGCTCTCGCGCATTCCAGGCCTATGCCCGACGCGGCGCCGGTGATCGCCGCGACCTTTCCACTCAAATCCTGAGCCATTCTATCCTCGTATCGATTGCGGTTGCGTTCAGGCGCGGCCGTGGGAAACCCGCGAGCGGCGTGCCAGGGAGTCGACGATGACCGCAATTGCCAGAACGGCGCCGGTGATCATGTAGCGAAGCGACGATGACAGATCGAGCAAGGTCAGCCCGCTGGCGATCGACTGGATGACGATGATGCCGAGCAGCGCGGAATAGGCGCTGCCACGGCCGCCAAACAGGCTGGTGCCGCCTATGACCGCCGCCGCAATGGCGTTGAGGTTGACGTCGCCGGTGCCGGCCTGCTGGCTGGCGGAGGCCAGGCGCGCTGCCGACAGCACGCCGCCGAGGGCGGCAAACATCGAGCACATTACGAAGGCGCTGAGGTAGATCGAGCGCACCTTGATGCCGGCGCGGCGCGCCGCTTCGCGGTTGCCGCCGACGGCGGTCATCGAGCGGCCCCATTGGGTGCGGGTCAGCGCATAGTTCATCGCCACCACCAGGCCGACGAACAGGCCGAACATCCACGGTATGCCGCGCGCCTGGTTGAGATAGCCGACGATCAGTTCGAGCAGGATGGTCAGGGCGGCGACGCGCACGATGAGGCCGCCGACCGACGGCGCCGACAAATTGACGGCCCGGCGGCGGCTGACGGTGCGCAGGCCGGTGACCAGCATTACGATGCCGGGCAATGCCGCCAGTGCATAGGACAGCCAGTCCGGCATGACCAGCAACTGGCCGAAATTCACCAGGTTCGAGCCATAGGGCAGATTGATCGAGCCGGTGGAGCCCAGAATATACAGTTGCAGGCCGAGCACGGCGAGCAGGCCGGCGAGCGTCGAGACGAAGCTTGGCATGCCGAGCCGGTTGAACAGCAAGGCATAGAGCGCGCCGATGAAACCGCCGACGGCAACCGCGGCGAGGATGGCGAGCGCCACCGGCCAGCCCTGGTTGACCCACAGCGTGCCCACCATGGCCGAGGCAAAGCCGCTGATCGAGCCGACCGACAGGTCGATCTCGCCGACCATCAGCACGAAGACTATGCCGAGCGCGATGACGCCGACGGTCGAGCAGTCGAACAACAGATTAACGAGGTTGCTTGACGAAACGAACACCGGGTTGAGCGCGGTGAACACGCTCCAGATGATGACCAGGCCGACGATGACCGGCAACGAGCCGAGGTCGCCGGAGCGGACGCGGTCGAAGAAGGCGCTGATGGCGCCACCGACGCCGGCCTGGTGCTTGACGCGGACGTCGCTGCGGTCGAGCGCCGTCGACGAAGAGGTGTCCTGCTTGGGCTCCGCGCTCATGGCCGCTGCTCCTGGTTGTGCGCTTGTTCGGCGGCCTTGCGCCGTTCGGCGCGGCGCGACACTGCATTGTTGGCGGCGCCGGTGATGGCGCTGACCAGTTCCTGGTTCGAGGCGTCGGGTTCGAAGACGCCGTTGTTGCGGCCGAGCCTGAGCACGACGATGCGGTCGGCGACGGCGCGCACGTCCTCCATATTGTGACTGATCATCAGCACGCCGAGCCCACGCTCGCGCACCCGGTCGATGAGGTTCAGCACTTCCGCCGTCTGGGCGACGCCAAGAGCGGCGGTCGGCTCGTCGAGCAGGATGACCTTGGGGTCGAGCAGCAGCGAGCGGGCGATCGCCACGGTCTGGCGCTGGCCGCCGGACAGCGAGGCGACCGCCTCGCGGACGCTTGGAATACGCGCCGACAATTCGTTGAGCAGCGTCCAGGCGCGAATTTCCATCGCCACCTCGTCCAGCCGCAGCGGGTTGATCTCCTTGCCTAGAAAGATGTTGGCGACGACGTCGAGGTTTTCGCACAGTGCGAGATCCTGGAAGACGGTGGCGATGCCGAGCGTCAGCGCGGCGCTCGGGTCGGGCATCGTCACTTGCCTGCCGCGGAAATTGATGGTGCCCGAGCTCGGCTGGTGGACGCCGGCCAGAATCTTGACCAGCGTCGACTTGCCGGCGCCATTGTCGCCGACCAGCGCCACCACCTCGCCGGCATGGACATCGAGATCGATATCGGTGAGCGCCGAAACGGCGCCGAAATTCTTCGAGATGCCGCGCAGGCTGAGCACCAGCTCGCCTGCCGAAACCGGTCCGTCAGAGATGTCAGACATGGTGGCAAACCTTTCCGGATGGGCGGTCAAGAGTGACTGCGAACTTCCGGCCGCCGCAAGGGCGGCCGGAAAGCAGGATCAGGATTCTAGGTCATCCTTTTATGCATGTCGTTATCCCAAAACCGCTGCGCACTTTTGGGGCGACCTGCATTGTCACTTTGTGATGCCGAGCTTCTTGCAGCCTTCGGCATAGCGGTCGACGCAAAGCTCTTCGGCGGTGTTGATCTTCTTGTCGATGATCTCGGCCTTGAGGTTTTCCTGCGTCACCACCGCCGGCGTGAACAGCTGCGACGGGGTGTCGTAGAGGGTCATTTCGGCCTTCGGCGTCTCGCCCGACAGAAGCTGGACGGCGACGTTGGCTGCAGCCGCCGCAACGATCTCGCTCGGCTTGGAGATGGTGTTGTACTGGTCGCCGGCGATGATCAGCTGCAGGGCGGCGATGGTCGCATCGTTGCCGGTCACCGGCGGCACCGGATCGACACCGGCGGCCTTGAAGGCGGCGATGGCGCCACCACCGGTGCCGTCATTGGCCGCAACGACGCCGACGATCTGCGTGGAGAAGCGGGTGATCTGGCCGCTTGCCCATTGCTGCGCCTTCGGCGGCGCCCATTCCGGCGTGTCGTATTCGGCAAGGATCTTGTAGCCGCTGTTGTCGAGGCTGGAATGGATGCCCTTCTTGATCAGCCCGGCGGCCGCGTCGGTCGGCGATCCGTTGATCTGCAGCAGGCCGCCGCTGGCGGGGTCGACCTTCAGCGCCTTGAGGTGTTCGACGAGCGAGTCGGCAATGGCCTTGCCGATGCCTTCATTGTTGAACGAGACGTAGAAGTCGGCAGGTGCGGTCGGGATCGGGCGATCATACGCGATGACCTTGACGCCTTGGCTCTGCGCCAGCTTGACCAGCGAGGCGGCGGCGGTCGAGTCGACAGGGTCGAGCACGATCGCCTTGGCGCCTTGCGAGATCACCGAGTTGAACTGCTGCTGCTGGCGCGAGGCGTCGGCATCGGCGTTCTGGTAGATCACCTTGCAGCCGGGGCAGAGTTTTTTCATCTCGGCGACGAAGCCGGGATAGTCGTGCTGCTCGTAGCGCGTCGAGGCCTGGTCGGGCATCAAGAAGGCGACCGTGGCGTCGGTAACCGGGGCGGCAAAGGCAGCGGTGCCGCCAAGAAGAGAAAGAGTGAGCGCGATGGCTCCCGTCGATTTCCAGGCAAATCTGGTCATTTCGATAGCTCCGTTTCAAGGAATGGTTTCATGAAGCCTTGGACACCACATGGCGCCGGGCCTTGACTGCAGTCGGCTGTTGCGAGGAACAACGGAGCACTTGATCCGTGCTGCGCATCCTCTTGATATCTCTGGATTTCGGGACAAGCGATCTCCAGCACGGGGCGCCTCCAACGCACCCCGCGTTCTTACCTCAGTAAATGTCTAGGCTCCTCCCGGTCCTCCCTGTTAGGCGGCAATCTCCGCGCTGACGTTTTCCGCCAGCAGGGCCCTGAAGCGCGAAGGCGACATGCCTTTCTGGGTCAGGAACTGGCGGTTGAAATTCGAGATGTTGTTGTAGCCGGCGGCGTAGCAGATCTCGGTGATCGGCATGTCGGCCTCGCTCATCAGCAACTGGCAGGCAAGGTTGATGCGCAGCCGGTTGACGTACTGAACCAGCGCCATGCCGGTATGACGGCGGAAGCTGCGCGAAAACGCGCTCGGGCTGCGCCCGGCAATCGCCGCCAGATCGCTTTCGCTGAACGGCTCGGTCAGGTTGGCGTTGATAAAGGCAAGCGCCTTGTTGACGCCGGCCGACATGAAGCCTGAGGGATCCGGCAGATAGCTGGCGCTGGTCAGCGTCCGTACATCGGCGGCGCGGCTCAGAATATCGATCAGCTCCATGAACAGCGCGATGCGGCGAACGCCTTGCGCCTCGACTAGTTCGGCCAGCACAGGTGCGGCGAGCTTGGCGGTAGCGGTGGAGAACAGCGCGCCGCGGCGGCTGAGCTCGAGAATGTTTTCACAACCGGCAAGTTCCGGCAACGCGGCGGTGGCGTCTGCGATGAACTCTTGCGAGAATTGCACGACGCGGCCGCGCAGCGGCACGCTGGCGCCTGCCGGCACGTCGCTAACCCAATTGTGCGGCAGGTTCGGGCCAGTGAGCACGAGATTGCCGGGCTCGAACTCGCCGATGAAGTCACCGACGAAATAATGGCCCGTGGTGGCGACGACGTGATGGATTTCGTATTCGGGATGGAAGTGCCAGCGCACCGTGCGGAAGGGGTAGCCGTGGGCCCAGGCCTTGAACGACTCGCCGCGTCTGATCTGGACGACTTCCAAGTCCGGATTCATGTCAGTTCCTCCCGGCGCCGGTCCGGTCATGCGACCAGTTGCAGTGCCATCTCCCGCAGGCCGCGTTTGCCGCTCTCTGCAGTGATCGAAGCTTAGGCGGCAATTCATGCAGCCGCCACCACGGTGTGTCCACCTCACTGATACTTTTTTGACGTTTTTGTGGTCAAGGCGATACGTTTGCGAGTACGCGGGAGAGATCAGGCCCCGCTTGCGAGACGGTGACGACGCAAACGATGTCGCCGGCGGCGAGAGCTGGTCGCTCGATTTCGGCTCCGTCACAGTGATAATATGCAAAGGGAGCGGATCGGCATGACAAGGACGTTCACCTACTCCGGCAGCCCTGCGCATATTGTCTTCGGCAATGGCGCGTCGTCCGAGGTGGGCACCTGGATCGAAAAACTCGGCTGCAATCGCGCGCTGGTGCTGTCGACGCCGCATCGGGCTGCCGACGGCGAGGCGCTTGCCAAATCCCTCGGCGCGCTGGCGGCCGGCAGCTTTTCGGGCGCCGCCATGCACACGCCGGTCGAGGTAACCCAAACGGCAATGGCCAAGGCGACCGAGGTCAACGCTGACTGCGTTGTCGCGCTTGGCGGCGGCTCGACCACCGGTCTCGGCAAGGCGATCGCCTGGCGCACCGACCTGCCGCAGATCGTCATCCCGACCACCTATGCCGGCTCGGAGGTGACGCCGATCCTCGGTCAGACCGAGAACGGCGAAAAAACCACAATGCGTGACGCAAGGATCCTGCCGGAAGTGGTGATCTACGATCCAGAGCTGACCGTCGGCCTGCCGATAGCGATGAGCGTCGCGTCAGGACTCAACGCCATGGCGCACGCGGCCGAAGCGCTTTACGCGCAGGATCGGAATCCGATTTCCACCCTGATGGCGAAAGAAGGATTGCGCGCCATGACGGCGGCGCTGCCGGTGTTGACCAAGGAGCCTGGAAATATCGATGCACGCGGCGATGCGCTTTACGGCGCCTGGCTGTGCGGTACGGTGCTCGGCGCCGTCGGCATGGCGCTGCATCACAAGATCTGTCACACGCTGGGCGGCTCTTTCGACATGCCGCATGCCGAGACGCATGCGGTGATGTTGCCGCACGCGATCGGCTTCAACGCCGCCGCGGTGCCCGACTTGTTGAAGCCGGTCGCCGACTTGTTTGGCGGCAGTGCGGGCGGCGGTCTCCACGATTTCGGCAAGGCGGTCGGCGCGCCCCTTACATTGAAAGAACTCGGCCTCATGCAGGCCGATCTCGACCGCGCCGCTGAGATTGCGACCAGGAACCCATACTGGAATCCGCGGCCTTTCGACCGCGCCGCAATCCGCGCCCTGTTGCAGGACGCGTGGGAGGGAAGGCGCCCGCAAAACTGACGGCAACAAGCAGGAACTTACCCGCCGCGAATTCATCAGGATACCGCCACGAACCGGTGTGTTCGCGGCGGCCTGGCGGTGCCGGCGATCGCCTGCCCTTTCGCATATAGCCACAGGCATGAGTGGCTCCGCCTGATCGGCGCAGGCCGCTCACGCTTTTGTGCGCGTGAAAAACTGCGCGGCTCGAAAAGCCCATTGACATCAGCCGTATTTTCGACGCAAACGTTATATTGTTACTGTTATACAGTTACACAGCCCGCCTCTCCGGCGACATACCTTTCAGACTGCAAGGAGACCACGGATGCGTCGCATTCCCTTTCTCGCCGCGCTGCTCGTCGCGGTGCCGCTTTTGACCGGCACGGCTGTCGGCGCCGAAGACAAGCTGACCATCGTGGCGGCCGAGAATTTCTATGGCGACCTTGCCCGCCAGATCGGCGGCAGCAACGTCACCGTCACCAGCATCCTGGCCAATCCCGATGACGATCCGCATCTGTTCGAGACCAGCCCGTCGACGGCGCGCACCATCGCCGACGCCAAGATCGTCATCTACAACGGCGCCGATTACGATCCGTGGATGGATAAGCTGCTGTCGGCCTCGACAGCCAAGGATCGCACGACCATCGTCGCCGCCGACCTGATCGGCAAGAAATCCGGCGACAATCCGCATCTGTGGTACGACCCGGCGACGCTGCCGGCCATCGCCAAGGCGCTGAGCGCCGATCTTGCCAAGCGCGATCCGGCCAATGCCGTGCATTATGAGGCGAACCTGAAGGCATTCCAGACCTCGCTCGAGGCCATTGACAAGGAAATCGCCGACGTCAAGAACACCTATGCCGGCACCGAGGTGACGGCTACCGAGCCGGTCTTCGGCTACATGGCGGAAGCGCTCGGTCTCAAGATGCTGAACTACGATTTCCAGGTGGCCTTGATGAACGATGCGGAGCCGAGCGCCACGCAGGTGGCGGCGTTCGAAAACAGCCTGAAGGACGGCTCGGCCAAGATCCTGTTCTACAATTCGCAGGTGACCGACGAGGCAACGACAAGGCTGCTCGACATCGCCAGGCAGAATAAGGTCACTGTCATCGGCGTCACCGAGACGGAACCGGCGGGCCAGACGATCCAGACCTGGTTCCGCGGCCAGATCGACGCGGTCCAGAAGGCGCTCGCCGCCCGCACACAATGAACGTGACTGCGAATGAATGTGACTAAATGAACGCAATCGAATTCGACAGGGTCACGCTGACCTATGGGGGACGCCGGGTTTTATCCGACGTCTCCTTTTCTCTACCGCAAGGCGCCTTTGTCGGCCTGCTCGGCGCCAATGGCGCCGGCAAGACGACGATGCTGCGCGCCATTCTCGGCCTGATCAAACCGGCCGGCGGCGCCATTTCGGTGCTTGGCAAATCGCCGACGCGCGGCAACGCCGACATCGGCTATATGCCGCAGGCGCGGCGCGCGCTTGGCGATGTCGGCGTCAGCGGCCTCGACTTCGTGCTGAGTGCCGCCGGCGGGCATCGCTGGGGCTGGCCCGTCGCATCGGCTGCCGAGAAGGAGGCGGCGTGGAAGGCACTTGAAGAGGTGGGCGCCGGCAGCCTCGCGCGCCGTCCCTTGGGCGAGCTTTCCGGTGGCGAGCGCCAGCGCATCCTGATCGCGCAATCCTTGATCGGCAATCCGCAACTGCTTTTGCTCGACGAGCCGCTGATCAGCCTCGATGCGGGCCATCAGCGCGCGATCATCGACCTGGTGCACGACATCGGCGAGCGGCTCGGCATTGCCGTGCTGTTCTGCTCGCACGAGATCAACCCGCTGCTGCGCGCCGTCGACCGCGTGCTCTATCTCGGCAACCGCAAGGCGGCGATCGGTTCCGTCGACGAGGTCATCAGCGGTCCGGTGCTGTCGAAACTCTACGGCACGCATATCAATGTGGTGCGGGTTGCCGGCCGCATATTCGTCATGGCCGACGATGTCGAACTGGAGAGCGGGGCGCATGTCCACGATCTTTGACTATGAATTCATGCGCAACGCCTTCTATGCCTGCACCATCGTCGGCATCGTTTCGGGCGCGGTCGGCTACTTCCTCGTGCTCCGGGGCCAGACCTTCGCCGGTCATGCGCTCTCCCATGTCGGCTTTCCCGGCGCCACGGGCGCCGGCCTGATCGGGCTGTCGCCGTTTCTCGGCCTCACCGTGTTCACCGTCGCCGCCGGCATCGGCATCGGCCTGCTCGGCGAACGCGCGCATCGCGACGTCGCCATCGGCATCGTTTTGACGCTGTCGCTCGGCCTGGGCTTGCTGTTTCTGCATTTCTACACCGCCTTCGCCTCCCAGGCGACCAACGTGCTGTTCGGCAATGTGCTGGGCATCAGCCTGCGCACCGTCATCGTGCTTGCGGTCCTGGCAGTGGCGATCCTCGCAGCTCTTGTGCTGATCGCGCGCCCGCTGCTGTTCGCCAGCCTGCAGCCGGAACTCGCCGAAGCGCGCGGCGTGCCGCTCACTCTTGTCTCGACCCTGTTCATGGTGCTGGTCGCCGTCGCCACGTCCGAGGCGGTGCAGATCGTCGGCGTGCTGCTCGTCTTCGCGCTGATGGTGGCGCCTGCAGCCACCGCGCTCAGGCTTACCAGCGGCGTCGGAGCCGGCGTGCTGGCGTCCATCGCGCTTGCCGTGATCATCGCCTGGATCAGCCTGACGCTCGCCTTCCTGACCGACTGGCCGACGAGCTTCTGGATCACGGCGCTGGGCGCGGCGGCCTATGTCGTCAGCGGCATGGTCCGGCGCCCGTCGGTCCGAGAGACTCAGAGCGCCGACGCCGGCCCCTGAGGCTTGCCCTCCGGCAGGTCGATCGGGTCGGCTGGGGTGCAAAACTGACGTCAGGGAAATACACCCAAAAAAAGTCAGGTCTACAATCCGGCTCCTGAAACGTTTCAGCCGCGAAAGACAATTCATCCAATCGCCTAGATCGCGACCTCTGTCGCGCCAAAGGTCCGCTCCGGAGCGGCCGGAACACCCGGAAAACCGCCATTTCAAGCGCATTTTGCAGCGGCGAATGGCTTGCGCGAGGCCGGCTGGAAAGCTGATCGGGAGGTGCAAAAGGGACCTCCCGCGGCCATTGCGGGCGGCGTTGACAGACCGCGGTGCTGCATGCGTATAGCAAGCCATGGGTCACGCCATGGCCGTGGCGGTTGAGACGGGGCTGGGGGGTTTCGTAACAACAGCATTGACGGCCCGGCGCCGGACGGGCGGCATGCACTCTCGAAGTGCGCCGCTCGCTCTTGGCTGACGCGCCGGCGACCCGGCAGCAGTCCTGGCCTGCGTTCTCTCGACCAGGCTCCGCAGAACGCCATCGTCTCAGCTTTTCGATCCGCATCGGTTCGAAGCGAACGAGGTGACGCCCTCTTAACCGATATTCGCTACGCTACGTCCCCCTCCCCCTACTGGGCGAGGGGGACGCTGGCGATGAACCGCGCCGGCCGAGGTGTATCGGCACCGATCAGGAACTGCCGACGACGCGATCAAGCAAGGCTGACGACGAGCCGATCAGGCGACCCTGGCGACGTCGATCAAGCAAGCTTGACGACGAAGTGCTTGGTTACCGGCTCGAGGATCTGCCAGGTGCCCTTGAAATCGGCTTCGACCACGAGCGCATCGCCCGGACCGACCTCGACAGGCGTGCCGCCATCGGGCGTGATGATGATGCGGCCGGCGATCATGTGCACGAACTCATAGTCGGTGTAGGTGGCGTGATAAGTTCCGGGCGAGGCGCGCCAAGTGCCCGACAGCACCTTGCCGTCGGCGGTGGTGTGCTGCACGGCGGTCTGCATGGTCGGCCGGCCCGCGACAACGATCCAGCCCGGTAAGTCGCCGCCCTCGGCATGCTCGACAGCGCCGAATTTGAAAATGGTGGTGTTGGTCATGGGAGGCTCCGTTTGAATTGCATGGCTGCCGGTTGGATAGCCGATGCGTGTGACGGGAGCAACGCAAGGGCCGACCCCGGATGTCGGAGATTTGGCGAAGGAGGCGGGGAGCTAATCTCCCCCATCGAAGGGGAGATGTCGCCGAAGGCGACAGAGGGGGTCGCCGCGCGTGGAGCGCCTGCCTTCACTTGCAGGATTGGGCCGAGTCCGGTCGAACCGACCCCCTCTGGCCTGCCGGCCATCTCCCCCACAAGGGGGGAGATCAGCGGCGTCGCCTCCTCCAATGTTGCACTGCGTTAGACTTGTTGCATTGCGATATCGACCCATAGGGCGGAGTCTTGGTCCGACTGTCAACGGTTGCAGCGCCGTGTCCCGTTGGGCGCAAAGCTGCCGCACGTATGATCCCGGCGCGATCGTTACTCGCCGAGGCGGGGTCATGCACCAGCACGAGGTGGCAAGTCGTGTCAGCATCGTTCCGGCCCGATATCGAAGGACTGCGTGCCTTGGCGGTGGCAGGCGTGATCGCCTTTCATTTCGGCTTCACCGGCCTGCCCGGCGGCTTCACCGGCGTCGACATCTTCTTCGTCATCTCGGGCTATCTGATCACAAAACACCTGCTTGCCGAAATCACCGAGACCGGGCGGCTCAACCTGTGGCGCTTCTATGCCAGGCGCGCTCGGCGGCTGTTGCCGGCGTCGCTGTTCGTCATCCTCGCCACACTGGTGGCCGGCGCCTTCATCCTGTCGCCGGAGGAACAATCGCTCTATTCCAAAGGCGCCATGTTCGCCTCGGCCTACATGATCAATCTGTGGCTGATCCGCTGGTCGTTCGATTATTTCGCCGCCGATGCGGCCAGCAACCCGTTTGTCCATTTCTGGTCGCTGTCGGTGGAGGAGCAGTTCTATGTCGCCTGGCCGGCGCTGCTTGTGCTGGCGGCATGGCTACGCCCCGGCAAGCGCGGCGCGATCCTGGTGATCGGCATTGCCGGCCTCGTCTCGTTCGCCGTCTGCGCGTGGCTCACCACGGTCTCGCAGCCCTGGGCCTTCTATTTCTCGCCGCTACGCGCCTGGGAGTTCGCCGCCGGCGGGCTGGCCAGCATGGTGCCGCAACAAGTCTGGCAAAACCGCCCGCGGCTCGCCGCGCCGCTGGCGTGGCTCGGCCTGGCGCTGATCGCCGGCGCCTATCTCTCCTTCAGCGAGGAAGCCCCCTTCCCCGGCTTCCTCGCCCTGGTGCCGGTGGCCGGCACAGTGCTGTTGCTGCTCGCCGGTTCAGCGCATGCGCAGCAAGGGCAGAGCGCTGAGAAAAGCCCGAGCGCGGCACTGGCGCTGCCGCCCCTGCAATGGGTCGGCAAACTCTCCTACTCGCTCTATCTCTGGCACTGGCCGGTGATCGTCTATGCCACGATGGTGGTGCCCGAGCTGTCGCCGCTCGGACGCCTCGCCTGCCTGGCGCTCACTTTGGCGCTGTCGGTCTTCACCTATCATGTCATCGAGAACCCGATCCGTCGCAATGGCTGGCTGATGGCCAGTGCGGCGCGGGCGCTGGTGCCGGCCGTCCTCCTGACCGGCACCAGCGTCGCAGCCGCATATGCCAATGCCAGGCTGGCCGTCCACGATCTGGACCCTGAGCAGCGCAGCATTGCCGCCAGCGCCGCGCAGCCTTCCACGGCGCGCGCGGCCGGCTGTATTCTTTCCTTTGAGACGGTGACGCCGAAGGCCTGCGTGTTCGGCAACAAGGACGCCCCGCGCTCGATTGCGCTGTTCGGCGATTCGCATGCCGACCACTGGTCGACGCCGCTGATCGAGGCGGCGGCCAAGAACAACTATCGCCTCGTCACCTATCTCAAATCGTCCTGCCGTGCCTCGCGGGTGACGACCTGGAACTGGCGGCTGAAGCGCGACTACACCGAATGCGACCAGTGGCGGGAGCAATCGGTCAAGGACATTATCGCGTTGCACCCGCACATGGTGGTGATCTCGGAATTTTCGATCGGCAATGTGATGAAGGAATCGCCCGAGGAACTGAAGCACGCCGATGGGAACGAGGAGTGGAAGACCGGCCTGCGCTGGACGCTGGCGGCATTCAGCCGGGCCGGGATCAAGGTCGCGGTAATCCGGGACGTTCCCTACAATGGAAGCTATGCCGACAAATGCGTGGCGCGGGCGCTGTGGCGCGGGCAGGTGCCTGAAGTCTGCGACACGCCGAGGGACGCGGCGGCGAACGACGACATCGCCGCGGCCGAGCGCGACGTCGTGCGCAGCGTGCCCGGCGCCACCTATGTCGACCTGACCAGCCAGTTCTGCGACGCCCAAACCTGCCACGTGTTCATCAACGGCCAACTCGCCTTCCGCGACCGGCACCACCTGGCGACGCTATTTGCTGAATCACTGGAGCCGCTCTTGGAGAAGGCGGTGTTTTAGGGGGCGGCGAGGTAGGGGGACCTGACGGCTGACGCTCAGTTGATGCGAGCTATGCCACAAACACATCCTCTCGATGGTGAGCGAGGTAAGCCTGCTGCGGCGGGGTGAAGGTGCTAGTGCGCCAGACGGCGGGGGCTTCGGCAAAGCCGAAACTCTGCATCACCAATTGCTCGAATCCGAGCCGCCGCAAATCAGTCTTGTCGACGCGCTGGGATATGAGGACCTGCCCGCTATCTTCAAAACTGATGAAGCCACGGTCAAAGAGGTGGTCGGCATCAGGCGTGAGGAGCAGCCCGTTCATGCCGTCCAAGCGCTCCTGCGCGGAAGCGCATAGGCGCCAAGGCTTGATGTGGCTTGCAATCAGCAACGAGGGATTGGTGACCCCTGTGAGTCGGCACGAGCGCTCCATGGCTTCGACATTGGAACGAAATTTACCTTGGCCGCGACGAGCTTGAATGACGCTCGTCTTTACAGTGTCCTCGAGTTGGAGGTCGTCTCGGATACGGCGCTCAACGACGTCCTCTAAAATTTCATTGACGACTTCGAAAGTGAGACTGTTTGCGCCACCACGCCTCAAAGCTTCGCGGTCGAAAGCTGTACCCGCGACAATTGTGTGAAACACCTCTTGCGATACGCTCGCGAGATAGGCGTTTTGACGGCCTGATCCGGAGTTTGGGTCGATGGGCGAGTATCGGGCAGGCAGAAGCGGACCCAATTCGCCAATTATGTCCGACGGGCGCACCGTCGGCAGGAGCGGCGCCCAATACACCGGGAGAAGCCAACCTTCCTCGTTCCAATTGGCTCCAGTGTTCTTGAACTCCGGTGGTTTCGGTGCTGTGAATGCAAACTCCGCTACCCGACCAATATAGCGCACGGCTTGACCGAAAAAAGACAACACGAGGTCACCAGGTGTCGCCCGACGCATATTTTTGTAGAACTCGCTGCGTGCCCCATTCTTCTGAGTTTTGGGCGACCAGAGATATTGCCCGTCGATCTCTTGGCAGGCGGTCTGACTGTGATTTACCCACCAGAATTGCGACATCGTTTTTGATTTTAATAGTTGCCGTCGGCTGGGTAAGCTCTATTCGAGACCTGTCTCGCCTACAAGCATGGAGCCGACCTTATTGCCAGGTGCGACAGGCGGCGTAACTGCATCTTTCGGCGAGACGCCAAGAAGAGCGTAGGGCGACGATAGTCGCCGCCCCCACCCCACTTGCAAATCGCCCCCCAAATGCCATCTAGATCACAGGCGCACCGCCGGTGCGCCTTAGCCACGGAGCTTTCACTTGACGCAGCGAAGCGGCAGTGCGGATTTGCCGCTGCATGGCGGGCGGGTTCCGAAATGGCTGGGCGATCGCATGACGCGGCTGGGCGCTGTGCTGTGCGAGGCGATCATCCATCACTATGGCCGCGACGAGCTGTTGCGGCGGCTGGCGCATCCGTTCTGGTTCCAGTCTTTCGGCGCCGTCATGGGCATGGACTGGCACTCCTCGGGCATCACCACCTCGGTCGTCGGCGCGCTGAAGCGCGGGCTGAACCCGATGTCGCGCGAGCTCGGCATCCATGTCTGCGGCGGGCGCGGCGCGCATTCGCGCAAGACGCCGCAGGAGCTGACCGCGATCGGCGAACGCGTCGGCATCGATGGCGCGGCACTCGCCACCGCCAGCCGCCTGGTCGCCAAAGTGGACAGTGCGGCCGTGCAGGACGGCTTCGACCTCTATCTGCACGGCTTCATCGTCACCGACGACAGCCGCTGGGTGGTGGTGCAGCAAGGCATGAACGGCGACAGCCGCCAGGCGCGGCGCTATCACTGGCTGTCGGAAGGGCTGACAAGCTTCGTCGACCAGCCGCATGCGGCGATCGAGGGCGAGCGGCAGGGCGAGATCGTCAACCTGACCGACCATCGCGCCGCGCCGTCACGTAGCGGCCAGATCGACCTGTTGAAGACCATGAGCCCGGAACGGATCCTCGACGAGCTTGCCGTGCTGGAGCCGCCGCCGAAAGCAGCGCCTGCGAAACCGGCGGCGCAGCCGATGCTGCCCAATCTGGTGATGCCGGCGCATCACGACGTGCGCGAGAGCGACATCGTCATGCACCGGCTGCACGGCAACATTTCCGCCGCCATCGAAAGCGGGCCGGCCGACTTTCCCGAGCTGCTGCTGGTGCCCGGCGTCGGCGCGCGCACGGTGCGGGCGCTGGCCATGGTGGCGGAAGTGGTGCATGGCGCGCCCTGCCGCTTCTCCGATCCGGCGCGCTTCTCGCTCGCCCATGGCGGCAAGGACCGCCACCCCTTCCCGGTGCCGCTGAAAGTCTATGACGAGACGATCGCGGTGCTGAAATCGGCCGTCGGCAAGGCCAAGCTCGGCCGCGAGGAAGAGCTCGGCGCGCTGCAGCGGCTGGATGGCGAAGCGCGGCGGCTGGAGCGCTACGTCACCGGGCCAAGCCTTAAGGAGATCGTCGCCGGCGAGTTCGACCAGTCGCATCTGCTTGGAGGGCGCAGTGTGTTCGGGTGGGAGGGGGCGGCGGAAAGCGACGACGGTTCAGACAGGGGCCGCCAGTAGCTGCCTGTCCATCATGCAGAGATAGTGCGCGGCCCATAGAAACACGTGCTCGGCTTGTTTTGATAATGCTTGCAAAGACCCATTTCTCAAGTGATGCTCTGCCAGGCGAGGCTCGGCATGAAGACATTCGCATGGACGTTGGTTTTCGTGCTGCTGGCGATTGGCGGCGCGATCGCCCAAACGACGCCTGAGCCTGCCATACTGGCATATACACCGCCGATGCACTTCGTCGTTGTACGCAACAGCACGCCAGGATGCGAGCCGACATGCCCGGAATGGATTTCGGCGGAAGGTCACATCGTGGCCGGCACGCCAGCTTTGCTGAAGGCTTTGCTGAAAAAACTCGGCCCCCGCAAATTGCCTTTGGCGTTGAATTCCCCGGGCGGCGAGACCGATGCGGCGATGGCGCTTGGCCATATGATCCGCGCCAGCGGGCTCGACACGATGGTTGGCAAGACGGAGTTCTCCGAATGCGCGCCAGACACAAAAGCCTGCGGGCCGGGCGACCTCCGCTTCGGCGTCGCCAACCCCGTCGGCGCAGTCTGTTCGTCAGCTTGTACGATGGTTCTTGCGGGCGGCGTACGGCGCCTGGCAGACAGCCGCGCCTTTGTCGGCATTCACCGGATCATGCTGCCGGCCGCCAAGAAAATCCACGGCAAGAAGACCATCGTCCTCGTTCCGATACCCAAATGGTATGAACGCAAGGTCGACAGCTATTTCACCGAGATGAAAGCAGGTTCGTGGATCGTATCGGCCATGCAAAAAATACCCGACGACAGCATACGATACCTCGTGACATACGAACTTTTGGACCTGAATCTGATAACCGAAACCGGTCACGGCGACACGCGCACCTCCATCGATATCTGCAAGACCACGCCGCCGGCGGGCAACTGCCGAACGGTCAGGCAATAGGAATAGCGGGCCACGTAGGTCGTCGAAGCGCCTGTTTCTCAACAGCAACCCTTCACTTTACGCTGCGCCCTTCAACAGGTCTTCCGGCCGGCCCTCGACGAGCGCAGCAATATAGCTTTCCAGGCTGGTCGTGCCGCGCTCCGGGTTTTCCGGCTGCATCGGCTTGTCCAGCGTGGCCCCGGTCATGCGGGCATAGGACTCGGCCGCCGCTTTGGAGAAGCCTAGTTTTTCGTAGGTTTCTGTCCAGCGCTCCCGCGGCACCGTGACCACGCGCACGTTTTTGCGCAACGCCGCACTGAAGGCTGCGGCGACATCGGCGGCGGAGTAGCGCCGAGGACCCTCGATATAGTGCGTGCCGGTCTTGCCCGCCGGCTCCAGCAGACGTCTCGCCGCAGCCTCGCCGAGATCCTGCGGCGCCACCATCGGCAGCTCGAAATCCGCCGGGAAGAAGGAGGTGATGACGCCGTCGCGCCGCGCCGTCTCCAGGGCCTGATCCCAGTTGCTCATGTAATAGGCGGCGCGGTTGATGCTTGCCGGAATGGCCTGGGCCTTCAGCTTCTGCTCGAGGCCGTAAAGGACGGTGAGATCGCCGACACCCTCGCCGGCCTGCGCGCCATAGGTCGATTCCGCTACCACTTTTTCGAGGCCGGACCCCTCCAGTGCCGTCGCAATGGCGCCAACCGTCTTGCGCTCCTCGGCGTCGGTGTCGGTCGATGGATCGGCCGGCGGGTTGAGCAGAAACGCCCGCTTGCCGCGCCGCAAGACTTCACGCAGCGCCTCGACATCGAGCACATCGGCAACCGCGGCCTCCGCGCCCTGTTCAACCAACCATGCGGCCTTCGACTCGTCGCGCGTCACCACCGTGACATCCTCGCCCTGCCGCAACAGCGCCATTGCCGCCGCCGAGCCGACATGGCCGGTACCTCCAAGAATGACATGCATGGTCTCGTCCTTCCCTTGCTGATTCATGCCGGATTAATGGCTGGGGCGGCGAAGGGTTCAAAAATCGGGGGACGATGCTGACAGGAGGTGACGCTGACTTTCCTCGCAATGCACGGCGCAGGGGTCGTTCGCATCTTGCAAAATTATGGAACGAGGTCGTGTCCAGCGAGTTATATTAGCGCAACCTTGAATAGGAGGCAGCTATGAGAAAGCTCCTGCTTGCTTCGGCTATCGCTATCACTGCGGCGGCGGCGATGATCGCTCCGGCGAATGCCGGCGGGCGCGTCGTGATCGGCATCGGCAACGGCTACTATGACGATGACTACAATGACAGCTATGGCGACTATTACGATCGCTACGCTCCTCGCCCCTACTACCAGTATAATGCCTACGATAACGGCTTCAGGTACCACAGGTATCACAGGCACCATCGCCATTGCCGTATAGAGTTGGTCAAGCATTGGCGCCATCATCACAGGATCGTCGAGGAAATTCGCGTTTGCGAACGGTGATCCGATAGGGTGAAACCGGTCGGCCGGCATCTGCCGGCCGGCCGCTTCCTGCGCGGCTGCCGGCCTTATCGCGGCTTCCGCATCAGCATCATCCCGTAACCCACGGCCAAAAGGTCGAGCCCGACCTTCAACAGCTTCACCACCACATCTCGTCCCTCGCCGGTGCGTTCGGCGAGCGCCTTCACCGACTGGCCTTCGAGGCAGATCTTGCGAACCACCTCCGCCACTTCCCAGTGGGCCATGGCGGCGATGGCATGGGTGTGGGCGCGGCCGGCGTTGAGCACGCGGTCGGGGATGCCGCCATTGATGCGGCCGCCGTCAATGCGCTCTTCCCACGGCATCGGCCGCAGCCCGTCACGCGAGGCGCGCTCGAAATCGTCGCGAAACCGCTGGCCGGCCTCACGCTGCTGGCGGGTCAGCGAGGTGATGCCGACCAGCGGATCGACATTGCGCACCCGCACGATGCCGCCGGTCGCGGTGTAGCCGTCATTGGAGACCTCGTAGACGCGCCGCGCCTCTTCGGTGCCGACGCTCAACCGCTTGCGGCCGAAGCGATCGTCCTTCAGCGCGAAATCATGGCCGATCTCGCGGCGGATGCGCACCTGCTCGGCTTCGCCTATGGGGAGTTTTGGTGGCTGCCGTTTCTGCGCGGTTTTTTTGCTCATCGGGGGATCCTTGTGGGATTGGGTTGTTGAGCCGGAAGGTTGGCGTTCCTTCGCGCCCCCCTCTGCCCTGCCGGGCATCTCCCCCTCAAGGGGGGAGATTGGCAGCTTTGGTCATGTCGCTGACTTGCAACGCCGGCGATCGGCAAATGCCGTGGTGGCATCCGATCTCCCCCCTTGAGGGGGAGATGGCCGGCAGGCCAGAGGGGGGCGCTGTCCCGCCGACCTTTCGATCATTGGTGATGTCGTTCCCGAGGCGAGGAACGGAGCCCAGCCGCTCACACCACCTCCGCCACAGGTCGGTGGAAACGCGTCTGATGATATTCGCAGTAGCTTTTCAGCGCCCTTGTGCGCAGGCCGCAGCACAGCATCTCGAGCCCCGGCCGACTGCCGGGAGCATCGTTGTCGGGGTCTTCCTCCAGCGTCAGGTCGAGCGGCGCGCGGCAGCGGTCGAACAGGCAGTCGATGAAGCGCATGGCGGCGACATGCGGCTGACGCCCGAGCGAGGCAGGGCGCGGCGCCGGCACATTGAAGCGGTAGATTTCGCCGTCCACCACCAGCCGTCCTTCGCCCGGGATCGAGGGCGCCGGACGGGCTGGCAACAGAGGCCTGGCCGATGGCTGACGGCTCGGTTTGGCGGCCGGTTTGACCGGCGCGGCCTGCTTCGAAACTCCTACTTCCCTTACGAGCTTGCTTGGCTGCGCCGGCGGATTCCTCTTGGCGGTATTCTCGTTTGCCGCAGTCTTCCCCGTCGCATTCTTCCTCGGTCGGCCGCCGGACCTGCCGCCTCTGGGGTTGGCGAAGCCGATGGTCTTTAACGCGCTGTTGCGGTGGACGATGCCGATGATGGCATTGCGCGAGACCGGACTGCCGCGCAGCGCCGTGAAGCGGACGGCGATCCCTGTGGCCGACAGGCCATCCCTCAGCCAGACGGCGATCTCCTGCAATTCGGTGTCGGTATAGGCAGTCATGTCGGTATCCATTGATTGCGCGCGCAAAGGCCGAGCGCCGGCCCCGAGGGCCCACGGGAAAAAATCAGAGCGGATGGTCGGTGCGGTCAGCCGATACTGGCGGCCGGCAGCGAGCCGGCGAGATGTCGCAAGGCGGCTTCGGCGGCCGCTTTGGTGAGGGCGGAAACCGCCCTGCCCGTCAGCCGGTCGAACAGGATGACGGTGCCATCTTCCGTGCGGATGCAGGAAAGGCCCTGCCCGCCGGAAACAGCCCTTGGCGCACCGGCGGCGCCATGGGCCGAAGAGGTGGCCGGAGCCGGGAGAGGAGCGGCTCCGGCCGTTCCGGTCGATCGGGGGAACGACGGTTCGACCGGATCCGGGGCAAGAGCCCCGGTTTGCGTCCGGACCGGGGAGGAGGACAGCCCGGACGATGGGAGAAAGCTGAGGATGCCTGCGGAAACGCTTGCGGTTTGTTCGATCATGCGCTAAGCGTACGATATGTACGAAACGTACGCAAGCGAAATCGTACGTATTGGACGATAAATTTCAGGCAATTTGTACGATGCAGGAACCGAGGCACAGATTGCAGCAGGCACGGGCGGAGGCGGGTTATGCCTCGCCGAGCGACGCCGCGCGGGCATTGCGCGACATCAACAAGAACACGCTGATCAGTCACGAGAACGGCAACCGGCCGCTGTCGCGCAAGGCGGCGGAGAAATACGGCCGCCTGTTCGGCGTCGATCCCGGCTGGCTCTTGTTCAACGGTGACGGCGGCAGCCTTGCGGGGGGCCATTTCGGCTTTGACGAGTCGGGCCGGCAGATCCCGATGCCGTCGCTGGCCACCGTCGATGTGCCCATCGTCTCATGGATCAGCGCCGGCGAACTCGGCAGCCAGGACATGGTGGTCAATCTGAGCGACTATCCGACCATCCCCACCACCGATCTGGAGCAGGGCCAATGGATTGCTCTGCGCGTCGACGGCCCGTCGATGAACAAGATCTCGCCACCGGATTCGATCATCTTCGTCAACCTCAGGGACAAGCGGCTGGTGACCAATGGCTGCTACGTCATTTCGGACGAATCCGGCCAGGCCACCTACAAGCGCTACCGCCCCAACGAGAACCCGCCCTTCCAGCCGGCCTCCTACATGGACATCCCGCCGCCGGCGCTCGAAGGCGCCATCACCATCATCGGCCGGGTGAAGCGCTCGATGATCGATATGTGAGGGAGAAGGCGGTGAGGCGCAATCTCCCCCCTCGAGGGGGAGATGGCCGGCAGGCCAGAGGGGGTCGCCGCGCGTAAGGCGCTGACGTCCTCTGTCCGCGATAGGAAGTCGCGTCAGGACGTACCGACCCCCTCTGTCGCCTTCGGCGACATCTCCCGAGGGGGGAGATTACGCGCCCAAAAACTCGTTCGTAAAATACCCCCCTAAATCCGGCTTCTCCTTCAGAACCTTGCCATCGCCATCGAGCAATATGCCGGCGTTGAAGAGATAGGTTCCCATCGCCTCGATCTTGGCCTTGTCGATGGTGCCGATGACGCCGGCCTGGCTTCTGAGGAAGTGCCCGTCGACGAGCATCTTCAGCGAAGCGTGGATCAGCGCCGGGTCGGTCAGCGCATCCTTGTTGGAAGCGATCAGCAGATCGCCGGCTTCCTGCGGGTGATCGCAGGCAAATTGGTAGCCGCGCCGCGTCGCCTCGACAAAGGATGACGCCGCCTTTGGATTTGCCTGGAGATAGGCATCACTGGAGGCGATCAAGGTGGTGTGCTCGTCGGGCACGCCGTAGTCGGCGTAGCGGAAGCCGCGCTGCCTGACGCCTTTCAACTCGGCAGCGACGCCTTCCCAGGTCGAGACCTCCAGCGTGAAGTCGACCGAGCCGTTGGCCAGCGCCTCATAGGCCGAGGTGCCTAATGTCACCGTCTCGAAAACGCCCTTGCCGCCATCGTGGCGGATGATGGTCGAGATCAGCGTGTTTTCCCAGGCGCTGCCGAAGCCGCCATAGGTCAGACCGTCGAGATTCCTGGGACTCTTGATCTCGCCGCGATCCGCGTTGAAGACCAACCGGCCGGTCTCCTGCTGGACCACGGCGTAGACCGCCTTGAGATCGGCGCCGGCAGCCCGCTGGGTAAACAGGCCAACGCCGGCAATGCCGAAATCGGCGATGCGGTTGGCGACCAGCGTGCCGGCGCCAGTATCGCCATAGGGCAGGATCTCAACATCGAGCCCGGCCTCGTTGTAGAATCCTTTGTCGCGGGCAACGAACAGGCCGACATGGTTGGTGTTGACCGTCCAGTCGAGCGCAACGGTGATTTTTTGCGCAGCCGCATGAGCGCGCGAGGCCAGCGGCAGTCCGGCAGCCAGCGTCAGCAGCAAAGCCTGCCGGCGTGTGAATTCGGTCATGAAAAACTCCTTTGAGCGGTCTGCGGAAACAAGCCCCGGTCAGTCCCGGGATTGAGCAGCGTGTCGAGGATGTCGGCTTCGAGCGCGGCGGCCTGGCGCGCGGCATCGCTGCCGGTGGTGCGCGGGCGCGGCAGCGGCACGGCAATCTCGCCGATGATGCGGGCCGGCCGCGCCGACATCAGATAGATGCGATCGGAGAGGTAGACGGCTTCGCGCACGTCATGGGTGATCAGCAGCGCCGTCCAGCGTTGGCGCTGCCACATGCCTTCCAGCCAGCGCTGCATACCCGCGCGGGTCAGTGCATCCAGCGCGCCAAAGGGCTCGTCGAGCAGCAGCATGTCGCGCTGCTGCACCACGGTGCGCAAAAGGGCGGCGCGCTGGCGCATGCCGCCGGAAAGCTCGGCCGGCCAGGCGCGCTCGAAACCGGCAAGGCCGAACTCAGCGAACAACGGCGCGACGCGTTCGCGCGCCGCCTTGCGGCCAAGACCCTGCACTTCCAGCCCCAGCGTCACATTGTCGATGACGCGCCGCCACGGCATCAGCGCGTCGCGCTGCGGCATGAAGGCGAAGGGGCTGCCCTGCAATGGCGCGCCGTCGAAGCGCATGTCGCCCTCGCCTTTCAGCGCGCCGGTCAGCAACTGGAACAGCGTCGACTTGCCGGCGCCGGAAGGGCCGAGGATGGAGACGAACTCGCCGGCCGCGACATGAAGCGAAATGCCGGCGAGCACCTCAAGCGCGCCGAAGTTCTTCCTGATGTCCCGGAGTTCGAGCCGCGTCATTGACGGTTCTCTTCTGCAGCTTCAACCTTGCCGTCGCGGCTTTCGCTCCCTGCATTCTCCCAAGGCATGGCGAAGCGCTGGACGAGCACCGCAATGGCGAACAAGACAAGCGTGAGCGCGGCGCTGACGGCGACCGCGGCGAGCACCAGATCGGGCCGAAAGTTGTTCTTGGCATTGAGCATGTAGATGCCCAGCCCCTTCGCCGCCCCCGCATATTCGGCGAAGATCGCGCCGACGACGGCGTAGGTGATGGAGATGCGCAGCCCGGCGAAGAAATAGGGCAGCGCCGAAGGCAGGCGCGCCAGCCAGAAGATGCGCCAGCGCCCTGCCCCCATGGTGGCGAGCATCTGCGAAATCGCCTTGCTGGTCGCGGCAAAACCCTCGACCAGCGCCACCATCATCGGGAAGAAGGTAACGAGCGCCACAAGCAAGATTTTTGGCATCAGCCCGAAGCCGAACCACAGTACGATGAGCGGCGCAATCGCGACCAGCGGCAAGGTCTGGCTGATAATCAGCAGCGGAAACAGCGCGCGGCGCAGCGGGGCCAAGAAATCGACCAGCGCCGAAAGCACGAAGGCAGCGACCAACGAGCAGGCGAAGCCGGCTGATGTGGCGCGGATGGTGGGCAGCGTGTTGTCGGCAAGGGCAGCGCGATGCTCCCAGGCCTGCTGCAGCACGCGCGACGGCGCCGGCAGCATGGTGGGCGCAGCGCCACCATAGCGGGCGTAGAGCTCCCACGCCGCGAGGAGCAGGGCGGAGGCGCAGGCGGCGGGGATGGTCTTGGCGATGGCTGCGGCTAATCTCCCCCCTCGAGGGGGAGATGTCGCCGAAGGCGACAGAGGGGGTCGTCTCGCATAGAGCGCCCACGCCTTGCCGATGCGAAAAGGACGTCGGCGCTCCACGCGCTGGGACCCCCTCTGGCCTGCCGGCCATCTCCTGCTCGAGGGGGGAGATTCGTGGGCATCGCGGTCTTCGCCAATCGCCAATGGCTCCCCTCCTCTCTGTGCTGAGGGGTCAGAGGCATCTCCTCCACGCAATGGGTCAGATAAACCAGCCACGGCAATATCCTCAAGGAACGACGCTTGAGCCGCGGCTCAGACGGCGCTCGGGCTGTTCGCCGAGATCGTGATGTCGAGGGTGACGTGGCCGGCGCCGGGGCCGAAGCGGCAGAAGGCCTCGTTGAGCGTGGCAAACACCGCACCGGCATCGCCACGCAATTTGGTGCAGAAGTTCTTTGAGCGCTCAAAGACGCCGGACTGTTTCAGGAAATCGATGCAGCCGTAGATCTCGTCCATATGGTCGCCCGTGCCCATAACGTAGAGCGAGAACTGCGCCGCCACCGGCTGGCCGGTCGACGGCGTGGCCTGGACAGCGCGGATCGCGGCGATCTTGCGCTCGTCCAGCGGAATGGCGGGGCCGCCGGTCTCGTCGGAGCGGCAGATCGGATCGTCGGGCTCGCCCGGACAGCCGCGCGAGATCGCCGCCGAAAGCACGCAGTGCTTGCCGCTTTTGGCCGCCGCGACGAACAGGTCGCGCATGGCGGGAAACAGCACCTCGGGCGGCCCGACCATAAGGGTCGAGATGTCATCGGTTTCGATCCGCAGCCGGTCGCGCCAGGGATCGAGCGCGCCGAGCGCGCCGAGGATGACGCCGACGAAATCGTCGGTCATGGGATAAAGGGAAATCTGTGCGCCTGAAAACATCGCCCGCCTCGCTCCGCTGGTATTATCCAGATCAGCTTTAGGGTCCGAAGGCTTGCCGCCCTCATCTCAGCCCCGACGATACGGAGCACCCCTGTGGATGGGCGGGTTAAAGCACCGTTCGCGGCATTGGGGAAGCCGTTTGTTGAGGCACTGCGGGAAAGTGTTTTGGGCCAGACGTGCCGGGCGCCCGGGCGTTAACAGACGACTCGTCAGTTCGTTGCGTTATAACGTTTCCACGAACTTCTTATAACTGCGTTGAAATTCAAGCTGATAAACGTAATTATAAGAAAACGGCAGAGACTCCGCGCAGCCCTTACGGTTTCTGGATTTCCTTATCCGCGACCCCATCCGGACTGTGCTCCTGCATCGCTCGGGCTTGCCTGTGCTGGTCCCCTCGCCCCAGCGCTACGCCATCCACAAGCTGATCGTCGCCTCGCGACGCGGGCCGAGCGCTGGCGCCAAGCGGGAGAAGGATCTCCATCAAGCGCGCCTGCTGACCCAAGCGCTCGAAGCCACGCGTCGCCAGGACGACCTTGCCTTCGCCTTCATGGAAGCGTGGGACAAGGGCGAAAACTGGCGCGAGACGATCCGGGGCGGCTTGAACCTGTTCGACGCCGCCACGAGGGAAAACAGTCACACCATCCTGGGGAAATCCCTCCGCGAAATTGGTGCGACTCCTGAAGGATTCACGATGCGGGATTAGCTGAAGCGACCGCTGCTATATTCATTTCCATCGTCCCAACCGTACGAAATTGGCTTGACGCCTATTCGTACATAAAGTACGATATCTCTTTTCGCAGAGAGGAATGTCCTTGAGCACAGCGAACCATGTTGCCTTCGCCGATCTCTCTCGGCCTTTGCTGTCACCCCCGTCGTTGCCGCCGCCTTTGTTGCCGCCGCCTTTATTGCCGCCCCCTTTGTTGCCCTTGTCATTCGATCAGTGCGAACGCCTCGCCGGGGCTTGGCGAATGGCCAGCCAAGACATCGCCGACGACATCCGCTTCATCCGCCAATATCTGAAAGTCGTTGCCGAGAAGGACGAGAGGCTGTCGACCGGCACCCTTGTTCACAGCCGCGCCTATGTCGAGGCCTGCGCCGGCTGGCTGCCACAGACTGTAACGCGCTATCTGCGCCACCTGCGCCAGATCACCGAATGCGAACTGGCCATGACAGCTGCCGGCATTCGCTTTGCGCTGTCGAGTTATGCCTGGGAGGCATGAGGGCGCCTGTCGCCAAACACAAGGAATTGCGCTGCCCGTCGCAGGCGCAATTCGTCAGGTTGAGAGGCTCGGGCGCGCCTGAACGGCGGGCGCCAAGGATGGCCCGGCCAGCGAATTCCGGCCTTGCTTTATTTCGACTGGCCTTATTTCTGGCCTTATTTCGATTTGGCTTTGCCGGACTTTGCGGCGGCAGGCTTCGCTGCCTTTGACTTGGCGGCTGCCTTGGCGGGCTTGGCGTCAGCTTTCTTCGCCGCCTTTTTGGGCTTGGCGACCGCGCCATCGACTTCAGCCGTGGCCTGCTCCCAGTGTTCCTGATGCGCGCCTTCAGGCCGGCCGGCCTTTTCCCAAATCTCGTGCGCGCGCTGGCGAATGCGGTCCTGTTTGTCGTCCGTCACTTAAGCCTCCGTGGTTGGGTCCGGTCGGTTGGTCCAGATTCCACGAAAACATTAGCCGAAAATTCGGCCGGCGTCTTGAGTGACGAGACATCTCAGCGCGGGTCGGAAATCACCGCAACGCCGAGCAGCGCCGCTTTCTTGACGATCAGCCCCGCGAGGTCGGCATCCGAACGATCGGTGCCGGTGCGCTCCCGCAGGAGCGCGATCGCTTCCTTCATCGATAACAGCGCCGTGTTGCGCTCGGCCAGCAACTTGTCGCAACACGCCGCAACATTGGCGGAGTTCGGGGTCTCGACATGCGGCAACATGGCAATTCTCCTTTCATCATGTTCGTCATTCGGCCCTGCCGCCCTTTTGGGAAGAACGACAGGGCCGTATCACCGATGAATGGTTAGGTTGTCGAGCGTTACTCGACCACCTCGACAATCCTGCGCGTGCTGGGGTCGACCAACACGGTATGGTTGTCGACGACGGCGTATCTGTACTGAACGTCGGGAACCTCCTGCAGCTCGACAGTGTCAGGCAAGGCAGTGCCGACATTCAATTCGACGCCGAGCAGATTGACCGAGGCAAGCGGATGTTTCTTTACGTACTGGTGCACGACCGTGCGCTGTTCCGGGGTGATGATCACCTGCTGCTGTGCCGGCTGCGTGACGATGACCTCGTCGGCGGCGGCAATGCCGATACCAGCGATCATGGCGAGCCCGGCGACGGCGGGAATAAGGATGGTTTTCATCTTCGTCTCCTGTCGTTGTTGGCGAGCTCCGCCGTGTTCCCGCATGAGGCGAAAACAGCGCAGATCGAGGTGGCGGGCTCCTGGAGGCAAACGCAGCCGGTACGGTCTTGTTCCGCAAGCGGAGACTAAATTGATCGGCTTCTCGGTCATGCCAGCAGAACCCGCACCCGCAAGATTCGCATTGAAGCACAATCCCTCAGGAGACCTTCGACGCGGACGATGCACGGCTCCAAATTCCGGTGGCGATCGCGGCCGGCGCCGGCATTGATCCGGTGACCGCGTCGCCCGGCCAGGACCGGAACCGACCGCCTTCGTGCCACGCCGTGAAGTTTCAAGCAAAGGTCATTGCTTCGGCGGCTGCGCAGGCACCTCGCCAGGCTTGATCACCGGCGTCTTGCCCTGGTCCGGCGGCGGCTGCGTCATACCCTGGTCACCACTGGGCGGCGGCTGCAGCACGCCGCCGCAGGGACCGAGCGTGCTGGTCGATTCGCCACCGCCATTGGCGACCGGCGGCTTCCGAGCATCGTCCTGAGGCTGCGCCTGGCAAGGCGCGGCAGGGCCGTGCTGGTCGCCATTGTCCTGCGCAGCCGCCGGGTCGGGCAGCGCCAAGAGCAGCACGCATGGGATGAGGGGGAAAGTCTTCATGGTCCAGCTCCTCTGGATTCATCTCCTTGGCAAAACAGACTAGTCCTTGGCAAAGCAGACTGGCGGCAATTGGTTCCACGGAGATGGAGTGGTTGCCGGAACCTGACAGCCGGAAGTGAGTTCCACCTTCTCGACGCAAAGCCGCCCAGAGGAGGCAATCATGGAAGAACGAAACAGAAAACCCAATGACGAGGTCGAGGCGCCACCGAGCAAAAACGATGCCCGCGACAGGATCGCCAATGACGAGGTGGAAGCGCCGACGCCGCGCCGGCAGGATTGGGATGCGCTGCGTGGCGCAACGGTCCTGCCCGACGGAGCAGATGAGGAAAGCCTACCGGACACCACCGGTGTCGAGAAGGAAGGCGAATTGCCCGAGGAGGATGACGACAACCCCTACCAGGACAGTGACGATGCCTTGCCCGACGACGCCGAGGAAGCCGCCATTGGTCACGACCTGGCGAGGCGCGGCGGCCCGTTCGACGACGTGTAAGGGCAGCGACCGCGGACTTTCGAGAGGTTTCCCGGGACGTCCACGCCGTCACCAGTTGGACCAAGTATGAGCTGAAGGCGATGCCGGAGCATCGCGATATTTCGAAGGATCCGGCTGGCCGGATCCTTCGTTTAAGGCGCCTTGGCGGTTTGGCTTAGCCCTTGTGTCAAGGGCTGGACGGCGACAATCTCGGCACCTTCGACAGCCGAGAACGCGAAGCCCAATATTTCAAGCGCCGTCGAGGGCCGCTCGCCTGAAATCTTCAAAGTGCGCAAGAAATCCCACCGCGGGCGGTGCAGACACGCTCCGGCATCGCGGCGCTGCGAACCGGGCCATCGACCGCCGGCACTTGAGTGCCGACGGGCTCTGACCTTCAATTCGACCCGGGATCGCCGAGCGCCTCGGTGACGAAGGACGCCGCGATCAGGTCGTCGGCGTCGAGGCGTAGGGAGCCTTCGACACCTCCCATGATGGCTGCGACCTTCTGGAAGGTCTGCATCTCGTGTTCAGTAACGCTGGCGTCTCGCATCCTGGCTTTCAGATCGGCGATGCGTCGGCCCAGTGAGGCCGACGTTCCGATTTCTCTGTTCGACATGGTGTCCTGCTCCTCCCCCAACCCATGCTGTGGACGTACTCAAGGCTGCCTATATATAAGGCAGCGCGAATACAGTCGCCGCAACGCGCGATATCTGGGAAGGTTCCGGCGCCAAATAGTCACGAAATAATACGTGGTGGGACTCGGGTATGTTAAGCGCCGACGCGGCGATAGACACCGCAGCCAGCGGCTGCGGCCATCGGCCTGGCCAACCCGTGTCGCGGGTCGCGAACGCGGGTCGGACTTTGATCGCCGCGCGCGAACAGTCAGCGAGAGGCCGGAACCACGCCGGACGCCGAGCGCGCCGTTTCGGGCGAAAACACCACGAAAGCAAAAACCAGAACGGCAGCGGCGATAATGAGCGAGCCGCCGGCGACGATCGGTTCAAGCGCCGGGTTTCCCTGCAGCATCACATACAGCGCCGGCAGCATGATCACCAAGCCGAGAGTGTAGAGCCCGTAGTGGATCATGGCGACGCGACGCGCCGCCTTTTGCGGATTGAGCGCGTAGTAGCCGCCGAAGATGGCGCTCGTCACCCAACCGAGCAGATTGATATGCGCGTGCGCCGGAAAAGCGGCGTGGTCGCCCGAGATCGCCATCTGCAGGCCGGCCGCAATCCCCAACATCAGGAACAAGATGGCAGTTTTGAAAAAGAGTTCCGAAACCCTCGGCATGTCATTTCTCCCCCTATGCGGTCTGCGACCGCTTGCGTCCTGGAGAATACACCCACGCGCAGAACTTTTCCACGCCCCGCTTATGGGGCCATGCCTGCACAGCTTTTTGCACGCTGTTCGACTTTTCTGGCTGCAACAACCCGGCGCCGCCCGCTACGGCGTCAGCAAGATGTCGGCGCCCGCTCGCTCATCGAACACCACCGCGCAGCCGCGCCCCAGCGCCACTGCCGACAGCGCGTTGGCCACCGTCTCGTCCGGCGATACGAAATCACCGGTCAGCACTCGCAACTCCTCTACCGCCCTGGCCATTGACACGCAGTGCCCGGCAACGCGATCGCTCGTGCAGGCGTCAACGACGCTGACGAGGTCGATCATCTCGAACTGGCCCATACCGGCCTCCACAAAAACAGCGTCCCGTCGCGGATATGAACGCTGAGGCGAGAGACAATGTTCCGCAGGTCCGATGCCCAGGCGGAGCACTCGACAGCCCGATCTGGAACGGACCGGCCGGCGACAACCGCTTCGCTTGACAATAGGCCCTGTTTGTTCTCTATTTGTTCGGCAAAAACGCCTCTCACAACAGACGCGGCTAATGCTGCAACGCCGCAAAGGGAACGGTCGGGATGGAGCCCACCATCCTGCATGCGGATCTCGACGCCTTCTACGCCTCGGTCGAGCAGTTGCTCGACCCGGCGCTCAGGGGCAAGCCGATCGCCGTCGGCGGCGGCGTCGTGCTTGCCGCCTCCTACGAAGCCAGGGTTTTCGGCGTGCGCGGCGGCATGCCCGGACGACGCGCGCGCGAGCTTTGCCCCGGACTGATTTTCGTCGGCGGCCATTTCGCCGACTATCAGCGGCTGGGCGACGCCGCCATCAAGGTGCTCGACGATTTCACGCCGCTGGTCGAGCGGATTTCCATCGATGAAGCCTTTGCCGACGTCGCCGGCTGCACGCATCTGTTCGGGCCGCCGGCCGAGATCGCCGCCACGGTGCGTCGGCGCGTCCGGGCAGAGCTCGGCCTGCCGATCTCGATCGGCGTGGCGCGCACCAAGCATCTGGCCAAGATCGCCTCGCAGGTGGCCAAGCCCGACGGGCTGGTGGTGGTCGATCCGGACACCGAACTTGCCTTCCTGCATGATCTGCCAGTCGGGCTGATGTGGGGCGTCGGCCCGGCGACCAGAGCGCGGCTGGCCGAGATCGGCATCGAGACCATCGGCCAGTTGGCAAAGACGCATAGCGGGGCGCTGCGAAGGTTGCTCGGGCCCGCCGCCGGCGAAAAGCTGGCGTCGCTGGCATGGAACCGCGACCCGCGAAAGCTCGAAACCCACAGGCCGTCGCATTCCGCCGGCGCGCAGTCGGCGCTTGGCAGACGGCCGGCCGAGGCGCGTATCTTCGGACCCGTGCTGCTGCATCTGGCAGACCGGGTCGCAAGCCGGCTCAGGGCGAAGTCACGGCCCGGGCGCACGGTGACGGTGCGCGTGCGTTTCGCCGATCTGCACGCTGTCACACGCTCGCTGACGCTCGATCAGCCGATTTCGGCAACCGCGATGCTGGCCGAAATCGCCGGGGAGCTGGTGCGCGGCGTGCTGGCCGCCAACCCTCGGGAGAAGACCATCTCGCTGCTGGCGATCTCGGTGTCGCAGCTGGAAGAAAGTGCCGAGCTGCAGTTGGAGCTGCCGCTCGGGCTTGCCGATGAAAAGCAGCGGCCCGGCAGCAGGCAAGGCCTGGCGCGCTTTGGCGCCGACCGCGCCATCGACAAGATCCGCCAGCGCTTTGGCAGAGAGGCTGTCGGCTATGGCGCCGTGGCGCTGGAAGCCCGGCGCTCGGTTCCCGATGCCTTCCGCGAACTGGCGGAAAAGGAGCTTTGAGCACCGCCGCGACGGCTAGGCCAATGCTTAGGCCGCACCCGAAGATAGTGCTGCATTTCCGGTCTGCCTGAGCAGGCCGACCAGCCAGGCCAAGCCCGCATCCATCAGCGCAACCTTCGGCACGATGCTGTTGATGTTGAAGTGGCCGAGCCGGATGGGTGCATCGACGCCGACGACACCGAAACGGCCGCCATACATGGCGAGGAACCGGCGCGGATAGGCCGATATCAGATCAGTCTGCGCAAGCACGGCCAGTCCGAACATGAAGTTGGGGACAGTCAGCGCGACGCGACGCGACAGGCCGCGTTCAGCCAGCACCCTGTCGACAAACCCGTTCGGATCGCCATTGTTCGAGACGACCATATGCTGCACGCTGCAATAGGCGTCGAGGCACGGATCGCCGGCGAAGCGGTGGCTGGCGCGCATGGCGACGACGAAATCCTCCTCATAGAGCTTGTCGACGGTGAAGCGTGCCGGCAGGCCGTCGAACGGAATCACCGCGACATCCATGGCGCGCGCTTCGAGTTCGGCGACACAGTCGCTCCAGGCAGTGGTGGGCGACGGTTCACCTTGGCGCGGCAGCAGTTGCCGGATGCCGATGTCGATGCCGGGGGCCAAAAGGCGGATCTGGTCGAGCAGCGGCGGCAGGAGCACCGACGACACCGCATCCGGCGCACCGATGGTGAAGCGGCGCGTCGAGCGGGCCGGATCGAACGGCTCGGCGCTGGCGATCACCCGGCGCACCCGCGCCAGGATCTCGGCCACCGGTTCGGCAAGCTCCGTTGCCCGGTCGGTGGGCACGACGCCGCGCGGCGTCTTCAGGAACAGCGGATCGCCAAGCACCTTGCGCAGCCGGCCAAGGCCATGGCTGACCGCCGAGGCCGACAGGTTTAGCCGCTCCGCCGAGCGACCGACATGCCGCTCCTCCATGATGGCCTGGAACAAGACCAGCAAATTGAGATCGGCGCGCGCCAGGTCAATTTTGTTCAGCATATTCCTGAAATCATATCACTGGATTCAGCAGAGTAAAGTTGCGAATGCCTTCTTCGACGCGAAGACGGTGGTGCCGGTTTCGTCGGCACTCATTCAGAGAGGAGCAAATCCATGCCAAACTTTCCCAATTCGGTTCTGGTCACCGGCGCCTCCGGCGCCCAAGGGTCGGCCATTGTCAGCGCTTGCCGCGCCGCCGGCGCCACGGTGCGTGTCCTGTTACGCAAGGGCTCGCCCGATCCGTTCGGCGATGGGGTCAACATCGTGCGCGGTGATCTCGCCGACCCCGGCCGACTGGCCCTCGCCTGCCTCGGCGTTGATGCGGTGGCGCTGACCTTGCCGGTCGGTGCAAGCCCTGAAGAGATCCTGCGCTACGGCCGCAACATTGCGGATGCGGCGCAGCAAGGCGGCGTCAAGCTTCTGGTGTTCAACACCAGCGGCCATGTGTCGGGCCATTCCGGCACGGCGGTGATGGACGCCAAGGCCGAACTCATCGACTACATCAAGACGTTCGGCCCGCCATCTATCGTCCTCAAGCCGACGCTGGCCATGAGCAATATCGCGGCGCCCTGGAGCGCGCCGGCGATCATGCATCAGGGCGTCCTCGCCTATCCGCTGCCGGCCAACTTCCAGACCTCCTGGATCTCCTGGCAGGATATGGCGGCCTACGTGTCGAAGCGCTGCGGCATCCGGAGCTTGCCGGTGCCAGCTTCGACATTGGCGGGCCGCAGGCGCTGACCGGACCGGAGATGGCCGTCATCCTGTCAGGCATTGTCGGCCGCGAAGTCAGCTATTATCCGGTGCCGCTGGCGGACTTCGCCGCCGCGCTCGAAACCGTGCTCGGCAAGGACGCCGCCGAACAGACTGCCGCCAGCTATGCCTGGATCCACAACCAGAAGCAGACCGTGCTTGCCGTCGATTTCGGCCAGACGACCCGTCTGCTGCCGGTGAAGCCGACCTCATTCGCCGATTGGGCAAGAGCGCTGGACTGGGCGGCACTGGCCGGCGATGCGAAGGCGGCCTGACAATGGACGCCATCGCAACCGTCGAACCGGGCGGCCTCGCCGCCCGGAAGAATGTGCCGGATGCCGCTGCCGCCGTGGTCGGCTTCTGGTGGCAGGCAGGACCTGCCGCGTGGTTCGCCAAGGATGCGGCCTTCGACCGCGAGTTTCGCGATCGCTTCCTGCGGCTGCATGAGGCCGCAGCGCGCGGCGACTGCGATGGCTGGATGGCGACGCCCTACGGGGCTCTGGCGCTGCTCCTGCTGCTCGACCAGTTCCCGCGCAACGCCTTTCGCGACACGCCGCGCATGTATGCCAGCGACGGGAAGGCCCGCGCGATCGCTACTGAGGCGATCGATGCCGGGTTCCAGCGGATGGTCGATCCCTCGCTGCGGCTGTTCTTCGGGCTGCCCTTCGCGCATTCCGAAGCGATTGCCGACCAGGACCGCTCGGTGGCGCTGTCGCGCGACATCGGCCCGTCCGACCTGAAGCGGGCCGAACATCACCGCGACATCATCCGCCGTTTCGGACGTTTTCCGCACCGCAACCCGATCCTCGGCCGCGCCATGCACGCCCAAGAACAACGCTTTCTCGATGAAGGTGGATTTGCGGGTTAGAGCATGATTCCAAAAAGCAGGCCCGGTTTTTGGAAAAGATCATGCTCCAACAAAGGGTTAGATCATGATGAGATTGCAACCAAATATCTCATCATGATCTAGTGCATCGGGACCAAGAAAACCCGGGGCGGGACGACGGCGCCGCGAAGGTTGACAGTGCCGATCCGTCTGGCATTATCGCGTAAGCTTGGAGGATTCACTATGAAGAAAACCTATTCGAAGCCTGTTCTGGTCAAAAAAGGCAAGCTTTCGCAGGTTACGGCGCTCGCCAATGGAGCGGGTTCCGGCCCGATCGAGTGAAGTTGTTGAGTCGGACTTTCGCCTGATCTGGCGGCCCGCCTGACACTGGAGATGCGGCATGAAGAAGACCTATTCGAAGCCGGTGCTGGTCAAGAAGGGCAAGCTCTCGCAGGTTACAGCCGACAATGGTAACGGCTCCGGGCCGGTCGCCGTCTAGCAGCCGATTATCCGACGCCTCGTGCCGTCTGGCCGGGAACAGGGCTTTGGGTGCCCGACGTGGAGAGTGGAAAATGAGGAAGACCTATTCCAAGCCAGTGCTGGTAAAAAAGGGCAAGCTCTCGCAGATCACCGCGAACGGCGCTTCTGCTCCTATTCCGGGCTAAACTCGTTCCCCGGTAGATCGAGATCCTCCTGGCAGAGTCGGGCGGCTTGATCGTTTCCGGAGCATGATCTCCCGCAGGCGGCGGGACCGTTCAGCGCACAACCACCAGATCGTCGAGCACTAGCTGCCAATAGTGGCTCGTGGAGAGGCGTACGCGCGTCACCGCCGCCAGCATCGGCGCATAGTGGACGGGCGCCAGTGCCGACAGGACGATCGTGTCGCTGGCGATCAGCCGGTCGCCAAGCCAGCTCTCGACCAGTGCGGTTTCGCCTTCGGACTTCAACCATGCCGCCGTCAGCATCACGGAATGGAACCCGAACGGTTTGTCGCTCGAGAATTCGGCCGGGTGTCCGCTGCTCGTATAGCAGACATGGTCTCCCGAGATATTGCCGTTGACGTAGCCTTCGCTGCCTTCGGTGTGATCGCGCGCCAGTGCGTTCAGGTTGAACCAGGTCAACCCGGCATAACCGGACGGCACCTTGCGCAGGCCGCGCGTCGTGACATCGTCGAAACCGATGGCCTGCAAGGACGCGGCGCTGTCGACTGCCGCATTCTCGGGCGACAGCAGACCGAGCTCGGTCGGGTAGGCCGACAAGGCCAGTCGTCGTTCCATGCCACCGCCGGTGATTTCGATCGCGTCGGCGTCATCGGGCAGATCGAGGCGGAAGCCATCGCTGAGCGGATGCACCGCCACCTCTTGCCCTTTCGCCATCACCGAGATGCTCGTCGAAACACCGTCCGCTACGCGGCCGCTGAGCCGGCGTATCGCAAACAGGCCGACCGGCTGCAGCATTGCGTCCGACACCAGCCCGGTGGGCGAGCCCGGCAGCGGCCGGAGGTGCTGCGACTGGACCTCGTTGGCGCTGCTCGAGCGCCAGCCGGGCGGAACCGACACGGTGAAGCGGTAGCTGCCCGGCACATGGATGGGCGCGGCCCGACGTTTCGTCGACGCCAGGAAATTGGCAAAGCCGCCGCGATTGCTCCGCGCCGCGGCGACGAAGCGGCCGTCGCCATCATGCAGTCTGACCATGATGCCAGCCATCGGGCGGTCGCCGAGCCCGTAGCGACCGTCGCGATCGGCATCGAAATAGACAAAGGTCGAATGATTGAGCTTGCCGTGGTTGCCCGACCAGTCCCGGCGCACGGCGTAGTCGTTGGCCGGATCTTCACGAAGCCGGGCTCTGAGACGAGACCGCGCCAGCCGCCAGGCGAGAGCCGCAACGACAGCGGCGAACCCGACAAGGAGTATTGCCTTGATCACGGACGGCTCAAGCAATGCTGTCGGCCCTGCTCATCTGGATCTCCTGCACATACATCGATCCATATATCGATGCTGCAGGCGCTTGAGCAACCGGACACGGGACCGGCGGACATGGCGTCGGCCTCATATACCCATCTCGGGCAACTATTCCGGCGACGGCACCGGCGGCTTGGTGGTCAGCGCGGCGCCGAAGGCGGCGACGACCACGGCGGCGACGCCCGCGCACTGCAGCGGGCTCAGGGTCTCGTGCAGGAACAGGAAGCCGGCCAGCGCGCCCAGCGCCGGCTCCAGACAAGTCAGCGTGCCGTAGAGCCTGGCCGGCATCCGGGTCAGCGCCACCATCTCCAGCCAGAACGGCAAGGCGCTGGAGAACAGCCCGACCAGCAGCGCGCTGACCAGGATCGCGGGTGCGATCAGGCCGGTACCCGCCTCGGCTAGGCCGAACGGCAGGGCGAGAGCAGCGGCAATGACCAGCCCGTAAGCCGTGGTCTGGCTGCCAAGCTCGGCGCCCGCCTTTTGCGCAAAGACGATGTAGAGCGCCCAGCAGCCGCCGGCGGCCAGCGCCAGCATCACGCCGATCGGGTCGAGTGCACTGCCGGAGTGGATGAAGGGCGACAACAGCAATATGCCGGCAACGGCCAGCACCACCCAGACGAAGTCGGTGGCGCGCCGCGACGACAGCGTCGCCACGAGCAGCGGGCCGCAGAATTCGAGCGCCACCGCGACGCCGAGCGGAATTCTGGCGAGCGCTGCATAAAACAGCAGGTTCAGCGCCGCGAGGTTGACGCCGTAGGCGATGAGCCAGGGCAGCACGGCGCGCGACGGCCGCACCCGCCACGGCCTCAGCACCGCCGCCAGCATCAGCGCCCCCACGACCAGCCGCAGCGCCGTGGTGCCATTGGCGCCGATCAGTGGAAACAGGCCCTTGGCGAAGGTGGCGCCGATCTGGATCGACACCATGGCGCCAAGCAACGCGCCGATCGGCAAGCCCTTCGCTTCAGCTGCGGCAATCTGCGTCGACGTCAATTCCAGTCCCTCCGCGCGGTGCGCCGCAGCGTTGGCCCGAGATATGGATAATAGGCCTGGCTGTCGTGTGGCACGGGCAGACTGTTGATGGGGCAAGACGTGGAAGGCGAACGCCGACGCATTTCCTCTCCCCCGTCGATCGGGGGAGAGGTGTCGAGCGAAGCTCCACCGAGTTGGGGGGGACCCTCCATCACATCCGCCCGATTGCCTGCTTGCCGGAGGCGGCGACCGTGGGTTTCATGAGCGCCTTCCCCCACTCCGTCGCCGCTTCGCGGCGCCACCTCTCCCCTCCGGAGGGAGAGGAAAAGAGGCTAGCTCGCCAGCCGATACACCAGGCTCACACGTCCATCCGAAAGCGCCTCGGCCTTGCGCAGTTCCAGTCCGTGCCGGGCGTGCACCGTGCCGAACAGCGCCTTGCCGTCGCCGGCGAGCAGCGGGTAGACGATGAGCCGCATTTCATCCACTAGCCCCGCCTGGATCAGGCTGGCGGTGATGCGGGCGCCGCCCATGAGATAGATGTTCTTGCCGGGCTCGCGCTTCAGCGCCGCGATGTCGTCGAGGCTGCGCAGGAAGCGCGTCGAGGCCCAGGCGGCCGAAGTCATGGTGTTCGACAGCACATAGTGCGGGGTTTTCGCGGCAAAGCGCGCCCATTCGAGTTCGGCCGGGTCGACCAGCCTGCCGGTCATCGGCAATGGCTGGTCCGGCTCGTTCTGTTGGATCGCGCTCCAGTAGCGCTCATAACCGGCATACATGATGCCGCCGAGCAGGCAGGCGTCGATCTCAGGCATCAGGCCGTATTCCTCCGACCAGTTGTCGACCCAGTCGGCAAAGCCTTCGGGGCCTTCGATCTTGCCGTCGATGGAGATCTTCATTCCGGTGATCAATTTACGCATGACTTCCTCCTTCGGGCTTGCGGGATGCAAGCACGTTGCCTGGTTTCATTTCCGCTGGCGCGCCGCGGTGTCTGGCGAAGGCGCGTGTTTCGCCGGCCCTTGCGCCGGCATCCGATGCAAGGGATCGATGGTGCCCGGTTGGACCGGGCGATGCGTTAGGTCAGGTCAGGCCGGCAGGCGCCGGTCGTATTCCGCCACGATACGGCTAAAGCTGTCCCAGAACGGTTCGGGCTTCTCGGCCGCCACGCGGGCAACCAGGAGGTCGAGATGCACGTGCCAGCCTGCGGCATGCATCATCAGGCTCGAGCGGTCCGGCAGGCGGCGGTGGACCAGGGTGAGCAGGACGTCGTCGCCGCGCTGCGCCAATTCGAAGGTGACATTGCCGCTGCCGTTCCAGGTGATGGTGAGCTTACGCGGCGGGTCGCACTCGACGATCTGGTTGTGCATCCGCTGCTCGCCGCCACTGAAACTGGCCGGCCTGTCGCCGGGCGGGTCGGTCAGTTCGTCGTTGCGCCAGACCAGCTCGAAGGAAGAGCCTTCCTCCATCTCCATGTCGCCGGCCGCCAGCCATTGGCGGCGCAGGTCGCTCTGCGTCAGATATTCCCAGACGCGCTCCCTGGTTCCGGGCAAAAGCCGTTCGATCCTCAAAGTGGCCGGCTGGATCAGCTGGGCGTAGCCGTCGAAGCTGTTCATCTGGTTCATCGGTCGTCTCCCTCGGATGATGTTGGCCTGGATGTGCCTGGCTTGGGTGATTCCGGCTTGGATGGTTCTGGATTTGCCGGTGCCGGCGTTGTCTGCGCTGCCGGCGTTTTGCGCCCCGCCTCCTCGCGCAAAAGCTGTTCGAGCACATCGAGGCGGCTGTTCCAGAAACGCGCGTATTGGCCGAGCCACTGATAGGCGGTGGCCAGCGGGCGGGCCTCGAGGCGGCAGACATGGGTGCGCCCGCGCACTTCGCGCCGGATCAGCCCGGCATGCTCCAGCGCCTTGATGTGCTTGGAGGCGGCGGCCAGCGACATGGCAAAGGGTTGAGCCAGCTCGCTCACCGTACGCTCGCCGCCGGCGAGGTGGTTAAGCATGTTCCGGCGCGTGGCGTCGCCGAGGGCGTGAAAAACCTGGTCCATCTGGGGCGTCTCTAATTCAACCATGTAGTTGAATATAGAGGCGAGATTTTAGATAGTCAACCGTTTGGTTGAATGTTTTTTGGGGAGAGGCGCTGGCCCCCTACCTCCCCCTTGTGGGGAGGTCGGACCGTAGGTCCGGGCGGGGGTACTAGCGCTGACCGTGGGGGATGTGGATTTCCTCTTCCCTCACGAAGTCTGGGAGAGGAACCCAAGATGGCGGAGGTCCGCGCAGACCCCCACCCCGATCCGCTTTGCGGATCGACCCTCCCCACAAGGGGGAGGGTAAAGTGCCCTCACCCCGCCATCGCCAGCGGCACCGCGCTCTTGTTGGGGATCTGGATGTCGATCTCCAGCGTCGACATGGTCTCGCCGCGGTCCATCGAAACTTGCAGATAATCCTGGTCGATCTGCACGTGCTTGGCGATCACCGCCATGATCTCCTCGCGCAGGATGGAGACGAGATCGGGCTGGCTGCGGTTGCGGCGCTCATAGGCAAGCAGCACTTGCAGCCGTTCGCGCGCCACCGGCGCGCTGGTGCGCCGCTTGAAGATGTCGAGCAGGTTCATGCCGCCCTCCTTCCCAAAAGACGATCGAGGAAGCCCTTGCGCTCGAAGGGCACGATGACCGGCAGCTGTTCGCCCTCGAGGCGCTTGGCGGCGTCGATGTAAGCCTTGGCGGCGGCATTGAGCGGCTCCGACAGCGTCACCGGCGAACCGAGGTTGGAGGCGCGCAGCACATCCTGGCTCTCGGGGATAATGCCGAGCAGCGGCACCGACAGGATCTCCAGCACATCGTCGATCGACAGCATTTCACCGCGCGCGGCGCGCCCCGCATCGTAGCGCGTGACCAGCACATGCTTGGCGATCTGCTCGCCCTCCTCCGCGCGCAAGGTGCGGGAATCGAGCAGGCCGATGATGCGGTCGGAATCGCGCACCGACGACACTTCCGGATTGGTGACGATGACCGCCTCGTCGGCAAAGCGCATGGCGAGCTGCGCGCCACGCTCGATGCCGGCCGGGCTGTCGCAGAAGACATAGTCGAAGACCGAGCGCAGCTTGCCGATGACCTCGGCCACGCCCTCCTCGGTCAGCGCATCCTTGTCGCGCGTCTGCGAGGCCGGCAGCAGGAACAGCGTCTCGACCCGCTTGTCGCGGATCAGCGCCTGCGACAGTTTTGCCGAGCCCTGGATGACGTTGACGAGGTCGAACACCACGCGCCGTTCGGCGCCCATGATCAGGTCGAGGTTGCGCAAGCCGACGTCGAAATCGACCAGCGCCACCTTCTTGCCGGTCTTGGCGACCGCCGCCCCCAGAGCCGCGGTCGAGGTCGTCTTGCCGACGCCCCCCTTGCCCGAGGTGACCACCACTACCTTGCCCATCAATAAAGCCTCCGTTGTTGTTCGTTATGTCGCTGACCGGGCGCGAGCCGCGCCCGCCGCATTAGCTGAAAGGGGCGATGCGCAGCATGCCGTTGTCGAGAAATGCCTGCACAGGCTTGCCCCGGACTGACGGGTCCATCTCCTCGGCCGTGCAATACCAGCCGTCGACCGACAGAAGCTCGGCCTCGTTCCTGCGGCAGAAGACGCGCGCGGCCGTGTTGCCCTGCGCACCCGCCGAAGCGCGGCCGCGCAGCGTGCCATAGACATGGATCGAGCCGGTGGCGACGATTTCGGAGCCGGAGGCGACCGAGCCCAGCACGATGACATCGCCATGCGGATGGAAGATCAGCTGACCCGAACGGATCGGCGAGCGGATCATCAACGTGCCGGCGTCCGGGGCCTTGGCGTCCTGCGGCAGCGCCTTGGCCCCGCTCGCCGGCTTCGAATCACTCGAAGCCTTCAAATCGCCTGCCTTCAGATCGGCCTTCGCATCACTTGCCGGCTTCATATCGCTAGCCGCCTCATCCGCCCTGCCCGCCTTGCGGCTCGGCTGCAGCAGCCCGTCGGTGGTCGCCTCCTTGGCGCCGACCAGCACCGGCGGCAGATGCGCGCCAAGCTCGGCGCCGCCATCGAGTTCCATCGCATAGACGCGAATGCCGCGCTGGCCGAGCACGCCGATCAGCGCTTCGATGGCCACGACATCGGGCTTCAGCACGTTCAGATCGAGCACCACCGGGCGGCCGGCAAAATAGCCCGGCGAATTGCCGATCCAGCGATCCAGGCTCTCCAGCCAAACATCCAAAGGCGCCTCCGGCGTCAGCGTGAAAGCGACGAAGGAGCGGGCGCGAAAGCGAATGGATTTGGCCTCGAGGGGAGCGGCAAAGGTCACGGCGGGCGATTCCTTACTGATAGGTAAACGCTAGCGGTGGTATGGTTAATGAAAGGTTAACGGGAGGGCATTCGCGTGCAGCGGGAGGGCGGTTCCTGACAGCCGGTGCCAGTCTTTCTGCCAGCCTTGCAAAGGCACGAATACACCGACCATTCCCCGGCGGCCAGGCAAGCTGCAATCGCAACGACCGCATCGCGACAAGTGTCGGCGCAGATTGTTGAAAATAATCATGTATTGCTGGGCGTTGAATACTTGCGCACCGCCATGCGCCGCGTAATGTCGTCGTGGGACGGGTTTTATTGGGGGGAATTTATGAAGCGCATTGTTTTGACGCTATCGCTGCTGGCCGGCATCGCGGGATGCGCCACGCCGCCGGACAAGATAGCGGGCGTTCCAAATTCCGGCCCCTGCACGCCGGCCGACAGGCAGCGCCTTGCCGTCATATCGAACCAGCAGAACAAGTCAGCATCCGGCGACGCGCTTGGCGTCTTCTTGATCGGCGTGCCGCTTGCATCCATGTCGGGAGGCGATCATGAAGCCGAGATTGCGATTCTCAAGGGACGCTGCGGGCCGCCGAAGACTTAACAGGCAAGGTCGCTCCGAGACCTTGCGCCTGCCGGCTTAGGCGCTAGTGTGTGCACCTAACGTCAATCGCGAAACAAATTATACAGAATGGCAAACATGTTATGACCCTTCTTGAACAGGTAAAAACGGCGCGAAAGAAGGTCGTTACAGACGGCTATGAAATGTCCCTAGGAGAATTAATAAATCTATACAGGGACGGCGAGCTTAAGATCGATCCGGTTTTCCAGCGCCTATTTCGTTGGGAAGACGAGCGGAAGACCCGATTTATCGAATCAATTCTTCTAGGAATCCCATTTCCGCCTATCTTCGTCTATCAGGACGAGAGCGGCGTTTGGGAGTTAATTGACGGACTCCAGCGTCTTTCGACTGTATTCCAGCTTACCGGCGAACTCAAAGGGGAGCGGGCACAAGAACTTGGACCGCTGATACTCAATGGAACGCAGTTCTTGCCTAGTTTGGATGGCAAGCGTTGGGTGGACTCTGCCGAAGGTTCCGGAGACGGCATCGGACAAGTGCTCCAAATTGATATCAAGCGCGCACGCGTACGGGTAGAAATACTGAAGAGCGAAAGCGACATCACCGCTAAATTTGAATTGTTCCAAAGGTTGAACACTGGCGGTGCTGGTCTTACCGAACAAGAGGTCCGAAATAGCATTGCAGTTTCTGTCAACCGAGCCTTCTACGACTGGCTTATCGCGCGCGCCGCAGAAACTCCGTTTATGAGGACAACGGACCAAACTGAAACGGCTCTCGAATCCCAAGCAGGAGTGGAATTGGCGCTTAGGTTCTTCTCTTTCCGGTCCGTGGCATATCAACCGGGGTTGGATGTACACGAATATCTGGACCAAGCTCTCATGCAAATTGCCACGAATCCTACATATAACATGGCCAATGAGGCCGAAGTATTTGCTCGTACGTTTCAATTCTTAGACGAAGCGCTGGGAGATAAGGCATTCAAGCGCTGGAATGGGCAGGCATTTTCGGGCAAATTTCTAATGTCCGTTTTTGAGGTTCTCGCCACTGGAGTTTCACATAATGTTGAATCATTAGGCCAGATGGGCGCGGCAGACCGGAACCTATTTATCGGGAACACCGCGAAGGGCTTGTGGCAAAATCCGGTCTTTTCAGCCAACTCTGGGGCAGGTGTCCGCGGTACGACCCGCTTGACCAAGTTACTACCTATAGCCGGTCAACTTCTAAACCCTAATCCAGCTTGATTCAGACGCGATCATGCCAAAAATAAGGACGCTAACTCAGCTACAGGAAACGCTGGACGCTGAAATGGGATGGAGAGTCAAAGAGATTGCGTCCCTAAAATTGATGGCTAAAAGCGACGGAGTGAACGGCAAGATGTTCGTTCGCGCAGGGGTCGCGCTGGTTTATGCCCATTGGGAAGGTTTTATTAAATCCGCATCTGAATCTTATTTGAATTTTGTCGACAATCAGGGGCACGTATATCGCGACCTAAAAACCTGCTTCGCGGTGTTCGGACTCAAAGGTAAACTTGCTATGCTGGCTGGTTCTCGCCAGACGAAGCCCAATATTGAGGCTTTTGACTTCGTGTTAACTGAGCTTGATAAACCGGCTCGGATGAGCATGTCGGCGGCGATAGACACAGAATCAAATTTGACATCTAGGGTTTTCGCCAACATAGCAACATCGCTCGACATTGCGACCGCGGGATACGAGACAAAATATAACCTAATTGACGAGAGCTTGGTCAAGCGTCGAAACAAAGTCGCGCATGGAGAGTATCTTGATCTTGAGGTTAACGATTTTCGAACGCTTGCGGATGAAATTTTGCAGATGATGCGTGATTACAAGACCGACCTTCAGAACGCCGCATCGATGGCGACTTATCGTCGACCTATGGAAGCAGCACTACTAGAGGGCAATTAAGTGAGCCTCGGGCGCAACTAGCCATTATGCCATTGAGGCTGCCCCAGATCATGCCAGCACTAGAGTCTGCCGGTCTAGCAAGCACTTTCAGCGCTCTTGAGCTTCCGTATGGCAATGATGCAGCGCTTGTCGCTCGTCGAACTAAGGGTGGGGATGTCTGCTGACCAACTCGTCGATCATAAATCGAACGTAGATCCCGCTTTTGGCACGAAAATAGCCCGCGCTGGGATTGAAGGCTGACTGCACACCTACCAACCGAAGGCACTGCTCCGGCGTCCAGAAACCCATACCTTGTGGCTCAAGATATTCCCAGATCGGACCTCCGCTGCAGCCGCCGAGATGGGGAACGTCACCGGTCGTTCCATCGAGATTTTCAGCCTCTTTCGCAAATTCAAAGAAGAGGTCGAGGTCGGGATGTACGGGCTGTTCAGCTTCGGGAGGAACCTCTGTCAGTCGACGTGAATGAAGTGATAGGAGCGAGCTGCCTAGAAGGCCACCAACACGCTTGCTTTTTATCGACGGATAGCCCGTCAATACGAACCATCCCTCTTCGCTCGCCGTAGCTGTGTTCCCGAACTCAAGGATTTTCCAGCTAGATCGGGCACGATCGATTGACGGTTGATGGCGCAGTTCAACAATCGCAATGTCAATGTCGCGATTGTCAGGCCGGTGTAAGAAATAGGGTCCTATTCCATGCAATGCCGCGGTGCCGCGGCTGGGGAGCACAAGATCTTCGGGTTTGATTTCATCGAAGATGTGGCCTGCCGTGACCAACATAAGGCGGCCATCACAGTTGAACAATGTTCCCGTGCCAATCTGGTCAACCTCATCAGGCATGTACTCATGAAGGATAGGCACTGTCGCAGTTGCCGCGAATCGCTCCACTGCGCGCATAATTTCGGCATCTTGATCAACCAGGTTCATTGCCCTCTCACAGTTTCTCGCACAATCCTCATGAGGCACAATTAACTCAAATAAGTGCTCGAAACACGCATCGGGTCTCAAGGTAGCACTGAATGATCGGGGTGAGAGCGACAAGCGGTGGCGCTCTACGGCGCCCCCCTCTGCCCTGCCGGGCATCTCCCCCACTTGTGGGGAGATTGGCAGCTTCGACGCCTCGCCAGTTCCACGATAGCGGCCGAGCGGCCTCCAGGATCTGGTTCAAGGCCTCCCTTCCCCTGCCTGCCCGGCGAGCGCGACCCGTCATGCCACACATGCTTAACGCCGGAGCAGCTTGTCGTGTTACGATTGCCGGTCGGCATCCCTCAAGCCAACGTGGCTGCAAGTGCCGGCTCGTGAACCAAACATGCGGGCGAGCTGATGGCAGAAGATTTTCCTGCCGCGGAGTTCGCAAAGCAGGGAGACGATGATGAGCGCAAGGGGCCGATTTTTCCGTAGCCTGGTGGCTGTCCTGTTTGCCGGTGTCTTCTGGGTGGATGCCGCCGTGGCGCAGGACGCGGGGTGTAAGTTCGAGCCGGTAGCCGGTACGTCCCGACAGATCCTGAGATGTCGGGAAGGCCTTGCCGTCATTGTGGAAGGTGGCGCTCGCTTTACGCTGGAGGATCGCGATCGAAACGGCAGTCCCGACGCGGTCAAATTGCGCAGCAAGGCGCTGCTGCTCGATGCTCCGGCCGGCGCGGTCCAGGGTGGCTTCGCGGTTATCACCCCGCAGGCGATCGCTGCGGTGCGAGGCACAAAATGGGCAGTCGACGTTGGCAACGGCAAGACGTCTGTTTTCGTCCTTAGAGGTCGCGTCGCCGTGCGAAGACCGGCATCCACCGCCGTCGTGGTCCTCGCACCGGGGGATGGCGTGGACGTCGAGGCCGGGACAGGCAAACTCATCGTCAAGCGCTGGCCCGCCAAGCGCGTTTCCGCATTGCTGGCCCGTTTCGGCCAGTGAGCTTGCCCAGTGAGCTGGCAATGAGCCGACGAGGGCTTCCGACGCTGATCGCGGTCATTCTGGCGGGTCTTTGGGGCGCCGGCCTGGGCTTCGCGCACTGGCGCGGCAATTTGTGGTTTCTCGATCGCGTCGAAGCAACGATGACCGATCTTCGAACGCTTGTTCGAGGAACGGCAAAGCCGCCGGAGCTGATCACCATTGTCGCAATAGACGATGAAGCGGTGCGGCGCGAGGGCAGCTATCCCCTCAGCCGCGCCACGCTTGCCCGAATCATCGATACGATAGAGCCGCTTGGGCCGAAAGCCATTGCGCTCGACCTGCTGCTGGTCGACCCCGGGGCAAAAGACACTGACGAGGCACTCGCGCGTTCGCTGAGCAGGAGTAGAAGCGTAATCGCCGCAGCGGCGATCTACCCCGGAAGCAAACAATGGACGCTGGGCGAAGGACCCCTCGCCCGCTTGCCGAATGCCGAGCGGTTTCTGTGGCCCCTGAAAGTGTTTTCGGGCGCCGCCGCTGTCGGCGTCGTGAACGTGGTCACCGACAGGACGGGAACGCCCCGGTTCGTGCCGTTGCTGTTTCGGGCCGGAGATCAGTTGCAAGCGTCCTTCTCCTTGCGTGTTGCCGCCATGGCAGCGGGAGAGGACCCTGGAATTGCGCCCGATGATCTATCGCTGGACGGACGGTCGATCCGTACCGACATCGGTCACATCCTGCCCCTGACATTCTATGGCCCGCGCGGCACGATCCGCACGATCAGCGCCGCGACGGTGCTGGAGGGCCAACTCGATCCCGGCACTATCCGGGGTCGGATTGTCTTGATAGGAGCGACCGCAACCGGCACCGGCGATGTCTTCCCGACACCGTTCGATCCCATACTACCGGGCGTCGAGGTCATGTCGACGGCGATTGCCCATCTGACGACCGGCGACGGCATAGTGCGCGATCAGAATGTCCGCCTTGCAGACGCAGGCTTTGCAGTGGCGCTGCCCATGCTTCTTGTCGGCCTGTTGGCGTGGCGCCGAAACGCCATCGGCCTCGCGGCGGTCGCCGGCGTGGTCCTGATCTGGGTCGTGGTCAACATGACCGCTTTCCTGCACCATATCTGGCTGAGCGCCGCGCTGCCGATGACCGCTGCCATTCCGCCGGCAATCCTGTTTGGGGCCGCGCAGCTTTGGCTGGGCAGGAGCCGGGCCCAATATTTCGCCACGCAGAGCCAATTGCTTCAACGCGTTGAAGCCCCAGGACTGGGGGCATGGCTCGCCAAGCATGGCGACTTCCTCTCGGAACCCGTCCGGACAGAAGCCGCCATCCTGTTCATCGACCTGTCCGGCTTCACCGGACTGAGTGAAACATTGGGACCGAGCGCCACACGCGAACTCCTGAACAATTTTCACGCATTGGTGGACGAAGAAGTGACAAGCTGCGGTGGCGTTGTCACGAGTTTCATGGGTGACGGGGCCATGATCCTGTTCGGCCTGCCGGAACCGGCGACAGACGACGCCTTCAATGCTGCCCGCTGTTGTGTCGGGCTCTCCAGCCGCACCAACGATTGGCTTGCCTCGTTGCCTGCGTCGACCGCATCCCGGATCGGCTTCAAGATTGGAGCGCATCATGGAACAATCGTGGCCTCACGACTCGGCGGCGAAGGGCGTCAGCACATTGCGGCCATCGGCGACACCGTCAACGTTGCAAGTCGCTTGATGGAGATCGCTGCCGACCAGAATGCCGAAGTGGCGGTGAGTTACGAAATGCTTGAGGTCGCCGGTCGCGACTGCGCGCTGTTCAAATCCGGTGCTTTAAGAGGACCGGTGGAGACCCAGATCCGTGGGCGATCCAGCTCGCTCGCAATCTGGCTTTGGCAGAGTGCCCAGGCGCCGCAGTAGATCCGGCCTTGTGATCGACAGCGCGCCATCCATGCCTTCGCCCGGCGCGCATGCCGAAATGGTGCACCAAAGCCTCGATGCTCGACACCGCTTTCGGCCTGCACATAGCTCACAATCAGGACTTCCGCCGCCCCTCAATCCCCCTCGCCGCCTGCTCAACCGCCGCCCGATCCGTGCCCAGCCTGTCGATCAGCTCCTGCGCCGCGTCGCCCGATATGCCGGTGCGCACGGCGAGTTCCTCGATGGTCAGGACGTCGGTGCTGGCGATCTCGCGCGGCAGGGCGTCGTCGGCGGTCAGCGGCAAGGCGGCTTCGCGGTCGATTTCGGCCTCGGCCCGGTGCCAGTGATGCTCGGGGTCGCCAGTGCCTTCGCGCTCCCAGATCTGGTAGGCGCGCTGCTGTATCTTGTGATGCCGGTCGTCTTCCATGGTGGTTCTCCCCTGGGCTTTGAGGACGATCCGAACGATCCCAGAAATCGCGCGGTCGCAATCGTTGCGGCGCCCTTCGCGCTGGCTATTCGCATTGCCGTCTCGGCCCGCCGGAATATGGCTGGTAGCTGTTGTCTTCCGGACGGTAGGAGCGATAGCGGCTGAAGCAGGAGGCGACATGGTCCGGTTCGCCGCCGGCGGCCGCGTAGGCGCCCGCGCCCTCGACATAGCTTGCCTCTCGCGGCGCGGCGCGGTCGGCGGCGAGATAGGGCGATACGCAGGTGCGCTGCTGTCCGCTATAGGACATGTAGCTGTTGTCCTCGGGATCGTAGGAGCGGTAGCGGCTGGCGCACCAGGCGAGATGCGGCGGCGGCAGTTCGGTCCGCGCGATGGCGGCGGTGACTGTGGGATCGGGCTGCTGCCTAGCCGGGTCCTGGGCTGGCTCCTTGGCGGCGATGTCGGCAGGCGCGGACAGCTCGGGCGGCACACGTTCGAAGTCCTGCGCCGTCTTGTCCACCGGCCGCGCTTTCCGGGTCCACAGTTCCGCCACGCTGACGGTGGGCCTTGCCTCCCGCACAGGCTTGGCGGCAAGCAGCCAGGCTGCGAAAACCAGCCCGCTGCCGAACACCGCAAGGGTCAGCACGAAGCCGCCGACCAGTCCCAAAATCGCTTTCACTCGACACTCCTTGTGTCCCTGCCAATAAAATGCGGGACATCACGGCTTGTTCCAGAAAAGCAGGCGCGAGGGACCTAAGTCTGACCGACCCACAACCGGCAGCTCGCCGAGAACCGGGTGCGGCGCGATTTTTTTCGACGGTGAAAATCAAGGGAGCGGTCGAGCCATTGGGCCAGATCACGTCCCGGCTATTCCGCCGCCTCGGCATAATCCACGGGCACATAGTTGAGGATCGGGCCGAGCCAGCGCTCGACATCGGCCAGCGGCATGGCTTTACGCCGCGCATAGTCCTCGACCTGGTCGCGTTCGACCTTGGCGACACCGAAATAATAGCTTTCGTGATGGGCGAGATAGATGCCGGAGACCGAGGAGCCCGGCCACATCGCATAGCTTTCGGTCAGGCTGACGCCGGCATTGCGCTCGCCGTCGAGCAGCCGGAACAAGGTCGCCTTCTCGGTATGATCGGGCTGCGCGGGATAGCCGGGCGCCGGGCGGATGCCGCGATAAGGCTCGCCGACCAGTTCGTCGGGGGCCAGCTTCTCGTCAGCCGCGTAGCCCCAGAATTCCTTGCGCACCTTTTCGTGCATGCGCTCGGCAAAAGCTTCGGCGAAACGATCGGCCAGCGCCTTGACCATGATCGAGGAATAATCGTCATTGGCGCGCTCGAAGCGCTCGGCGATCGCCACCTCCTCGATCCCCGCGGTGACGATGAAGCCGCCGATATAGTCCGGCTTGCCGCTGTCGGCCGGCGCGACGAAATCCGACAGCGCGACATTGGCCTTGCCGTCGCGCCTAGTCAGCTGCTGGCGCAGCGTGAAGAAGGTTGCCAGTTCCTGCGAGCGTGCCTCATCCGTGAACAGCCTGATGTCGTCGCCGACGGCATTGGACGGCCAGAAGCCGATGACGCCGCGCGGCGCGAACCATTTTTCCGCGATGATTTTTGTCAGCATCGCCTGCGCATCCTCGAACAGCTGGCGCGCCGCCGGTCCCTGCTTCTCGTCGTCGAGGATCTTGGGGTAACGCCCCTTTAGCTCCCAGGTCTGGAAGAACGGCGTCCAGTCGATGTAGCGCGCGAGCTCCGTCAGGTCCCAGTTGCCGAAAACCTTGACGCCGGTGAAGGACGGCTTCGGCGGCTCATAGGTCGACCAGTCGACCTTGTGCGCATTGGCCCTGGCCTTGGCCAGCGGCAGCCGCTGCTTGTCGGCCTCGGAGCGGGCATGCGCGTCGGCGACCTTTTTGTACTCGGCCCGCACGGTGTCGACGTAGCCGCCCTTGGTCTCGTTCGACAGCAAGGATGACACGACGCCGACCGCCCGGCCGGCGTCATTGACATAGACCGTCTGTCCCTTGGAATAGCGCGGGTGGATCTTCACCGCCGTGTGCACGCGGCTGGTAGTCGCGCCGCCGATCAGCAGCGGAATGTCGAACCCTTCGCGCTCCATCTCGGCGGCCATGTGCACCATCTCGTCCAGCGACGGGGTGATCAGGCCGGACAGGCCGATGATGTCGACATTTTGCTCGCGAGCCGTCTGCAGGATCTTCGCCGCCGGCACCATGACGCCGAGATCGATGATCTCGTAATTGTTGCAGGCCAGAACGACGCCGACGATGTTCTTGCCGATGTCGTGGACATCGCCCTTTACAGTCGCCATCAGGATTTTTCCCGCTGTCTGGCGCTCGCCATTGTCGATCCCATTGGCGGCGTTGGCCAGTTTTTCGGCCTCCATGTGCGGCAGCAATCCGGCCACCGCCTGTTTCATCACGCGCGCCGACTTCACCACTTGCGGCAGAAACATCTTTCCAGCGCCGAACAGATCGCCGACGACATTCATGCCGGCCATCAGCGGGCCTTCGATGACATGCAGAGGCCGCTCGGCCGCAAGCCGCGCCTCTTCGGTGTCGGCGTCGATGAATTCGGTGATGCCGTTGACCAGCGCATGGGAAATCCGCTGCTCGACTGTCCAGTCGCGCCAGGCGAGATCGCGCTCCCTGGCTTCCTTGCCGGCCGTGCCCTTGAAACGCTCGGCGATCTCCAGCATGCGTTCGGTGGCGGTGCCGCCGGCCCTGGGCGCGCGGTTGAGCACGACGTCCTCGCACGCTTCGCGCAGCTCCGGCTCGATCGTGTCGTAGACGGCCAGCTGGCCGGCATTGACGATGCCCATATCCATGCCGCGCTGGATGGCATGGTAGAGGAACACGGCGTGCATCGCCTCGCGCACCGGCTCGTTGCCGCGGAAGGAGAAGGACAGGTTCGAGACGCCGCCCGAGATATGCACATGCGGCAGCGTGGCGGTGATCTCGCCGGTGGCCTCGATGAAGTCGACGCCGTAATTGTCGTGCTCCTCGATGCCGGTGGCGACCGCGAAGACGTTGGGGTCGAAGACGATGTCTTCGGGCGGGAAACCGGCCTGTTCGGTGAGCAGCTTGTAGGCGCGGGTGCAGATCTCGACTTTGCGCGCCCTGGTGTCGGCCTGGCCGGTCTCGTCGAAGGCCATGACGACCACCGCCCCGCCGTAGGCGCGCACCAGCTTCGCATGATGCAGAAAGGCTTCCTCGCCTTCCTTCATCGAGATGGAATTGACCAGCGGCTTGCCCTGCACGCATTTCAGCCCGGCCTCGATGATCTCCCATTTCGAGCTGTCCACCATCACCGGGACGCGGGCGATATCAGGCTCGGCGGCGATCAAATTGAGGTACTCGACCATCGCCTTTTTCGAATCGATCAGGCCTTCATCCATGTTGATGTCGATGATCTGTGCGCCATTGGCGACCTGGTCGCGCGCCACGTCGAGCGCCGGAACATAGTCGCCCGCCGTGATCAGCTTTCGGAACTTGGCCGAGCCGGTGACGTTGGTGCGTTCGCCGACATTGACGAAGGGAATCTCGTCGGTCAGCGTGAACGGCTCCAGCCCGGACAGGCGCATCTTGCGCTCGATCTCGGGGATGGCGCGCGGCGGATACTTTTTCATGGCGCCGGCGATGGCGCGGATGTGGTCCGGCGTCGAGCCGCAGCAGCCGCCGACGACGTTGACGAGCCCTTCCCGCGCAAAATCCTCGATCTGCGCGGCCATGAAGTCCTGGCTCTCGTCATAGCGGCCGAATTCATTGGGCAGGCCGGCATTCGGATAGGCGCAGACGAAGGTGTCGGCGGCGCCTGAAATTTCGGCCAGATGCGCGCGCATCGCATTGGCGCCGAGCGCGCAGTTGAGGCCGATGGTGAAGGGGCTCGCATGGCGCACCGAATGCCAGAAGGCGGTCGGCGTCTGGCCCGACAGGGTGCGGCCGGAGAGATCGGTGATGGTGCCGGAAATCATCACCGGCAAACGCAAGCCCTTTTCGAGAAAAATCTCGTTGCAGGCGAAGATCGCCGCCTTGGCGTTCAGCGTGTCGAAGATGGTTTCAATGAGAATGATGTCGGCGCCGCCGTCGATCAGGCCGCGCAGCTGCTCGCCATAGGCCAGGCGCAATTCATCGAAGGTCACGGCGCGATAGCCGGGATTGTTGACGTCGGGCGACATCGAGGCGGTGCGGTTGGTCGGCCCGAGCGCGCCGGCGACGAAACGGCGCTTGCCATCTTCCTGCTGTGCCCTCGCCGCTGCCCGACGCACCAGTCGCGCGCCGTCGCGGTTCAGCGCGTAGACGGCATCCTCCATGCCGTAATCCGCCTGGGCGATCGAGGTCGAGGAGAAGGTGTTGGTCTCGAGGATATCGGCGCCAGAGATGGCGTATTGATAATGGATCTCCTCGATCGCCTTCGGCTGCGTCAGGATCAAGAGGTCGTTGTTGCCCTGCTGGTGGCAGGTGCAGCCGGCAAAAGCCTCGCCGCGGAAATGCTCCTCGTCGAAGCCGAGACCCTGGATTTGGGTGCCCATGGCGCCGTCGAGAATGAGAATGCGCTCGCGCGCCGCCGCCGTCAGCGCCGCAAGCACTTCGGACCCATCGGGATTTGCCGCGACGGGGCCGAACAATGCGTCCAGCGATGCAGAATTCTGCGACATTTTTTATCCTTGAGGCGACAACCATCACATAAGGATATCTTTATGTCAACATACGGAATGCAAGCGAACGCGTCGTGGCGAGAGTTTGGTGCGATGGTCGTCCCGATCGACAATGTGACGGTGGCGGTCATCGTCGCCGCTGCGCCCTGCCTACACCACGACGTCCCGATACAGCCTCACCTCGCCGTCCTGGCCGCGGATGCGCCAGTCCTGCCCGTCCCGGCCCTCGACATGGCATGGCCCGAGCGGCACCTTGCCACCGCCTTCCGGCAGGTCCAGCACATAGACCGGATTGCAGATGCCCGACAGGCGGGCGCGCAGCGCGCCGGCCAGCGCCTGTCCCTGCGCAATCGTGGTGCGCCTGTGCGCCATGCCGCGCGCGAGGTCGCCATGGTGCAGGTAATAGGGTTTGACGCCGAGCCGGTACATCAGTTCGCGGCAGAGTTCCTCCAGCACCTCGACCGTGTCGTTGACGCCCTTGAGCAGGACACTCTGGTTGAGCAGCACGAAGCCTGCCTGGCGCATGACGCGGCAGGCCAATTCGGTGGCCGGCGTGATCTCCCGCGCATGGTTGAAATGGGTGACGATTGTGACCATCAGCCGGCCCTGCAACGCGCCAACCAGCCCCGGCGTGATGCGCGCGGGCAGTACGACAGGCACGCGCGTGTGGATACGCAGCAGCCTGACATGCGCGATCGCCTCGATGCGGGCGCGGATTTCAGCCAGCGCCTTGTCGGGCAGCGAAAGCGGATCGCCGCCCGTCAGGATCACTTCGCGGATTTCGGTATGGCCTTCGATATAGGCAAAAGCCTCTTCGAGCGCTTCTCGCGTATAGCCGCGGCCGATCGAGGTCAGGGATTCCTTGCGGAAGCAGAAACGGCAATAGACCGCGCATTGGTAGGTCGCAAACAACAGCACCCGGTCGGCGTGGCGGTGCGTCAGTCGCGGCACCGGACTGAAGGCATGGTCGGCGATCGGATCGTCGAGCTCGCCTTCCGTTTCCGTCAGCTCATCCGGCGATGGAATGACCTGGGCGCGGATCGGATCGGCGGGATCGTTCCAGTCGATCAGGTCGAGATAGGTTTTGGGGGCACGCACCTTGTGGCGTACGGCCGCCTCCTGCGCCGCCGCGCGCTCGGCGGGTGACAGCGGCAGGGAGGCGAGATCGCGGACGTGGCGCACGCCCGCGCGGATGTCGTCCTGCCACGCGGTGTCGGCGTCGCGTCCTTCGTCGGCTGTGGCCGCGTCATCGAAAGTTGAGTTTGGGATCATTGGGGCCTCGGGGCAATTCTGGCGGTGCTATCGGCCGGATGGATGGTTCGGTCAACAGCAGTGGCTCGGCGCGGATTGTCGCTGCGCTGCGGTCCTTCGCATCCCCCGACTATCGCCGTAATCGACCAGCGCAGCAATTTCAGGCAATCTGACCGATAAGGCGCTCCAAGGGGAGATGGGCGCCGCTTAGGGAGGACCGCGATGAGCAAAATGCCGCGCTATGAGGATGCCGCTCAGCGCTTTCGCATCGAAGATGAGATCGCGCGGTTGTATGGCAACCCTGGAACCGGCATCAATGCCTATGTCGAATGCTGCGGCCGCTACACCGGAGAAGACCGGCTGGCGCTGCGCGCGATCTCGGCCGGCGGCGAGCTTCGCGAATTCAGCTTCGACGATCTCGCCGACATGTCCGGGCGCGCCGCCAATGTGCTCAAGGCCGCCGGCGTCGGTGCCGGCGATGTCGTCGCCGGCATGCTGCCGCGCGTCCCCGAACTGGTGGCGCTGATCCTCGGGACGTGGCGCATCGGCGCGGTCTACCAGCCGCTGTTCACCGCCTTCGGTCCGAAAGCCATCGAGCACCGCCTCGGCTATAGCGGCGCCAGGATCGTGGTGACCAACCCGGCCAATCGCGGCAAGCTCGACGAGGTCGAGACATCAGCGCAAATCGCCACCATTCTTGGCAATGGCGGTGTGCTACCTGCAGGCGACATCGATTTCCGCGCCGCGCTTGCCGCCGCCTCGCCCGAGTGCCAGCCGGTGATGCGCAAGGGCGACGACTTGTTCATGATGATGTCGACGTCGGGAACGACCGGCCTGCCCAAGGGCGTGCCGGTGCCGCTTCGCGCCCTGCTCGCCTTCGGCGCCTATATGCGCGACGCGATCGGCTTGCTGCCCGACGACATCTTCTGGAATATCGCCGATCCCGGCTGGGCCTACGGCCTCTATTACGCCATCACTGGCCCGTTGCAGCTCGGCATCGCCACGACCTTCTATGAAGGCGCCTTCAACGCCAAGAGCACTTACGACATCATCGAGCGGCTCGGCGTCACCAGCCTTGCCGGCTCGCCGACCGCCTATCGCCTGCTGATGGCGGAAGGCGCGGAAGCTGCGGCCCGAGTCAAAGGCAGACTGCGCGTGGTGAGCAGCGCCGGCGAGCCGCTCAACCCGGAAGTCATCCGCTGGTTCGACGCAAATCTCGCCGCGCCCATTCACGACCATTACGGCCAGACCGAGAACGGCATGATGGTCAACAACCATCATGGGCTCTCGCATGTCGTGCGCGCGGGCTCGGCCGGCTTCGCCATGCCCGGATATCGCATGGTGGTACTGGACGAGGCCGGCAACGAGCTCGGCCCCAACCAGCCCGGCATCCTCGCCGTCGACATCGCGAAGTCGCCGCTGCGCTGGTTCGACGGCTATCACCAAGCCGAGACGCCGGCGACCACGGGCGGCTACTACCGCACCGGCGACACGGTGGAGTACGAGCCGGACGGTTCGGTTTCCTTCATCGGCCGCGCCGACGATGTCATCACCTCGGCCGGTTATCGCATCGGCCCGTTCGACGTCGAAAGCGCGTTGATCGAGCATCCGGCGGTCAACGAGGCGGCTGTCGTCGGCGTGCCCGATCCGCAGCGCACCGAGATCGTCAAGGCCTTCGTCGTTCTGGCGCCGGCTTACAAGGGCAATTCGGAGCTCGCCGAAGAGCTGGCCCAGCACGTCAAGAAACGGCTGTCGGCGCACGCCTACCCGCGCGAGGTCGAGTTCATCACGGAACTGCCGAAGACCCCAAGCGGCAAGATCCAGCGCTTCCTGCTGAGGAAGGCGGAGGTGGAGAAGCGCAAGGCGTGATTAGGCGCCAATCTCCCCCCTCGAGGGGGAGATGTCGCCGAAGGCGACAGAGGGGGTCGTTTGGCCGGCAGCGCAGAAGGCGTATAGCGGGGCAAAAAGAGGAAACGCGTGAACCCCCGGCCCCCCCGCAGGCCCGC
>NZ_JAMYSN010000013.1:0-148458 GCF_040321955.1 Mesorhizobium sp. M0217 | reverse complement strand
GCGATTCCGCCGAAACTTTGCTCGACAGGGGCCTCGATGAGGCCAAGCAGGTCGCCGCCGACGCCTATGAGACCATCAAGCAGGAAGCTGGCCGGCAAGATATGGAAGCAGACACGATAGCCGATCAGCTCGGCGAGATCGTGAAGTCCACAGCAGACAAGACCGAGCATGCCGTGCGCGAACGTATTTCCGATACGTCTCAGCGCCAAACCTAGCTTGATGATCCTGGATCAACGATAGCCGGCCTCTCCAGAAAGGGGCCGGTGTTGTCCGTCAAACGGTGACCCGCTCGAGTCACTTCAGAGCGGTGTGCGGACTGATGTCCCTTGCCGATAGTAATCCAGCGGATCAGGTTCTCTGGATTATTGGCCAACCCGCCGCCGATAAGACGCGGTCAGCAAAACTGGTATCTAGGCGAGGACCGACCTGCACTTGAAGGTCGCAGACCGAGGATGCCGGTCCGCTCTGGGACGTAGGGCGACACCCCACTTCACCCCCCAGCCAGCCGCGGCAGCAGAAAAATCTCCGCCCCCGGCGGCAGTTCCTTCGACCACGTATCGCGATAAATCGTCCCGTCAATGGCCACCGCGATGCCCTTCTCGATCCAGGGCTCGATGCCGGGATACTGTTCAGCCAGTTTCCTGAACAGCTCCCTGATGTCCTTGGCCTCGACCTCGACCTTGCTCTGGCCGCCGGCGAGCTGGCCCAGCGCGCCCCAGAGCGTCACTTCGACCATTAGGGCAAGAACCTCATTTTTGCCCTAGCCTCCCCGTTCCGCCTCGATCGCGGCGAGAACCCTTGGCGGCGACATCGGGATGTGGGTCATGCGCACGCCGGCTGCGTTGGAGACGGCATTGGCGATCGCCGCCAGCGGCGGCACGATCGAGGTTTCCCCGACGCCGCGCACGCCATAGGGGTGGTTGGGGTTGGGGATCTCGAGGATCTGCGTGTCGATCATCGGCAGGTCCGAGCAGACCGGGATGCGGTAGTCGAGGAAGCCGGCGTTCTGGAGACGCCCATCCTTTCCGTAGATGTACTCCTCGTTGAGCGCCCAGCCGATGCCTTGCGCCGCTCCGCCCTGGTACTGGCCCTCGACATAGGTCGGGTGCACCGCCTTGCCGGCATCCTGGATCACCGTGTAGCGGATCACCCTGGTCGAGCCGGTATCGGGGTCGACCTCGATGTCGCATATATGGGTGGCGAAGGAGACGCCGGCGCCGTCGGCGACGAGTTCGCTGTGGCCGGCGATCGGCCCGCCGGTCTTGCCGGAAGCGGCGGCGATCTCCTTCAGCGACAGGGCTGCGAGATTGCCGTATTTTTCGCCCTTGGCGATGGCGTGGCCGTTTTCCCAGACCACGTCGTCGACGGGGATGTCCCACGTCTGGGCGGCGCGCTCACGCAGGATCTTGATGGCGTTGCGGGCGGCCGAGATGGTCGCCATCGAGGACGAGAAGGTGCCGCGGCTGCCGTCGGTCATGTCATTGTAGCCGAGCGAGGACGTGTCGGCGACCACCGCCTTGAGCTGGGCATAGTCGATGCCGAGCTCCTCCGCCGCCACCAGCGACAGCGAGGCGCGCGAGCCGCCTACGTCCACCGTGCCGACGGCGAGCGAGACCGAGCCGTCCATGCCGATGTTGAGGTCGACGCAGGTCTGGCCGCCAAAGTTGAACCAGAAGCCGCAGGCCATGCCGCGGCCCTGGTTTTTGCCCAGCGGCGCCTTCATGTGCGGATGGGTCTTCGCCGCCTCCAGCGTCGGGCCGATGCCGATCGGGCCGTAGACCGGGCCGTAGGACGACCTTGTGCCTTCCTGCGCGGCGTTCTTGATGCGGAACTCGACCGGATCCATGCCGAGCTCCTTGGCCAGCTCGTCGACGGCACTTTCCACCGCGAAAGCCGCCATCGGTGCGGAGGGTGCGCGATAGGCCGCGGTCTTCGGCCGGTTGACCAGCACTTCGAAGCCGACCGTCTTGACGTTATCGAGCTTGTAGCAGGCGAAGGCCGTCATGGCGCCGATCTCGGCCCATGTGCCGGCATAGGGGCCGCTGGTGTAGCGCAGCGTCGCTTCGGCGGCGGTGATGGTGCCGTCCTTGCGGGCGCCGATCTTGACGTCGATCGAGGTGGCGCTGGTCGGGCCCGAGGCGCGGAACACTTCGTCGCGGGTCATCACCAGCTTCACCGGCCGTCCTGCCTTGCGCGACAGAGCGAGTGCCACCGGCTCGGCCCAGACATGGGTCTTGCCGCCGAAGCCGCCGCCGATCTCCGAGGAGGTGACGCGCAGCTTCGAGGCTTCCAGCCCGAGCAGTTGCGCACAATGCTGGCGGTAGACGAAATGGCCCTGCGTGCAGACCCAGAGGTCGGCGGTGCCGTCGGACGAGACGCTCGCCACGCAGGCATGCGGCTCGATATAGCCTTGATGCGTCTGCTCGGTCTTGAAGGAGCGCTCGACGATGACATCGGCGTGGCCAAAGCCTTGATGGACATCGCCATGGCCAAACTGGCTGCGCTTGGTGACGTTGGACGGCTTTACCGGCTTTTCCTCGAGACCCTCGGTGAAGATGGTGTCGTTGATCAACGGCGCGGTGTGCTTCATCGCCTCGTCGACATCGGTGACATGCGGCAACAGCTCGTATTCGACCTCGATGAGCTTCAGCGCCTGCCTGGCCGTGCGGGCATCGACGGCGGCGACCGCGGCCACGGCGTGGCCGTCATAGAGCGCCTTGCCGCGCGCCATGCAATTGTCGAGGACGTCGTACATGGCGGCATCGCCATCGGTGAGATCGGGCAGGTCGGCGGCGGTGATCACCGCTTTCACGCCGGGGAGCTTTTCCGCCTTCGAGGTGTCGATCTTGAGGATCCTGGCATGCGCATGCGGGCTGCGCAGAACACGCCCGACCAGCTGTCCCGCCATGTTGAAGTCGGCGCCGTAACGGGCGCGTCCCGTCACCTTGTCGACGCCGTCGGGACGGATAGGCCGCGTGCCGACGGAGGAGAATTTGCGGCCCGAAAAGCGTGGATCGAAGTTCATGCGTGCGCTCCCTTCATCACATTGGCCGCATCCTGGACCGCGCGCACGATCTTGTCGTAGCCGGTGCAGCGGCAGAGGTTGCCGGCGAGGCCGAAGCGGATTTCTTCCTCGGTAGGATCGGGGTTCTTGGCCAAAAGGTCCTTCGCCGCGATCAGGAAGCCCGGCGTGCAGATGCCGCATTGCAGGGCCGCATGCTCGAGGAATTTCTGCTGCAGCGGATGCAACTGATCGCCATGCGCCATGCCCTCGACGGTTTCGATATGCCGGCCTTCGGCTTCAGCGCCAAGCACAAGGCAGGAGCAGACCAGCCGATTGTCGAGAATGATCGAGCAGGCGCCGCAGTCGCCGGTGCCGCAGCCTTCCTTGGCGCCGGTCAGCCCGAGCCGATCGCGCAGGACGTCGAGCAACGTCTCGTCGGGCTGGCAAAGGTATTCGACGTGATCGCCGTTGATCGTCGTTGAAACTGCTACACCGGCCATCATTTGCCTCCTGCGCGTGCGTATGCGGTCGTCGCGGCCCGTCCGGCCAGCACGCCCGCAACTTTTCGTCTGAACTCGATGGTGCCGCGCTTGTCGTCGATGGGGCGGCAGGCCCCAGCGCAGATCTTGGCGAGCCGCTCAAGTGCCGCCTCATCCAGCTTCCTGCCGATGAGAGCCTCGGCTGCTTCTTCCACCAGAAGCACGGTCGGGGCCGCGGCGCCCAGCACGACGCGGGCGGCTGTTATGACGCCATGCTCGTCGAGCGTCAGGTTCACGCCGGCGCTGACCACCGCGATGTCCATCTCGGTGCGCGGGATGAATCTGAGGTAGGCGTCGCCCGAACGCGGCGCGCGCTTGTCGAGCAGGATCGCCTCGACGATCTCACCCTTGGTGAGCGAGGTCTTGCCAGGCCCGATCGGCACAGCCTCGACCGGAATGGTGCGCTTGCCCGACGAACCGGCAACCACGGCCTTTGCGGCGGCGGCCACCAAGGCCGGGACGCTGTCGGCGGCCGGCGATGCGTTGCACAGATTGCCAACGATGGTGCAGCGGCCCTGGACCTGTTTAGAGCCGATCAGCTTCGACGCTTCGACGACACCGGGCCAGGCCTTCTTCAGAACCGCGCTCTCGCCCAGGACGGCGCAGGGGACGGTGGCGCCGATGCTGAAGCCGTCGGCCGTCTCCCTGATCTCGCTCAAGCCCTCGATCGCCTTGATATCGACGATCAGGTCGGGATCGACAAACCCGCCCTTCATCCGAACGAGGAGGTCACTGCCTCCAGCGAGAATGGCTGATGTGCCGGAAGCGTCGGCCAGCAGGCCAACGGCGTCTTCGATTGAAAGCGGACGTATGTAACGCATCGTCTCCCCTTGGTGATGGTGATCTCGCCGACCGTTATAAACAGTCTCCTCATAATGACCATCCGGTTGCTGATTTCCAGCGATTGGGCCAGCACCGCGAGAGAGATTTTTGTCTAAAGTCTTTGTTTTGATGCATGTCGTTGTCCCAGAACCGCGCACACTTCTGGGCGACATGCATTTAAGCGGCGTCTTTTGCATTGTCGAGGCTGATGCCGATGTCCTTCAATGCCTCGGCCACGGCCTCGTCCAGCGGCGTGTGCGGGACTTCGCCGATGATGCTTGCCAGCCGGTCGGACACGAGCCGGTGCGGTTCGAAGCGCAGATACGACATCGAGACGATCTCGCGCCACATCGCCACGAACGGGCTGCCGGCGCGCAGCACCCACCAAGGCATGAAGGTCAGTTTCAGCGGACGGCCCAGCGCCTTCTCGGCGGCGGCCTTTATGTCCATGTCGGTGACGGCGTGGCCGGGGAAGTTGAGCGCCTCAAAGAAGCCGAGCTTGCCCTGATTGCGCGCCAGGCCGACGAAGCCGATGGCGAAGTCCGGCAAATAGGCCCATTCGTGCACGAGGTTGGCAGGGCCAGGCGCTGTGTAGACGCCCTTGTTCATCTTGGCGGCGACGACGAGGTCGAACCATGAACCGCTGCCCGTGCCGCCGAAGAAATCGCCGGCGCGCAGGATGATGGTGCGGACGCGGCCGGCATCCGCCTCGCGGCGAAACAGCGCTTCCATGGCGCAGCGGATGCGGCCCTTCTCGGTCGTCGGACGAAATGGCGCGTCTTCGGTGACCACCTCAGGCATCGGCGAGCCGTAATTGTAGACAGTGCCGGGGAAAAGATGCAGCGCGCCGTTGGCATGGCAGGCGGCCATGACGTTCTCCGCCATCGGCAGGCATTTGCTCCAGTCGGTGTAGATCGGGTTGAGACCGTTGAAGACGATGTCGACACCCTGCGTGGCGCGGATCAGCGCCTCGCGGTCGAGCGCATCGCCGGCGACGGCGGTGGCGCCCTTGAGTTCGGCTGGGACCTTGCCGCTGCGGGTGACGGCGCGGACGTCGAAACCGGCGTCGATGAAGGCTTTCCCAACCACGCGGCCGAGCCGGCCATTGGCGCCTAGAATTGCGATCTTGGTCATTTTTCTTCTCCGTGTCTGTGTTTGCACGGCGAATATGATGCGTTCATACGCGAATGAAAATTGACTATGGATGCAGATTTGTTATTCATAAATGAATGGAAGACATCGACTGGAACCTGATCAAGAGTTTCGTCACCGTGGCGGAGACCGGCAGCCTGTCGGCCGCAGCGCGCAAACTGTCGGCCAGCCAACCGACGCTCGGGCGTCACATCGGTGAGCTCGAACAGGCGTTGGGCGTCACCTTGTTCCGGCGCGGGCGGCGCGGCTATGCGCTGACGGAAGCAGGCGCCACGCTGTTCGAACGCGGCAAGGCCGTGAGCGAGCAGGCGAGCGCGTTCTCACTATTGGCATTGGGCTCGGTCGAGGCGATCGAAGGCACGGTGCGCATTGCCGCCAGCGAGGTGGTGGCGGCCTATGTGCTGCCGAGGATGACGGCGCGGCTCGGCATCGAGGAATCCGGCATCGAGGTCGAGATCGTCGCCTCGAACCAGGTCGAGAACCTGCTGCGAAGGGATGCCGATATCGCCATCCGCATGGTCAAGCCGGCGCAGAACGAGCTGACGGCGCGCAAGGTCTGCGATATCAAGCTCTGCTGCTGCGCGGCGAAATCCTATCTCGACCAGCACGGCCGCCCGCTCAAGCCCGCCGATCTTCTCGACCATCCGCTGATCGGCTTCGACCGCAGCGACGAGATGATCCGGGGCTTTACCCAGGCCGGCATCCCCGTCACCCGAAGCAGCTTCCGCTTCAGGGCCGACAACCAGATCGTGCTGTGGGAAGCGCTGCGGGCGGGAAACGGCGTCGGTCTTGGCCAGGAGCCGCTGACGGACAGCGACCCGTCGCTGGAGAAACTGCTGCCCGGCCTGCCACTGCCCAGCCTGCCGGTGTGGCTGGCCATGCATCGCGACGTGCGCACCAGCGTGCGCATCCGCCGCGTCGCGGATTTCCTCTATGAGGAGCTGAAGCGCTATTCGGCGGGGGCGGCCGCGAATTCGGCGCGGTGAGCGAGCCCGGCCATCAAAAGCACGACGATCAACAGCCCCGACATGGCGACGAAGATCGGCCCGAAGCTGGAATGCTCGGCGACGAAGCCGATCGCCGACGGCGCCACCAATATGCCGGAATAGCCCATGGTGGTGACGACGCTCATGCCGGTGCCCGACGACATGCCTTCCTGGTTGCCGCCGGCCGAGAAGATGATCGGCACCATATTGGCGATGCCGAAGCCGCACAGGGCAAAAGCCGCGATGGCGATCCAGGGCGAAGGCGACAGGCCGGCGACCAGCATGCCGGCGGCGGCGACCACCGCCGAGCCGCGCAGCGTCGCCACCGCGCCGAAGCGGTTGCGCACGCCGTCGCCGAAAAAGCGCATGACAGCCATGACGCCGGAGAAGGCGGCGTAGGCAAGGCCGGCGATGGCGAGGTCGGCGCCGAGCTCCTGCCGGAGATAAAGCGCTGCCCAGTCGAGCACGGCGCCCTCGGAAATCATCGTCAGCAGCGCCATCAGCCCGACAAGATAGACCAGCGGGTTGGCCGGCAGCGTTAATCTGTGATGCTCGGCGGCCTGCGGCTTGTCCTCGGCGATGAGGTAGCCGACCGCCACGGCAATGACGGCAAAAGCTATGACCGTGACCACAGCCGCATGGGCGAGGTGGCCGTAAGTCTGGATGGCGTAACCGCCCAGACCGCCACCGGCGAAACCGCCGAGGCTCCAGAAGCCGTGCGAGGACGACATGATGGCGCGGGACAGCCGGCGCTCGACCACCACCGCATTGGCGTTCATCGCGACATCCATGCCGCCGATCGAGCCGCCGAAGATGATCATGGCGATCGCCGCCAGCGGCACGTTGGGCGCCAGCGCCACGATCAGCAGGCCGAGGCTGCCGCAAAGGCCGAACCAGCGCAACACGGTGCGCGAGCCATGCCTGGAGATCAGATGGCCGCACCAGCTCATGGCCGCGACCGCGCCGACGCCGAACAGCAGGATCAGCAGACCGAGGGTGAATTTCGAGATGTCGAGCCGGGTCAGGAACACCGGAATCTGCGGCGCCCAGCTGCCGGTCAGGAAGCCGTTGGCGAGGAAGATCGCGGCTACGGCCCATCGCCCCTGAAGGGCGCTCTGCATGGTGTCTTGCGCGTTCATGGCCCGAATCCGGTCAAGGAATGGCTTTGCGCGGCAAATTAGATCGATTCAATTTCTCGTCAAGCGCTTGGCTGCGAAAAGCTTGTGGGCCACATCTAAGGGGAAACCGTTAGGCGCTGTCCCGCCGACGTCAATCCTGTGAACCGCGCGCTACTTCAGTGATCCCTCGGCCGTCTTGCCTCGAACTCCGCTTTCTTGGCGTCCGAAGCCTCGGTCTGGTTCAGCGCCTGCCATTGCGCATAGGGCATGCCGTAGACGATTTCGCGCGACTGATCCTTGCCGAGATCGACGCCCTCAGCCTCGGCCGCTTCGCGATACCAGTTCGACAGGCAGTTGCGGCAGAAGCCGGCGAGGTTCATCAGGTCGATGTTTTGCACATCGCTGCGCTCGCGCAGATGCTCGACCAGCCGGCGGAAGGCCGCGGCCTCGAAATCGCGTTTCTGGTCATCGCTGAGTTCGGTCATTGCCTTGGGTCCTCACAGCGGCCCGGTGCGCGAGCCGAACATCTTCACCTGATGTATATCGGGACGGCGGTCGATGGCGTCAACGATCGGCGCCAGCCGTTGCGCCCAGGCCAGCGCCCCCTTGCTGTCTGATATCAGGTCCTGGCGGATCTCGATCAGCGCATGGGCAAAGCCGTTGACGATGGCGTGCTTGAACATGGTGTCGCCGCGCAACGCGCCGTCATAGGGTTCGTTGTCGCCGACGACGAGGTTTTTATCCTGCGCCAGCATGTCGATCAGCGGCCGCGCCACGCGGTCGTCGAGGTCCCACAATATGCCGACATGCCAAGGGCGGATGAAGCCCTGCATGACAGGGGTGAAGGAGTGTACGGAGAAGATGAACGGCGCTTTGCCTGAGGCGTGCGCCACCGACGCGATCATGGCGCCGACCGCGTCCTGATAAGGCCGGTAGAAGCCGTCGAGCCGCCTTTCGCGTTCGGCCGGTGCCATGGGATAGTTTCCCGGCACGACGGTGCCGTCATAGAGCTGGCGGATCAGCGTCGGGTCGTCCTCGCCGCGATTGGGATCGATCAGCAGCCGCGAAAAATTGGCGATCACCGCCGGCACGTCGAGCGCCGCGGCCAGTTCGCGCGTCACCGTCTCGACACCGATGTCGTAGGCGATATGGCGATCGAGTTCCGCCGCCGGCAGGCCTAGACTGCCATACTCCTCCGGCAGGTCGCGGCGGGCATGGTCGGCGACAAGCACGATGCCTCGCTTGCGGTCACCTTCGACGATATCGAAAGGCGCGAAAACTGTGGATCGGGTCATTGGCTGGAAAGGTCTGTTCGCTGGCTTCCGGGGAGGGTGGTATCGTCATTCCCACGAAGAGGACGGTTGCGCAATGCCGTTGTTTGGCCACGGTTTCTGCGAAAATCCCGTGACGCGCGGCGTATCGCGTGTCGGGGGCCTTTCTAAATCGATTGGAATTGGACAGAACGGCGCGTTGACATGCGCCCGGACTTTTCCGAAAAGGGGCGTTGAGAGATGCAGATGACGTTATTGAGGGGTTTCGGGATGGGTTCCGCCGGCAGGCCGCGTGCGCGCACCGCCTTTGCCGTGCCGCTGCTGACCCTGACGCTAGGGCTCACCGCGCTGGTCGCGGCCTCGCCTGCCCGCGCCGATTTCCGCGTCTGCAACGCCACGCAGAACCTGGTCGGCGTCGGCATCGGCTACCGCGCCAAGGCAGGCTGGATCACCGAGGGGTGGTGGCACATCGAAGGATCGAGCTGCAAGACGCTGATCGAAGGTCCGCTGTCATCAAGGTTTTACTATCTTTATGCAGAAGACGCCGAGCGCGGCGGGCGCTGGGATGGCCCGATCAACATGTGCGTGGCCGAAAAAGAATTCAAGATCGCAGGCGTTACCGATTGCGTCGCCCGGGGCTTCCAGCGCGCCGGATTCCAGGAATATGACACGGGCGAGCAGGCAAGCTGGATGGTCCAGCTGACCGATGAGTCCACAACGGGAGGCGCTCCAGCCGCCCCGGGAACAAACAGTCAATGAGACGTAGCCGCAAGGTCAAGATCCTCGCCACCATCGGTCCTGCCTCCTCGTCCGAGGAGATGCTCCAGAAGCTGTTCGAAGCCGGCGCCGATGTCTTCCGCATCAATATGAGCCACACCGATCACGAGCTGATGCGCACGCTGGTCGGCCGCATCCGCGCGGTCGAGGAAAAGGTCGGCCGTCCGATCGGCATCCTGGCCGATTTGCAGGGACCGAAGCTGCGCGTCGGCAAGTTCGCCAACGGCAAGGAGGTGCTGACCCCGGGCCAGACCTTCACCCTCGACAACAATCCCGAGCCCGGCACGTCGACCCGCGTCTACCTGCCGCATCCCGAAATCCTGAGTTCGGTCGAGGCCGGCCACCGTCTGTTGATCGACGATGGCAAGCTGGAGCTCAGGGCGGTGAAGAGCGACGGCAAGTCGATCACCTGCGCGGTCGTTGCCGGCACCACCATTTCCGACAAGAAGGGCGTCAGCCTGCCCGACACCGACCTGCCGGTCGGTGCGCTGACCGAAAAGGACCGCAAGGACCTCGATGCGGTGCTGGCGGAAAGCGTCGACTGGGTGGCGCTGTCGTTCGTGCAGCGGCCGGAGGATTTGGCGGAAGCCCGCAAGATCGCGCGCGGCCGGGCGCTTATCATGGCCAAGATCGAAAAGCCGCAGGCGGTAGCCCGGCTGGCCGAAATCATCGAACTCTCCGACGCGCTGATGGTCGCCCGCGGCGATCTCGGTGTGGAAATGCCGCTGGAAGCGGTGCCCGGCATCCAGAAGCAGATCACGCGCGCCGCGCGCCGCGCCGGCAAGCCGGTGGTGGTCGCCACGCAAATGCTGGAATCGATGATCACCGCGCCGGTGCCGACCCGCGCCGAGGTCTCCGACGTGTCGATCGCCGTGTTCGAGGGCGCCGACGCCATCATGCTTTCAGCCGAATCCGCTGCCGGCGCCTATCCGGTCGAGGCGGTGGCGATGATGAACCGCATCGCCACCAAGGTCGAAACCGACCCGACCTATGCCGGCATCATCAACGCGCAGCGCTCGGAACCGGAAGCAACCGGCGCCGACGCCATTTCGCTCGCCGCCCGCGAGATTGCCGAGACGCTGAAACTGTCGGCGATCATCACCTATACGGCGTCGGGCACCACCGGCCTGCGCGCCGCGCGCGAGCGGCCGCAAGTGCCGATCATCGCGCTGTCGCCGATCCTCAACACGGCGCGGCGGCTGTCGCTCTTGTGGGGCACGCATTGCGTCGTCTCGCCCGACGCCAGCGACCTCGACGACATGGTCGATCGCGCCTGCCGCATCGCTTTCGAAGAGGGGTTCGGCCAGCCGGGCGACCGCGTCATCATCACGGCGGGCGTGCCGCTGAGGACGCCGGGTTCGACCAACATGCTGCGCATCGCCTATGTCGGATCGGACGTGCAGGCCACCCGCAACATAGGCTGAGACCTCGTCACAGTTCGCTGCGCTCTTGCCGCACCTTCGGCGTGATCGATGCGCCGAAGGAAGCGGCGAGCCCGGGGAACGGGGTGGTGCAGGTACTGGTCCGGACCCAGCATCTTTCGCCGGTTGAGTTCGACTGTGTCGAGCAGATCGAAATCGACCGTGGCGATCGTGCAGTGCCACCCGGGATTGCGCGACGCCCAGCCCCTCTTGTGGTGTTCCAAAAGCCGCTCGCGGGCGGAATAGCCGTGGTAGTCGAACGCGATCACGCCGTTGGTCGCGTAAATATGGTTCCCGGAAAAGCCCTCGCCAGGAATGATCCGTTCGCCGTAGAATCCTTCCAGAGGAGCATGCTCGAGAAAGGCGCCAGCAAGAATGGCGCACGCGCCATAGCCGAAGAAGATGCGGTCCGGCAACGCCCATCGCTTCTCCGGGTTTCTCTTGACGCCGTGTTTCAGGACATACATTGCGATCAGGTCGGGGCCAGTTCCGCGTCGGGCACGGTGATGTCGGGGCATCGCCCCTCATTGTAGGCGTCGCCGGCGATGCGTGCTTCCACGGTTTTTGCCATTGCCTGCAGGTCGACGACCTTGCCGGCGACTTTCTTGATCGCGCCGACGACGAGGTCGGAGGCGATCCAATCCGGCTTGTGGCCGAGATTGTGGACCCAGATCAGTTCGGCGCCGGGGATGTCCCTGACCAGGCCGACCGAATGGATCGAGGCATAGACCACCTTGTCGCGGTCGCCCGAGATGACAATCGTCGGCGCTGTGATGTCGCGGTAATGCGGCGCGGCCTTCAGCGTATAGTCGTAGAGGCCGGCGACATCGATGGCGTTGGCGCGGAAAGCGCCGGGACGCAGCACCAGCGGAATCGAGGCATTGCCGACATAGCCTTCCGGCACCTTGTTGGGAGAAAACACGCAGGCCGTGGCGCTGTCCATCTGCAGCGTGCCTGCCGGATAGGTCAATGTCTCCGAGAACAGCCAGCCGATGATGGGGGTGGCGGTCAGCTTGTAGTACCAGGCGGTCGCGCCGCCCGGCCAGGGGTGGCTGACCGGCGACAGAAAGACCAGCCCGAGCGTCTTCTCCGGGTGTTCGCGGCCAAAGGCGGCGGTGATCACGCCGCCAAAGGAATGGCCGACCATGATCGCATTGTGGATGCCGAGACGGTCCATCAGCCTGGCGATGGTGTCGGCCTGCGCCGACGGGCTCTCATTGCCGGGGCCGCGTGCCGACCAGCCAAAGCCCGGCCGGTCGAGGAAGACCATCTCCGCGCGGCCTTCGAGCAAAGGCCTGATCGGCAGCATCTGATCCCTGAGGTTGGCGCTGGCGCCGTGGATGAAGACGATGGCCGGCAGCTCGGCATTTTGCGGAGCCGGCACGTGGACATAGTGGATGCGGGTGCCGTCGATGTCGGCAAATTCGCCGGCCGGCGGGTTGCGCCACTCGATCAGCCACGCGCCGGCGCGGGTGACACCGGCCAGGGCAAAGACGAGCGCGAGGAGGAAGGCACAGGCGGCGTAGATGAGGTTCATGCGCGGAGATACGGCGGTGGAGAGGGATAAGTTCTAGGGAGCAGGGAGTAGTGAGTAGGGAGTAGGGAGTAGGGAGTAGGGAGTAGGGAGTAGGGAGTAGGGAGTAGGGAGTAGGGAGTAGGGAGTAGGGAGTAGGGAGGTGGCGTCTCGACCAATCTTCTCTACTGACTACTCGCTAATCCCTAATTCCTACTGCCTAATCAAATTCCTTCGCCGGCAAGCTCTTCCGAAATTGCCGCGACCTGGTCCTGGGCGCTGCGCATCATCGGATAGATGGTAAGCACCTTCTGCCAGGCTTCGAGCGCCGATTGCTTGTGGCCGGTGGCGGCCATGATCTGGGCCAGGCCGGAAAGCGCGCCGAAATGGCGCGGTTCCAGCTGCAGCGTCTGGTCGATGTCGGACATCGATTTCCCGAAATTCTTCATCATGTAGTGCACGGTGGCGCGCCGGTTCCAGCCTTCGGCATATTTTGGCTGCAGGATGACGACCTGGTCGAGGAAGTCGAGGGCGACGTCGAACTTCTGGTCGTCCATCGCCTTTTGCGACCATTGCATCATCAGGTCGATCGAGGCGCTGCCGGACTGGAACCATTCGCCCCAGATGCGCCCGGCGATGCGCTCGGCCGCCTTTTCGTTGCGCTCGCGCTTCAGCTCGGCAAACAGTTGGTCGAGCCTGGCTTCCCTGGTCAGGGCAACCGGCGGCTTTGCCGGCGGATCGTCCGCCGACGCCGGAGCGACGCCGAAAAGAAACAGGGTCGCCAAAAATGCAAAAAGAATCCGCATCACCGGAATCTAACCCCGGACGGCGGATCGTCAAACTGAAATTAGCGTGAAAGTGCCTGGAACCAGGCAATTACCATCGTATGGACGGAGACAACGAGCCTCCGGCCGAACACTCAGCCCTGGCGCGCCTTGTAGCGTGGAGCGGTCTTGTTGATGATGTAGACGCGGCCCTTGCGGCGAACCAGCTGGTTGTCGCGGTGACGCGCCTTCAGCGCCTTGAGCGAATTCTTGATCTTCATGGTCTTGCCCGTCAGTCTGGGCCCTATCCGGGCCGAATTATTAAGGCGCGCCTGAAAAGCGCGCCTTGAACTTGCGGTGGCTCATAAACGAGGAGCCTTGCCCGTGTCAACCGCAAGCGTGCTGGATAGAGGCCGAGAATGGCTTTGGCCATCAAATATCCGCCATCTCGGCTCCACGCCATTGCGCAGCCGAAGACGGGCTGGAATGGTGCGGCACCCGCAAGCCGATTTGGAGACCTCCATGCGCCTGTTGTTTGTGTCCGCCTGCCTTGCCGTTGTGGCAGCGGCATCCACCGCGCAGGCGCAGGAATGCGACCGCAACGACGACAGCCAGCAGATGATGAACATCTGCGCCGGCGAGGACTATCAGGCGGCCGATGCCAAGCTCAACCAGGCCTACAAGGATCTCGTCGGTCGCAACGACGACAAGAGCAGGAAGCTGCTGCAGGTCGCGCAACGCGCCTGGATCGCCTTCCGCGACGCCGAATGCGCCTATACGACGACAGACAGCGAGGGCGGCTCCATCCATCCGATGGAGGTTTCACAATGCCTGACCGAACTGACTGACCAGCGCATCAAACAGCTCACCGCGGGCGCCAATTGTAGGGAAGGCGATGCGAGTTGCGCCAGCCCCGACGAGGACGGGGATCTGAACGACGAGCTGCAATAGGGCTCGATCCACGCCCTCGCGCAAAGTGCCGGAATGGCTTAGCTACGGCGGCTGATGCGCGTGAAATGGCCCATCTTGCGGCCTGGGCGCGCTTCCGCCTTGCCGTAGAGATGCAGCATCAGATCGGGCTCGGCGAGCAAAGCGGGTACGCGCAGCACATCGTCGCCGATCAGGTTTTCCATGATGCAGTTTGAATGCCGGCCAGGGTTGCCCAGCGGCAGGCCGGCAATGGCGCGGATATGCTGCTCGAATTGCGAAACGATGCAGGCGGCTTCCGTCCAGTGGCCGGAATTGTGCACGCGCGGCGCCATTTCGTTGGCCAGCAGCGTGCCATCGGCAAGAACGAAGAACTCGACGCCGATGACGCCGACATAGTCGAGGGCCGCCAGGATTTTCGCTGCCGACCCCTGTGCCGTCGCCGCCGTCTCCAGCCTGATCTGGGCCGGCAGGGTCGAGGTATGCAGGATGCCGTCGCGGTGGACGTTCTCAGCCGGATCGTAGGCGGCGACCGCGCCGTCCAACCCGCGCGCGGCGATGACCGAGATTTCGCGCTCGAAAGCGACGAAGGATTCGAGGATCAGCGGCACATTGCCCATGGTCTCGCATGTGCCGGCAAAGCCGCCCGTCTCCATGTTGCGGAAGACGCGCTGGCCCTTGCCGTCATAGCCCATGCGGCGGGTTTTCAAGATGCCGCTGCCACCGAACTCTCTCAGCGCCGCCGTCAGCTCGTCGTCATTGTCGACGGAGCGGAAATCCGCTGTCCTGATGCCGATGCCGTTCAGGAATAGCTTCTCCGCCACCCGGTCCTGGGCGACTTCCAGCGCCCTGGGCGGCGGATAGACCGGGACCTTGGCGGCGAGCGCGCCGGCAGCCGCTACCGGCACATTCTCGAATTCGTAGGTGACGACGGCGCTGACTGCCGCCAGTTCGGCAAGGGCGTCCGCATCGTCATAGGCGGCGGTGATCTGGCGGTTGGCGACCTGAGCCGCCGGGCAATCGGCCTGCGGTTCGAGGATAATTGTGCGGTAGCCGAGGCGCGCTGCGGCAACAGCCAGCATGCGGCCGAGCTGGCCGCCGCCGATGATGCCGATGCTCGATCCGGCGGGCAGGCTCACGGCGCGTCCGTCGGTTCGGTGGCGACCCTGGCGGTTTGGGCGGTGCGCCAGGCATCCAGGCGGGCGGCAAGTTTTTCGTCGTGCAGCGCCAGCACGGCGGCCGCCAGAAGGGCCGCGTTGGCCGCACCCGCCTTGCCGATGGCAAGCGTGCCGACCGGAATGCCGGCCGGCATCTGGACGATGGAGAGCAGCGAATCCTGGCCGGACAGCGCCTTCGATTCGACCGGCACGCCGAACACCGGCAGCGGCGTCATCGCCGCCGTCATGCCGGGCAGGTGGGCGGCGCCGCCGGCGCCGGCGATGATCACCTTGTAGCCGGCCGCCTTGGCGCCTTTGGCGAAATCATAGAGGCGGTCCGGGGTGCGGTGGGCGGAGACGATCAGCCGCTTGTGCGGAATGCCCAGCGCCTCCAGCGTTTCGGCGGCGTGGCGCATCGTCGCCCAGTCGGACTGGCTGCCCATGATGATGGCGACGTCGGCGCGGTGGTCGGTCAAGCGCATGCTCCCGGCGGTAAAGGCGCGCCTTAGCGGAATTCGGGCTGGCCCGCAAGGATGGCGGCCGCCGCAGCCTAGTCCGGCCAGCGCAGGGCGCCGGATGAATCCTTTCGCGGCTGTCTCATCGCATCCGCCGGCCTGTCGGCCGCGGTGAGCACGGCGCGGAGGCGTTCGGCGACGATCTCGGCCTCGCCTGGGTGCAGGTTGCACGGGTCGAGGAAGAAATGGCCACGCTCGACTTCGTGGTTGCGCACGATGATGGGCGGCGATCCGGCCGCCAATGCCGAGGCGAGGCCGGCGGCACTGAAGCGGCTTTCGGGGGAGACGAAGATCTGCAGCCGGTCGAGCGGATTGGCGGTCGGGTCGGGAATGATGTTTGCGACGATGCCGGGTATTCCCTGCAGCGAATCCCTCCACAGATGGAGCGCCGCTTCCTCGCGTCGGCGGATGCCGGCATGGTCGCGCTTTTCCCAGGCTTCGAGCGCCGCCATCGTGCCGGCGATGCTTTCCTTGCCGACCTTCATGGCGCGGGCGACGCCACGGTTTTGCAGATAGGCGGCGCGGACGAGATCCTTGCGGCCGGCGACGATGCCGCTGGTCGGCCCCGAAAGGAATTTGTGGCCGCTGTAGACGACGATGTCGGCGCCGCGCGCCAGGAAGCTGCGCAGGTCATATTCGGAAGCCGCATCGACGATCACCGGCACGCCCCTGGCGTGGCAGATATCGCAGAATTCCTCTAGGGAAAGCATGCCGTATTGCACGGTGTGGTGCGCCACGACGTAGAGCGCCGCCGCCGTGCGCTCGTTGATAGCCTCGCGCACATGATAATCCTGCGTGACGCTGACCGTGCCGGCCGGAATGACCTTGGCGCCGGCGACGCGGATCGACTGGTCGATCGGTGCGCCGTAATTGACGATATGGCCGAGCTGGATGACGACTTCGGACTTCAGCCCTTCGGTATCGTCGGGCAGCCGTTCGATCGCCAGCAAATTGGTGCCGGTCATCGCCCCGGCGATCGCCATTGTGATGCCTGAGGCGCAGCAGGCGGTGATGAAGCCGGCCTCGCCGCCGGTGAGGCGGGCGGTGATCACGCTTGCGGCGCGCTGCAGATCGTCCATCTCCACCCATTGCGAGGCGATCTCGGCCATGGCGCTGATCGCCTCGGGAACGATGATCGAGGCGCCGAGCGTCGTCATCGTGCCGGAGACGTTGATGATCGGCCGCAGTCCCAGCCGTTCACGGATCGTGGTGTTGGAGCCGGTGTCGGAATAGGTTTTCATGTTCAGCAATCCCTTGACGGTCAGGCGGCGATCTCGACGACCGCTTCGATTTCGACGGTGATGTTTCCAGGCAGCGAGCCGACCCCGATCGCCGAGCGGGCATGGCCGCCGATCTTGTCGAAGACGCTGGCGAACAGGTCCGAGCAGCCATTGACCACTTTCGGGTGGTCGCTGAAGGTCGGCGTCGCATTGACGAAGCCGAGCAATTTGACGACGCGCACGATGCGGCCGAGATCGCCGGCGGCGGCGTGCATGACGGCGAGCAGGTTGAGGCCGGTGAGGCGGGCATGCTCATAGGCCTGCTCGACGGTGACGTCCTCGCCGACCTTGCCGGTGCACAGCGTGCCGTCGGCGCGCAGCGGCCCTTGACCCGAAAGAAAGATCAGCCGGCCGCTTTCCGCATGGGTGACGAAATTGGCGATCGGCGTCGGCGGCTCGGGCAGCATCAGGCCGAGCTCGGCGAGCCGGATGTAAGGCGTCATGGAAGAATTCTCCTTGGGCCGGCCTGTTGTTTTACGCAATTCCCAAGGGAAAGCGCTTCGCGCTTTTCCCGGGAAAACCGCTTACACTTTTCCTGGAATTGCTTTGGGCCGCCCATGTCAGAAATGCGAGGCGCGGAACCGCGCCAGGAAAGAGCGCAGGCGCTCATTGGTGGTCTCTTCGGCAAGGATCTCCTTCGGCGGGCCAACAGCGCTGACACCGCCATCGGCCATGAAGACAATGCGGCTCGAAGCGTCGCGGGCGAAGGCCATCTCGTGCGTGACCATCACCATGGTCATGCCGTCTTCGGCCAGGCTGCGCACAACGGCCAGCACCTCGCCGACCAATTCGGGATCGAGCGCGGAGGTGATCTCGTCGAGCAGCAGGATCTTCGGCTCCATGGCGACTGCCCGCGCTATGCCGACGCGCTGCTGCTGGCCGCCGGAGAGTTCCGCCGGCAGGCTGTCGGCCTTGTGGGCAAGGCCGACGCGGCTCAGCCAATGCTCGGCGATCTGGCGCGCCTCGGCCTTGCTCTTGCCGCGCACCTTGGTGAGGCCGAGCATGATGTTGCCGGCGGCGGTGAGGTGCGGAAACAGGTTGAAGCTCTGGAACACCATGCCGGTTTCGGCGCGCATATTGGCAAGGTCGCGCTCGCTGCGCCGCTTGCGCGCGCCGACCTCACGAAAACCGACCTCCTTGCCGTCGATTCGGATCGAGCCTGAGTCGTAGCTTTCGAGAAAGTTGACGCAGCGCAGCAGGGTGGTTTTGCCGCTGCCGGAAGGGCCGATGACGGTGACCACCTCGCCCCTGTCCACCTTGAGGCTGACCGCGCGAAGCACCTCGACCGAACCAAAGGCTTTCGAGACCCCGGCAATGTCGAGAAGGGCAGCATTGTCGTTCGAGCTTGTGGCCATCGTGCTAGTCCCGGATGAAGGCAAAGCGCCGTTCCAGCCGCCGGCTGGCGTAGGAAAGCGCATAGTTGACGGCGAAATAGATCAAGGCGCCGAGGATGTAGAGCGGCATCGCCTCATAGGTGCGGCCGATGACCTGGTTGATCGCCTGCATCAGGTCGGTGATGCCGAGCAGCGAGACCAGGGCGCTGCCCTTGACCGCATCGGTGACGCCGTTGATCCAGGGCGGCAGGAAGCGCCGGAAGGCCTGCGGAAAGATGACGTAGGTGAGCCGCTGGCGGAAGGTCAGCCCAATGGCCATCGCCGCTTCTGACTGGCCCTTGGGAATGGAGCCGACGGCGCCGCGGAGATACTCAATGACCTGCGCCGTCTTGAACAAGGTCAGCGCCAGCACCGCCGCCGAGAAGGATTGCAGATGCAGGCCGATGGCCGGCAGGCCGTAATAGACGAAGAACATCAGCACCAGGATCGGGATGCCGCGGATGGTGTCGGAGAAGATGCGCACGGCCCAGCGCAGCGGCACCGGGCCGTAGACCAGGCCGACGCCGAGCGCGACGCCGGCAATCAGCGACAGCACCACGACCAGCAGCGACACCCACAAGGTGATGGCGAAGCCCTGGGCGAGGAACGGTACGGCGTAGAGGATCTGGCTCAGCATGTCAGCGCGCAGCCCTGAACCGGCGTTCGACCAGCCGCAGTCCGAACAGCAGGGTGTAACCGGTCACCAGATACATCGCCGTCGTCACCAGATAGACCTCGACGATGCGGAAGGTGTTGAAGTTGATCCACTGGGCGCCGAAGGTGAGCTCGGGCACCGAGATCACCGAGGCGATCGACGTGTCCTTGAACAGCGAGATGAAGGTGTTGGACAGCGCCGGCAGCGTGATGCGCAGCATGGTCGGCAGGCGCACATGAACCAGCCGCTGCCAGGGCGTCAGGCCGATGGCTTTGCCGGCATCGAGCTGGCCGCGCGGCACGGCTTCCAGGCCGGAGCGGAACACCTCGACCAGATAGGCGCCGCTATAGACCGACAGCGTCAGCACGAACGAGGTCGGCGCGTCGTAGGCGACGTCGATCACCGTCGGCAGGCCGTAGAAGACGAGATAGACGAGCAGGATCAGCGGCACGTTGCGGATGAATTCGACGTAAGCCGCAATGATGGCGCGCACCACGCGTCCGGCCGAGACATACCAGACCGCCAGCACTAGGCCGATGACGACGCCGATGGCAATCGAAATCACGGCAAGCTCGAGGCTGAGCAGAAGGCCGCCCCACAGCTTGTCGAAATGCCGCCAGATCAGGTTGAAGTTGAGCGTATAGCCCATGCGTCTCCCGCAATAACCAAGGGGATGCGAACTAGAAGGCGGAAGGGCTAACCCTTCCGCCAGCACTTGTCAGACAACTGGGAAACCTGGATGGCGGGCCGGCGGCTCCTGGCCGAAATAGTCCTTGAAGGCGGCGTCGTAGAGTGCGGTCTCATGGCCGAACATAGCGATGGTGAAGGTCTGGTTGACGAACGTCAGCCAGTCCAGGTCGCCCTGCCTGACCGCCGCGCCGTAGAGCATCGAGTACCAGCTCTTGCCGGCATCGAAATATTTGTCGGGGTTGCGCGAGGCCAGCCAGCGCACGGTTGAAAGATCGACAGCGGCGGCATCGGCGCGTTTCGATTCCAGTGCCTGCAGCACATTGGCCTGGGTGTCGATCTGCAGCACCTGCGCCTCCGGCAGGGCGTAATGGACCGAGCTTTCGGCATCGACATTCTGCAGGATCGAGATGCGCGTCGCCGAGCCGCCGGCGAGCAGCTTGTCGAAGGTCTTGTTTTCCGCAGTCGGCAGCGTCAGCAGGGCGACGCCCTCGACATAGTATGGCCTGGAGAAATGGATCAGCTGCGAGCGCTGCGCGGTCATGGTCATGAACTGGATGGTGATGTCGACCTTGTTGGTGGTGACATTGGGGATGCGCTGCGCCGGATCCTGCATGACGAACTCGACCTTGCTCGGATCGTCGAACAGACCCTTGGCCAGGATGCGGCCCATGGTGATGTCCATGCCGACCAGCTCGCCGGCATCGTTTTCGAAATGCCATGGCGCGTTGGTGCTGCCGGTGCCGACGATCAGCTTGCCGCGGTCAAGCGCGGTGCGCAGAACGCTGTCGGATGCGGCTTGTGCCGCCGCCTTTTCGGCGCTGACAGCGGTCATCACGCCCGCCGTTGCAAGCCCGGCCATGCCCAGTTTCAGAAAATCTCGCTTGGATGCGTCGTTCACTGCGACCTCCTGTTGTTTGAGTTCCCCTTACAGACACACGTGTCTCCGACCTGAATTGTCTCTTACAATAGACACATGTATCCTGTACAAGACAGATACTAACATCAGGAATCAGTTATGCAAGACAGCAATGGACTCACGGATCGGGCGGAGCTTGGTCCAGCCGAGAGCCCGACGCCCGACAAGACCTCCGGCTCGCGCGAGAAAGGCCTCAACCGGGTGCTGGAGATCCTGGACTTCCTGCATGTTACCCAGCGCGCCATCGGCATTGGCGATCTAGCCAAGGGGGTGAATGCGCCGCGCTCCACCACCTATACGCTGGTGCGTTCGCTGGTCGATGCGGGTCTCCTGGAGATGGAGGGCGACGGCAACCGGGTCTATTTCGGCAAGAAGCTCTACCTCTATGGGATGGACTATGTCAGGGGCAACGACCTGCTTAGGCGGGGCCGGCAGGAGGTCGACAATCTGTCGCGCGAGACCGGCGAGACCTCCGAATTGTGCATGCTGCAAAGCGGGCGCTATACCATCGTCCATTCCAGCCCCGGCACCAGGCCGTTCCGCATCAGCTCGGCCACCGGCCTGCAGATCCCGCTGCCATGGACGGCATCGGGGCGGCTGCTTCTGGCCGGATTGGAAAGGGCCGCCATCCAGGACATGGTCTCGGAAGACGACCTTTTGCTGCCCGACGGCCGCAGGCTGCAGTTCGACGACTTCATTGCCGATATCGCGACGGCCAGAACGACCGGCTATTGCATCACTTCGGGGCTGGTCGACGCCTACACCAAATGCCTGGCCGCCCCTGTCTTCGCGGCCGCCGGCAAGGTCGAGGCGACGATGTGCCTGGTGGTGCCGATCGACACTTCAGCGGAGAAGACCGACGAATTGCTGACGTTGTTGCGCCATCGCGCGGCGCGGCTGTCGATAGCGGGGTGAGCAGTTAGGCCCGGAGGCCGTCGGCTAAGCGATGATGTCCGGAATGATCTTGTCTTCCAGCGCCATCAGCCGGTCCTTGAGGAAAAGCTTCTTCTTCTTCATACGCTGGATCTGCAAGGGGTCGCAGCCCATGGCGATCATCGCATTGATGGCCGCGTCGAAATCGGCATGCTCCTGCTTCAGGCGGGAAAATTCGAGGCGGACATCGGCCTTTTCCTGGTCGGACATTCTCTACCGTCTGCATGTCTGCGGCGCCCGGCAATGGGCATGATTGGGCGGGGGCGGCATCAATTGCCGCCGGCGCGCAGCCAATATCACATATCACATTGTCGTGGAATGCTACCACGCAGCATTCGACATCGCAGCCGGATGGTGGCAGACTGTCATGGTGCCGTCACAGATGCGACCTGCGGTGGACGTGCCTTTGACGGCTGCAATCGAGGAAAACCATGAAAGGGAGAACCAATCATGTCTCTTGCATCCCATCTTGATGAGTTGCAGCGGAAACACGGTGATATCGAACGCGAGATCGACGATGCGATGAACCATCCATCGGTCGACGACCTCGAAATCGTGAATCTGAAGCGACGCAAGCTGGCACTCAAGGACGAGATTGAAAAACTGAAGGCGAAACCGACGAGACACTGACGCCCTTCCAGGATTAGACGCGCCGCCTTGGCGCGTGACTATCGCTCCGGTGGCGACATGCCGCCGGAGGCCTGTTTTTGCTACTGATTCCGATACTGTTGGCCGGCGAAACCCGTCTGTGGGGTCGCCGCGCTGCTGCGATTTGGCGGCTCTGCTTGTCTGTCGCCATTGACAAGCCATCTTTGCTCCTCCACCTCATGCCCGAACCTCAGCGCTATGCGCTGATAGCTGATTGAGCGTGCGTCGACGTGGACGTGTGTCGCTCGGGTGATCAAGAGGCTGCCGGCATGACCGGGTATTTTTCCTCCCCCTTTGCGCGCCGGACATCGGTCGGCGTCGATGTCGGCGGCGTGGTCGTCGGCGGCGGCGCGCCGGTCGTCGTGCAGTCGATGACCAACACCGACACGGCCGATATCGACCAGACCGTCGCGCAGGTTGCGGCTTTGCATCGCGCTGGCTCCGAGATCGTGCGCATCACCGTCGATCGTGACGAGAGCGCCGCCGCCGTGCCGCGCATCCGCGAACGGCTCGAGCGGCTCGGCATCAATGTGCCGCTGGTCGGCGACTTCCACTATATCGGCCACAAGCTGCTGGCCGACCATCCAGCCTGCGCCGAGGCGCTGGCCAAATACCGCATCAATCCCGGCAATGTCGGCTTCAAGGACAAGAAGGACCGCCAGTTCGCAGCGATCGTCGAAATGGCGATCAGATACGACAAGCCGGTGCGCATCGGCGTCAATTGGGGGTCGCTCGATCAGGAGTTGCTCACCCGGCTGATGGACGAGAACCAGCGCCAAGGCTTTCCGCTGACGGCGCAGGAAGTAACCCGCGAAGCGATCGTGCAGTCGGCGATCCTGTCGGCCGAAATGGCCGAAGAAATAGGCCTCGCCCGCGAAAAGATCATCCTGTCGGCCAAGGTCAGCGGCGTGCAGGATTTGATCGCCGTCTACACCGAGCTTGCCACGCGTTCCAACCATGCGCTGCATCTTGGCCTCACCGAAGCCGGCATGGGCTCGAAGGGCATCGTCGCCTCGTCGGCTGCCATGGGCATCCTCTTGCAGCAAGGCATTGGCGACACCATCCGCATCTCGCTAACGCCGGAGCCGAATGGCGATCGCACTCGCGAGGTGCAGGTCTCGCAGGAACTGCTGCAGACCATGGGCTTCCGTCAGTTCGTGCCGATCGTCGCCGCTTGCCCCGGCTGCGGTCGCACGACCTCCACCGTGTTCCAGGAGCTCGCCCAGAACATCCAGGCCGATTTGCGCAAGAACATGCCGGTCTGGCGGGAGAAATATCCCGGCGTCGAGAACCTCAAGGTCGCGGTGATGGGCTGCATCGTCAACGGCCCCGGCGAATCCAAGCACGCCGATATCGGCATATCGCTGCCCGGCACCGGCGAGATGCCGACCGCACCCGTCTTCGTCGACGGCAAGAAGTCGGCGACGCTGCGCGGTCCGTCGATCGCCGCCGATTTCGAAAAAATGGTTGCCGACTATATCGAGCGGCGGTTTGGCCAGCACGGCAAAGCCGCGGCCGAATGAGCCATGCGGGGGCTGCTCAAAGCCGGTGTGATCCTGCTCTGCGGGCTGAGTGCCGGACAGGCACTTGCCGATCCACCGCAATCGCGCTCGGCGGCGAAACGATTGATCGGCCATGTCTGTGACCTGATCGAGACGCATGCCGAGCGGAACGGCCTGCCGAAGGATTACTTCGCCCGGCTGATCTGGAAAGAAAGCCGCTTCGATCCCAATGCGGTTAGCCCGGTCGGTGCCGAAGGCATCGCCCAGTTCATGCCGGGCACCGCCAAGATGCGCGGGCTGGCCGATCCTTTCGACATCGACCAGGCGATCCCGGCTTCGGCGAAATATCTCGGCGAGATGAAGCTCGCCTACGGCAATCTCGGCCTGGCGGCGGCCGCCTACAATGCCGGCGAGAACCGGGTGTCGCGCTGGCTGGGTTCGGGCGGCTTCCTGCCGATGGAGACAGAGAGCTATGTCTTCGACGTCATGGGCGAACCCGTCGACAAGTTTTCCGACAGCGCTTACGCCGGGACGGTCGAGCCGCTCGACGCGAAAACCAGCTTTGCCGTCGCCTGCCGCAAGCTGCCGGTGATCATGTCGAGAACCGTGGCGATGGCGTCGATCAATGTGAAGCCATGGGGCGTCCAGGTGGCCGGCAATTTCCGCAGGGGAGCTGCGATCAATCAGTGGCTGCGGGTCAGGAGCCGGTTTCCGGCGTTGCTTTCCGGTCGTGACCCGGTGGTCAGCCGGGTGCGCACGCCGATCGGCCGACGCGGCATCTACGCCGTCAGGATCGGCGTCGACGACCGTGCCGCCGCCAACGTCATCTGCCAGAAACTGCAAAGCGTCGGCGGCGCCTGTATCGTCGTGCGCAACCGATAGGGGGCGACATGACGGCCAAAATCGTCCTGCTTAATGGCGTCGGCAGCGCCGGCAAAAGCTCGATCGCCAGGGCGCTGCAAACAATCACCGCTGAACCGTTCCTGCATGTCCAGATGGATGCTTTCATCGACATGCTGCCGCCGGCGCTGCAGGATCATGCCGACGGGTTTTCCTTTGAGACGGTGCTGGAGGACGGCAAGCGGTCGGTGGTGATCAGGAGCGGGCCGATCGGCGCGCGAACCATGCGCGGCATGCGCCATGCCATCGCCGCCATGGCCGGGCAAGGCAACAATCTCATTGTCGACGACGTGATCTTCAATGACGAGATAGCGGAGTATGTCGAGTTGCTGTCGAGCTTTGACCTGCATCTGGTCGGCGTCATGGCGCCGCTGGAGGTGCTGGAAGCGCGCGAGGCCGCGCGCGCCGACAGGCTGCCCGGCCTGGCGCGCTGGCAATATGGACGCATCCACAGGGGCATAGACTACGACCTCGAAGTCGACACCAGCCGGCTGACGCCGCTTGAATGCGCCCGTCGCATCCAGGAAAGATTCCGACTATAGTGGCCGGTGTCTTTGACACGATCGCAGCTTTTACCAATTGCCCCAAAAGCCGATAGCCGCTCTGGCCTGCAAAGTCGTGTCGATTAAATATTTATGAGCCCTGCTGTAGTAAGACGGGTGGAAATTTCCGGCGAGACCTTTTGAAGGCCGTTAACGGGGGAACATCATGCCGGTGACAAATTTCCTTAGACGCGTCGTCGGTGAACTTGAAACGCCTCGCGCCAAACGGCCGTTCGGTTCTGGCTGGCTGTCCGGCTCGATTGGCTTGCTTGCCGGGGTCACCGCCCTGCTGATGGTCATCGTGCTGCGCTACCCGGCGCTTACATCGATGCCGGATCTGGCCCCCATCCACCAGATGCTGTTCTTCAAGCCGGTGCTCTATTTCGTCCTCATCTCCGGCTATATCCTGGCGATCCTCAGCATGACGCTGCGCAGGCAAAAGACGCTCGGCGCGGCAGCGATGTTCACTGTGCTGCTGGCGTCGCTGGTCGGCATGCTTCCGGTGCGCCATCAACTGCACATCGAAGGGGTGTTCTTCGGGCTTGATTTCTTCATCCTGAACGCCCTGTTGATGGGTGTGCTGTTCGTTCCGCTCGAACGTCTTTTCGCGCGCAGCAAGGATCAGACCGTGTTCCGCGACGAATGGCGCGAGGACCTGTTCTACTATCTGGTCTCATCGCTGCTGGTGCAGATTTTGACCTACCTGACCTTGGCGCCGTCCAACTTCGTCAATGCGCAGGGCGCCCTTGGTTCGGTGCGCGCCTGGGTCCACGACTTGCCGTGGCTGGTGCAACTGCTGGCGGTAATGTTCCTGACCGACTTTGCCCAGTATTGGGTGCATCGGGCCTTTCATCGCATTCCCTGGCTGTGGAAGTTCCATGCCGTGCACCATTCCGCCAAGTCGATGGACTGGATTGCCGGTGCGCGCATGCATTTCCTGGAAATCATCATGCTGCGCAGCCTGACGGCAACCCCGATGTTCGTGCTGGGGTTCGATGAATCGGCTATCCAGACGTATATTTTGATCGTCTACGTCTATTCGTCTTTCATCCATTCCAACATCGGAACCAGTTTCGGTCCAGTCGAAAAGGTGCTGGTGTCGCCGCGTTACCACCACTGGCATCACGGCCTCGAGAAAGAAGCGATCGACGTAAATTTCGCCATCCATTTCCCGCTGCTCGACCGGCTGTTCGGTACCCATCATATGCCCGAAGGGCGCTGGCCGAACGGCTACGGCATTCACGGACATCCCGTTCCGAACGGATACTGGCAGCAATTCCTCTATCCCTTCCGGCGCGGCTAGACTGGAGTCCTTCGCAAAGCGCGCGTGTCACCGCGCCTGGCGAGGTTAGCCCAATCCATGACAAGCGACAGAGCCCCGAGATGCTTGACGGCTACATAATCTGCGGCACGCCGAGAACCGGAAGCACCTTGCTGTGCGGCCTTCTGGCCTCGACGAAAACAGCTGGCGATCCGCACTCCTTCTATAGGCGGGAGGACAAGGCGGAATGGGCCGAAGAGTGGAAATTGGCGCATCCCGAGACGATGAGCGCGCATGACTTCGATGTCGCCTACCTCAAGGCGGCAATCAGCGCGGGAAAGGGCGGAACAGCCGTCTTCGGCTTGCGCCTGATGCGGGAAAACCTGGGTGAACTCTCGGCCATCCTCGACCGGATCTACCCAGACCTGCCATCGGACAAAGCACGCTTTGAAAAGGCCTTCGGCCGGATCCTCTACATCCATCTTTCGCGCGAAAACAAGCTGGCGCAGGCGGTGTCGCTGATCAAGGCCGAGCAGACTGGGCTTTGGCACATCGCGCCCGACGGAACCGAGATCGAACGGGTCGCACCGCCGCAGGAACCCCGCTACGATTTCAAGCGGATCCAGCGCGAGCTTGCCGAACTCGAAGCCTATGACGCGGGCTGGAACGTCTGGTTCGCGGAGCAGGGGATCGTCCCGCTGCGCATCGGCTATGAGCGCCTGTCAGGCGATCCGGCAGCGGCATTGGCATCCATCTGCAAGGCCCTGGGCGTTCCGGCGCCGAATGCCGCCGACGTAAAGCCGGGCGTCGCCAAGCTCTCGGACGAGATTAGTCTGGACTGGATGCGCCGCTATCGTCTGGACGCGGCGATTTGATCAAGCCCTCTTTACCGCGACCGTTTCGCTGAGCCATGTGCCGATCTTACTGCCGAGGCGGTCGGGCGACACCGGCTTGGGCAGATAGTCGTCCATTCCGGACTCGATACATTTGTCGCGGTCGCCCTTCAGTGCGTGAGCGGTGACGCCGATGATTGGTGTGTGATTGCCACTCGCTGCCTCCGCCGCCCGGATGGCGCGGGTCGCCTCGTAGCCGTTCATCTCCGGCATGGAGACGTCCATGAGGATCAGCTTCGGCCGCAGCGCCCGGTACATCTCAACGGCCGTGCGGCCATTGCTGGCGATGCGGTAGCTGAGGCCAAGCCCATTGAGGATTTGGCCGAACACCAGCTGGTTAACGTCATTGTCCTCGGCGATCAGAATATCGATCGGGCCGTTTGGCGTGGCGATCGATTCAGGCACTGTGGCCGCCGGAATTGCCGGGCCGCGAATGACGGTGAAGGCGGGTGGCGTCACGGGTGCCGCCTGCTGAACGACAGGCTCGCGAACGAACTGGGCCTTGCCGATCTGGGCCCGCGCTTTCTGGATGGCCGAGATGACGGTGCCGAGCAGGATGGCCGAGCGCGCCGGCTTGGTGAGATGCGCGGCGATGCCGAAATCGATGACCATCTTGCCGAAATCGACCTGGTCGACGGAGGTCAGCAGCACCACCGGGATGGCGGAGAGACGGCTGTCGGCGGAAATCGCCTTGGCGACATCGGCGCCGTTCATGCCGGGCATCTGGTAGTCGAGGATGATGCAGTCGACCGCAGCACCGAGTTGGCTGGCCCGGTCTAGAAAGGCGAGGCCGACGGCGCCGCTTTCGGCGGCCGCGCAGTCGAAGCTCCAGCTTCTGAGCTGCTCCAGCAAGATCTCGCGGTTGACCGGGTTGTCGTCGATGACCAGCACGCGGGCGCCGGTGACATCGACCGGCACGATCTCGTTGCGCGTGTCCTGCTGATGCGCCGGCAGCGGCACGGCGAACCAGAACACCGAGCCGCGGCCGATCTCGCTTTCGACGCCGATCTTGCCGCCCATCAGGTCGATGAGGCGGGCGGCGATGGCAAGGCCGAGGCCGGTGCCTTCATGGCGGCGCGTCGACGAGCCGTCGACCTGCGCGAATTTCTCGAACACGTTCTCGAGCTTCTCGGCAGGAATGCCGATGCCTGTGTCCTCGACGCGGACCTTGAGCTGGACCATGCCGTCGACCACCTCGCCGCCGACATCGATCAGCACATGGCCCTTCTCGGTGAACTTCACCGCATTGCCGAGCAGATTGGTGACGATCTGACGGAACCGTCCGGCATCGCCGACGACATGGGCAGGCAGGCGCGGGTCGACGCGCACGATCAGCTCGAGGTTCTTTTCGGCGACGCGCGCCGACACCAGTGTGGCCACGTCCTCGACCGCTTCGGCAAGCCGGAAGGGTGCAGGATCGAGCGTCAGCTGACCGGCATTGATCTTGGAGAAATCAAGGATGTCGTTGATGATGGTGAGCAGCGCATTGCCCGATTTGACGATGACATCGGTGAAGGTCTTCTGGCGCGCGTTAAGCTCGGTCTTGGCGAGCAGTTCGGCCATGCCCAGCACGCCATTCATCGGCGTGCGGATCTCATGGCTCATATTGGCCAGGAATTCCGATTTGGCGCGGTCGGCCGCTTCGGCCTTGAACAAGGATACGGCGGATTCGGTGAAGGCGCGGCGGATCGCCTTTTCCATCGGCCGGAAGATCCAGAGGGCAACGATGGCAAGAACCGCGAACAGAAGGCCGCTTGCCCACAACAGCAGCCTGTCGCTGGAGGCGTCGGCCAGATGGCGTTCGCCATCCATGGCGGTCCGCACACGCATCAGCATCGGCTGGACGAACAGGTCGTTCTGGTTGAGGATTTCGCGCGAGCTCCATTCGTCGGTCTGTTGCGCCGCCGACATCAGGTTGAAGTTGCGCACGATGTCACGCGACGACCAGAACAGGTCGCCGTTGACGGCGGCCGACGAGAGTTCGTCCAGCGTTTTGGCCGACAGGCTCGGCTTGATCGCGGCCAACTCCGCGGACAGTGTTTCGATCTCGCTGGTCAGGCGTTGCGAATGGCCGCGCGCGGCGGCGGCAAGGCCGTCACGGGTTTCGGTGCGCCAGGCCGTGCTGGCGGTTTCGGCAAAGCTGGAGGCGTTGCGCAGGTCGCGGGTGAAGATGACGAGATTGCTGCTCAGCGCGTCGATGTCGTGGCGGAAGGAATTGACGCGATTGAGCGCAAACATCACCGCGGTGGAAGCCAGCGCAAAGATGAGCAATCCCGAGATGTAGCGGATCCGGATCGAGCGGATGAAGAAAGAATATTCCGGCATGCGCAACCCCAACACATACGCATCATTTTAACGGTCGGGATTACGCTTGATTTACATTAAAATTCCGTTCGCGCCTGGCGGGCCGTCAAGATCCTGGCTGCACGTGCCCGGAGTTGGCGCCATAGAGGGTGGCATCGCATTCGCGCATCATGCGCAGTGCTTCTTCCTCGGTCAGGCCGAACTTGCGCATCATGCTCCGGATTTCGGGGCCTACAGCTATCTCCACCGGTCTTGCCGCCTGGCGGGTCTTCCTGGCCTTTTTCTTGGACATCAGTACGTTTCCCGTCTTGACCGACACATGTTTCGCATCAGCCCTGGCCCGGCCTCACCGTGCTGCGCCAGACCATGGGCGCATGGCAGATCAGGCGGCTGCCAGCCTCCTCCCGCGCGCCGGTCGCGAGCCGCACGGCGCGCCTGGCGATCTCCTCGATCGGCGGCGAGAACGTCGTCAGCCGGTAAGAGGCCCAGTCGGCCTGTTCAATGTCGTCAAAGCCGATGACGCAGAGATCGCGGGGTACGTTGATGCCGAACTCGTGGCGGGCCGCATCGAGAAAGCCGCACGCAATCAGGTCGGTCACGCAGAACGCCGCATCCGGCCGCTGCCGGCCGGAAAAGAGCCGCCTGGCGCCATCGGCTCCGGTGGCATAGCCGGTGCGGCCCTCGCGCCACACGGTCACCTCCAGCCCTTCCTCCTGCGCCGCGGTAAGGAAGGCGGTTTCGCGGGAGAGCAGGCTGGGCGTGCCGGCAGCCGAGGTCACCAAAGCGGGGCGGGTACAGCCGGCCCGGATGAAGGCATGCAGCGCTGCCTCTGCGGCTGCAGCGTTGTCGACACCGATATTGTGCGGGCCGTCGAAGCGGTCATCGCGATTGATCAGCACCAGCCGCTGGCCGTTCTCAAGACAGGTGCGGATCAGCAACTGCGGCGGCGAGCCGGACAGAACGATGCTCGCATCGGCGCGATAGTTCAGCGTGTTGCGCAGCGCCTGGTCGACATGGTGGCTGGGGCCGGAGGTGTTGAACACCATGGCCATTTTGCCGGCGTCCCGCAGATGTTGGGTCAGCGCCTTCTGCAGGCGGGCATGATAGGGCGTGTCGCCATCGGCAACGATGAGGCAGACAATGCCGGTCGAGGCCCGCATCAGGCCGCGAGCCAGATGGTTGACGTGATAGCCGAGTTGCTCGGCCGCCAGCATCACTCGCTCGCGGGTTTCCCCGGAAACGGAAGCGCCGGGCGTGAAGGTACGTGACACCGCCGAACGTGAAACCCCGGCGAGGTCGGCAACCTGCTGGGCGCTGGAAAAACCGGTGCGGATTCTCGGAACCGTCAAGCCAACGCTCTCGCTGCTGTTTTCGTGATTCTTTGCACGCCCGTGCAATGTAATGCAACTCTTCTGCCATTGCCACCCACCGCACTTGACAGGCATGGCCGAATGCAACAGCTTTGCACAGCCGTGCAATACAAGCCGGCTCAAGAGTGGCATCGGAGGAATACCCTGTCCATTTCGCCGAAGACGGCATTGAGGGCGCGATTGTCCGGACCGGCTGCATGAGCAGGGCGGCGGCGCATCCGAAGGCGGACCGGCTGTCCAAGGCCGAGATGGACAGGCGTGCCGAGGTCTGCCGGAAACTGCTTGTCACGGCCGGGCAACTGGCGATGGAAGGCTATGCCCGGCAGGGCGCCGTCCAGCCGGTGGCGATGAAAGGCCCGCAGGATTTTCTCACTGAAACCGACGGTAAGGTCGAGGAGCACATCCGCGCCACGCTGGCAGAGGCTTTTCCGCAGGACGGGTTTTTGGGCGAGGAAGGCGGCGGCATCGGCTCTGCCCGCATGTGGGTCGTCGACCCGATCGACGGCACCGCCAATTTCATGCGCGGTATTCCGCATTTCTGCATTTCGATAGCTTTCGTCGAGGACGGCCGCAGCGAGATCGGCGGCATTGCCAATCCGGCCGTCGGCGAAACGTACTTTGCCCGTCGCGGGCAAGGCGCGACGCGCAATGGCGCGCCGATCCATGTGTCGCCGACGCAAGCGTTCGACCGCGCCTTTGTCGAGTTCGGCTGGTCGCCGAGGATTCCCAATCGCGACTATCTGGACAAGGTGAGCCTTGTCTGGGCACTCGGCGCCAATGTGCGGCGCTCCGGCTCCGGAGCGCTTGGGCTGGCCTATGTGGCCGACGGCCGCTCGGATGCCTATGCCGAGCTGCACATCAATTCGTGGGACTGCCTGGCCGGATTGCTGCTGGTGGAGGAGGCCGGCGGCCGGGTGAACCGGTTCCTCGACGGCGATGGCATGGCGAAGGGCAATCCCGTGCTTGCGGCAGCACCCGGTGTTGCGGCGACATTGTCCCAGGTGATCGGAGTGCCGCTCGACGACGGGTAGATCGTTTCCAGTGAGAAGACAGGGAGGAATATCGATGAAGACATTTGACAGTAAGCAAGGCTTGCGCGCCGCCTGGCTTGGCCTTGGCGCGGCGCTGGCCATGTTCGGATTGGCGAGTGCCGCCCAGGCGGCCGACCGCAGCCTCACAATGTATTGCGCCGTCGACGAGGCCTGGTGCCGGGCGATGGCGACCACCTACCAGAAGGAGACGGGCGTCAGCGTCGACATGACCCGCATGAGCGCCGGCGAAATCTACGCCCGCCTCCGGGCCGAGAAGGACAATCCGCAAGCCGATATCTGGTGGGGCGGCACCGGCGACCCGCATCTGCAGGCGGCGGAAGAGGGCCTCACCCAGGAATACAAGTCGCCGCAACTGGCAAACTTGCGCGACTGGGCGCTGAAGCAGGCCGACAGGTCGAAGAACCGCACGGTCGGCATTTATCTCGGTGCGCTCGGCTACGGCTATAATGAGGAAGATCTGAAGCAGCGCGGGCTGACCGCTCCGGCGTGCTGGGCCGATCTGGTCAAGCCGGAATTCCAGGGCGAGATCGAGATGGCCGACCCGAATTCATCGGGCACGGCCTGGACTATGCTTGCCACCATCGTCCAGCTGATGGGCGAGGACAAGGCATTCGACTATCTCAAGCAGCTCAACAAGAACATCGCCGAATACACCAAGGCAGGGGCCGCGCCGGCGCTCGCCGTCGGCAAGGGCGAGACGCTGATCGGCATCTCCTTCCAGCACGACGTGATCAATGCCGCGAAACAGAACCCTGCCGTGAAGGTGGTGTCGCCTTGCGAAGGCACCGGCTTCGAGATCGGTTCGATGAGCATCGTGACGGGCGCCAAGCATGCCGAAGAGGCGCAGAAATTCTACGACTGGGCGCTGAGCCCGGACGCGCAGAAGCTCGCGGCGCCGAACGGCAGCTTCCAGATCCCGTCGAACACCGCCACGCCGGTGCCGCCCGAGGCGCCGGACCTCTCGAAGATCAAGCTGATCGACTACGATTTCGCCAAATACGGCTCGTCCGCCGAACGCAAGCGGCTGTTGAAGAAGTTCACCGACGAGGTTCGCAACGGCGGCTGAGCGCGTTCTTTTGCGCTCACTCTAGCATCTCTGATCGCCGGCTGCCCTTCGCGGCAGCTGGCGCACCATCCTTTGGCAACAGAAAGACATTGAATGGCCGCGGCCGGTTCCATGGTCAGTTCCGCTCCTGGACGCAGCGCGCTCCCCTGGGTAATGGCCGCGTGGGCGAGCTTCGTGCTCTTGCCTTGGTACAAGGTCGAAGGCGGCTTCCTTTCGTTCGACTGGCTGGCACAGCCGGCGGATGCGACGCCGGCCATCATGCTGGCGCTCGGTGGCCGGCCCTGGCTGTTGCCGCTTATCCTGCCGCTTCTGCTGGCGAGCTGGCTGGTGGCGCGCAACAACCCCAAGAGCCTGGCGGTTGCAGGCGCGGCGGGCCTGCTGTGGCTGGCCATCGAAGGCTTTTCCATCATCCATTCGGGCTGGGGATTTGGCTTGCTTACCCGGATCGCCGGCACGCCGGGACCGATGCAGCCGGGGCTTGGCTGGGGCGCGGCGCTCTATGCCGTGGCGATGCTGATGTTCATCGCCGAGGCGCTCGCTGCGCGGGGATGGTGCAAGGGCGACCGTTTCGTCGTCGGCTCGCTCTCAATCGTGATTGCTTCGCTGATCCTGTTCGTCGCCTATCCGCTGCTGTCGATCCTCACCTCGGCCATCAAGGACAATGACGGCAATGTCGTGCCGGCGCTGTTCTTCGATAAGATCTTTAGCGCCAACATATGGAGCCTGCGCTGCCTCTATGGCGAGGGCTCCTGCGGCGTGGCGTGGAACACGGTGGCGATCGCAGTCCTCGTCGGCTTTTTCTGCACGGCGCTCGGCCTAGCGCTGGCGCTGATCGCGCTACGCACCAAGCTGCCGGCCAAATGGTTGCTGCGCGGCCTGTCCATCCTGCCGATCATCACGCCGCCCTTCGTCATCGGCCTGGCGCTGATCCTGCTGTTCGGCCGCGCCGGCATCGTCACCAACCTCATGTCGGTGCATCTCGGCATTCCGCGCAGCCGCTGGATCTATGGCATGGCCGGCATCACCATCGCGCAGGTGCTGGCCTTCACGCCGATCGCCTTCCTGGTTTTGGTCGGCGTGCTGCAAGGGGTCAGCCCGAGCATGGAGGAGGCGTCGCAGACCTTGCGCGCCAGCCGCTGGCGGACGTTTCGCACCGTCACCTGGCCGTTGATCCGGCCGGGCCTGGCCAGCGCCTTCCTGATCTCGTTCATCGAGAGCATGGCCGATTTCGCCAATCCGCTGGTGCTGGGAGGCAATTTCAACGTGCTGTCGACCGATATATTCTTCGCGGTGGTTGGCGCGGCGCACGACCAGGGTCGCGCGGCGGTGCTGGCGATCGTGCTGTTGATGTTCACGCTGGCAGCCTTCGTCATCCAGCGCCGCTGGATCGGCAGCCGCAGCTACGTCACCGTCGCAGGCAAGGGCGATGGCGGCGTACCGGCGACGCTGCCCAAGGCCTTGCGGATCGGCTGCTACGCCGCCGTCGTTCCGTGGCTGGTTCTGACCATCGTGGTCTACGGCATCATCCTGGGCGGCGGTTTCGTGCAATCGATCGGGCGCGACAACACGCCGACGCTCCAATATTTCCTCACCGCCTTTTCGATCGAGAAAGGCGTCAATGGCTGGTTTTTCAGCGGCTCGGCCTGGCCGTCGCTGCTGATGACCATCGGCCTTGCGCTGGTGGCGATGCCGTTCACCGCGGCGCTCGGCATCCTGACGGCCTATCTGCTCGACCGGCAGCGTTTCGCCGGGCGTACCATGTTCGAGTTCCTGGCCATGATGAGTTTCGCCATTCCCGGCACGGTGATCGGCGTCAGCTATATCCTTGCCTTCAACGTGCCGCCGGTGCAGTTGACCGGTACCGGGTTGATCATCGTCATCTCCTTCATCTTCCGTAACATGCCAGTGGCGATCCGTGCCGGGCTCGCCAATCTGGGCCAGATCGACAAGAGCCTGGACGAGGCATCGCTGACGCTTGGGGCGCGGTCTTTTGCTACCTTGCGGCGGGTGATCCTGCCGATCCTGAAGCCGGCGATCGTGACCGCGATGATCTACAGTTTCGTGCGCGCGGTGACGGCGGTCAGCGCCGTCATCTTCCTGGCGAGCGGCCGGTTCAACCTTGCCACGGTCTACATTGTCGGGCGCGCAGATGTCGGCGAATACGGCATCGCGATTGTCTATTCGGCGGTGATGATCGTCGTCATGATGGTCATCCTGATCGGCATCCAGCTGCTGGTCGGCGAACGCCGGCTCGGCCGGCGCCGGCCTGGTCCGGAAGCCGTTGTGGCAGCAATCTGATGGGGAGAAGCGGCGTGGATCAGACGGCGAAGACTGCTGCCCCGGTTGCGACGGACAGGCCAGCGGTGCGGTTCGAGGGCGTCACCAAGAAATATGGCGCGGTGATCGCCGTCGACAACGTCAGCTTCGACATCGCGCCGGCCAGCCTGGTGACGCTGCTCGGGCCCTCGGGTTGCGGCAAGACCACGACGCTCAGGCTGATCGCCGGGCTGGAACAGACCAGCACCGGGCGCATCCTGATCGACGACAAGGACGTCACCTTGCTGTCCGCCGCCGAGCGCGATGTCTCCATGGTGTTCCAGTCCTATGCGCTGTTTCCGCATATGAACGTGATGGAGAATGTTAGCTACGGCCTGCGGGCGATGGGGCTTGGCAAGGCGCAGGCAGCCGAGCGCGCCGCCGAAAAGCTGTCGCTTGTCGGCCTGTCCGGCTACGAGAAGCGCCAGCCGAGCGAATTGTCCGGCGGCCAGCAGCAGCGCGTCGCGGTGGCGCGCGCCATCGTACTGGAGCCGAAGGTGCTGCTGTTCGACGAGCCGCTGTCCAATCTCGACGCCAAGCTGCGCCGGCGGGTGCGCGACGAAATCCGCGGCCTGCAGCAAGATCTGGCGCTGACCATGGTCTATGTCACGCATGACCAGGAAGAGGCGCTCGCCGTCTCCGACCGCATCATCGTCATGAACGCCGCTCGCGTCGCCCAGGACGGCACGCCGCGCGACCTCTACAACGAGCCGACCAACCGTTTCATCGCCGACTTCATGGGCGACGCCAATCTGCTCGACGTCGAGGTGCTTTCCAGCAATGCGACCAGTGCAAGGGTCAAGGTCGGACCCTTGCTGCTCGACATGCCGGGTCGCGGTAACGCTCCGGGGCCGGCGATGCTCGCTGTGCGCCCGAATGCCGTGCGCATCTTGCCCGGCCAGCCAGCGGGCACCATGAAGGGCCGGGTGGTCAAGAGCTCGTATCTCGGCGACCACATGGAATACCGGATCGCGATCAGCAATCCGGCGGTCGAACTGTTCGCGACATCGCCTGATGTCACACCCGCCGTGGCGGAAGGGACGATGGTCGGGATCGATTTCGATCCGGCGAAGATCGTGCTGATCAAAGACGATTGAACGCGCCGGGAAAGCACCTTCGAAAAAATCCAGCCTGAATGTCACACCGGCCGGACCTGCCTCGTCATGATGGCGTACCCAACACAAGGACTGCAATCATGACCGCCAAAATCGACCTCTTCGCCGCCGCCCCTGCGCTGATCAAGCAGTGGCAGCGCGCATCGACCGAACTCTCCGTCGCCGCCGGGCTCGAGCACAGCCTCAACGAGCTGGTGAAGCTTCGGGCGTCGCAGATCAATGGCTGCGCCAACTGCATCAACCTGCATGCCACCGAAGCGCGCGAGAATGGCGAGACCGAGCAGCGCATCTATCTGCTGCCGGCCTGGCGCGAAGCGCCCTGCTACAGCGACCGCGAGCGTGCCGCGCTCGGCTGGACCGATGCGCTGACGCGCCTCTCGGAAGGACAGGACCGCGAAAGCGCCTATGATGATCTTAAGGCGCATTTCACCGAGGAGGAGCAGGTGAAGCTCACCGTTTTGATCAACATCATCAATGGCTGGAACCGCATCGCCGTTGGCTTCGGGCTCTACACCGACGCAGCAACGATACGCGCCAGCGCCAAGGCGGCCTGATGACGGCGACGGCACCCGACGACGCGGCAGCGGGCTTCGGCCCGCTGCGTCCGAAGCTGATGCGGGTCGCCTATCGCATGCTGGGCTCGGTGAGCGACGCCGAGGATGTCGTGCAGGATGCCTTCATCCGCTGGATGGGGACCGACCGCTCGCAGGTTCGCGAGCCAGAAGCGTTCCTGCGCCGCACGGTGACGCGGCTTTGCCTTGACCAGCTCAAATCCACGCGGCGCCAGCGCGAGACTTATATCGGCCCTTGGCTGCCCGAGCCGATCGTCGAAGAGGACGATCTTGAAGATGTCACCTTGCCGCTGATGTTGGCGCTGGAGCGGCTTTCGCCGCTCGAGCGGGCGGCCTTTCTGCTGCACGATGTGTTCGGGCTGGAATTCGAGGAGGTCGCGACCGCCATCGAGCGCGATTCAGCCGCCTGCCGCCAGCTTGCCGCTCGCGCACGGGGCCATGTCCGCGAGGCGCGGCCCCGCTTCAAGGTGGAGAAGCAGCGTGGCCTGGAGATCGCCGAAGCCTTTTTCGCGGCATCGCGCAGCGGCGACATGCAGGCGCTCGGCGCGCTGCTGACGGCAGATGTCAGCGCTCATGCCGATGGCGGCGGCAAGCGTCCGGCGGCTTTGGCGCCGGTGCTGGGCTTGGACGCCGTCATGAAGCAATACGCGCAAGTCGCGGCCTGGCTGCGCGACAATCGCTCGACGCTGGTGCGCATCGGCTTCGTCAATGGACTGCCGGGGTTCGTCACCCAGGAGGCCGATGGCGAACTGCAGACGACCGCGCTTGACATCGAGGACGGCAAGATCGCGGCCGTCTATGTCATGCGCAATCCCGACAAGCTCAGGCATCTGCGTTAGACCCGATTGAATCGGAGCGAAATACCGGTTCGGCCCGCCTCCAAAAGCCGGCCCTTCCTGTGTGCGACCCGCAGGACGATGTCAGGGCCCTTTGCCGCTGCCGCCACCGGCCTCTAGGATGCCTTCTCGCCGTCACGTGGCTGGATCAGCCTGCGCGCGGCATCTGCTCCTGCCGCAAGGAAGCGATCCGACAATTCGGTCCCTGCCACCGCGCGGGCCAGTTGAAGCGCGCCGATGAGGGTCGCAAAGACGCCCATGGCAACGCCTTCCGGATCCCTGGCCTGCGGAAGCGCTGCAGACAACTGGCGCACCAAAACCAGCAAGCGTTCGGTGTAGACTTGGCGCGTTTCGAGCGGCTGACGCGCGAGTTCCGGGAGCAGCGCGGCGTTGGCGCAGCCCGTTCCCGGGTTGTCCCGGTGCGCAGCTGACAGATACGCCGCTATGCCCATCTCCGGACCACCGGCGGCCAATACCTCCTGCAGTTGCTGCATCTGGCTCTCCAGTGCCGCTACCAGGCTTTCACGCACAAGCTCCGCCTTGGATTGGAAATGCGGATAGAAGGCTCCGTTCGTCAGCCCGGCGTCGCCCATAATGGCTGCCAGTCCGGACGCGGCGATGCCGTCACCGCGAAAACGCTGGGCTGCGACCTCGACGATGCGATCGCGGGAGGCGTCCTTTCGGCCCTTTTCGTAGCGCATGGCGGCTCTTCCTTTCTGCTATTGCATTAAGAGTGTAGTGTGATATTACGATCATAATTCAATCAACGGCAAAAAGCTAGCCCTCATGTCTCTGGAGTATCAAATGAATACCCTTTCGGGAAGAACCGCAGTCGTGACCGGAGCCTCTTCGGGCATCGGCCGCGCAAGTGCCGAGGCCTTGGCGGGGGCGGGGTATACCGTCTTTGGGACAAGCCGCAGCAAGGCCGGCAACGGCCCGGCGCAGGTGTCCATGCTAACCTGCGACGTGACCGACGGGGAGTCGGTCAGCGCGCTGGTTTCAGCCGTGCTGGCCCAGACCGGCCGCATCGACCTCTTGGTCAACAATGCCGGTGTCGGCCTGCTTGGCGGCGCCGAGGAATCTTCGGTCGCACAGGTGCAGGCTCTGTTCGACGTCAATCTGTTCGGCGTCATGCGCATGACCAATGCGGTGTTGCCGTCGATGCGGCGCCGCGGCCAAGGGCGCATCGTCAACATCGGCTCGATTCTGGGATTGGTGCCCGCGCCATACTCAGCGCACTACTCGGCGGTCAAGCACGCGCTGGAGGGCTATTCGGAATCGCTCGATCATGAGGTTCGCGCCTTCAACATTCGCGTCTCGGTCATCGAGCCGGCATTCGTGCGCACCGTCTTCGACCAGAACGGCATCGAGCCGGATTCCCTGTTGAAGGAGTACGATCAAGCGCGCGCCGGGCTCAAGGCGCTGCTTGCCGATGTGATGCCCAAAGCCGATCGGCCGGAAGTGGTGGCGGATGTGGTCGTCAAGGCAGCGACCGACGCCCGTCCGCGACGGCGCTATACCGCAGGGAAGGCAGCGCGCCAGGTCAGCCTGCTGCGCCGCTTCGCCCCCGCGGGGATGTTCGACAAGACCTTGCGCAAGCAGTTCCGCCTGCCGGTCTGAACAACGGTGGGACGGAGAATTTCACGCACAGACAGCAGGCCAACAGACACTCTCAGAAAGTCACTGCCATGAAGGCATTCGTTGTCGACAAATATAGCAAGAAAGGCATTTTGCGGCTGGCCGAGATGCCGGAGCCGGAGCTGCTGGACAATGACGTCCTGGTCGAGGTCCATGCCGCCGGGGTGAACCTGCTGGATTCCAAAATCAGGACCGGCGAATTCAAACTCGTCCTTCCCTATCGCCGGCCCTTCATCCTCGGTCACGACGTTGCCGGGAGGGTTGTCAGGGTGGGCTCGAAAGTCCGCAAATTCAAACCCGGCGACGCCGTCTATGCGCGGCCGCGCGACGGCCGGATCGGGACATTCGCCGAATTCATCGCAATCGATGAAGCCGACGTGGCGCTGAAGCCGGCGAACCTCAGCATGGAAGAGGCGGCCTCGATCCCGCTGGTCGGTCTGACCGCCTGGCAGGCTCTCATCGAGAGGGCGGGTCTGAAGACAGGCCAGAAGATCTTCATCCAGGCTGGCTCCGGCGGCGTGGGGACATTCGCCATCCAGTTGGCAAAGCACCTCGGCGCGATCGTTGCGACAACAGCGGGCGCGGCAAGCAACGATCTGGTCAGGGATCTCGGCGCCGATGTCGTCGTCGACTACAGGAAGGACGACTTCGAGAAAATCCTGTCGGGCTACGACGTCGTCCTGAACAGCCAGGACGCCAAGACGCTTGAGAAATCCCTGACTGTGCTGAAACCGGGTGGGAAGCTCATCTCGATTTCCGGTCCTCCGGATCCCGAATTTGCCAGGAAACAGAGACTGAACGTGGTGCTAAGGCTGCTGCTGCGGCTGCTGAGCCGTGGTATCAGGACCAAAGCCAAGCGCCGGGGCGTGGGATTTTCGTTCCTGTTCATGTCGGCGCAAGGTGAGCAGCTGAGCAAAATCACGTCCCTCATCGAAGATGGGGCGATTCGCCCGGTCGTCGACAGGGTCTTTCCTTTTGAAGCGACCAATGAGGCGCTGGCTTACGTCGAAACAGGACGCGCCAAGGGCAAGGTCGTCGTCAAGGTCAGATAGCGCGCCCAGTTGCTTTGGGGCATTTGAGAGACACCAAGCAAGGCAGCGCAAGGCCGACAAATTCCGAAAACGGTTCGGCATCCGATTGCCCAAACCTCAGTTGTTGCGGATTGCCACGAAGCTTGCCGCTGCCTTCAGCAAGGATGCCTGTTCACCGTATGGCTCAAGCAATTCATGGGCCTGCTTGACCAGCCCATGGAGCTGGCTGCGCGCCCAGTTCGCGCCATGCAGCGCCACCAGCGTCGCCTTGCCGGCGGCTGCGTCCTTGCCGGTCGCCTTGCCCATCTGGCTGGCATCGGCGGTCAGGTCGAGCAGGTCGTCGGCGAGCTGGAAGGCAAGCCCGACCGCCGAGCCGAATTCGGCCAGCCGGTCGCGGTTCTGCGGTGCGGCGCCGGCAATGATCGCGCCGGCTTCGCAGGCGAAGCGGATCAGCGCGCCGGTTTTCATCGCCTGCAGCCGGATAATGCCGGCTTCGTCCGGCCTGTTGCGCTCGGCTTCGAGGTCGAGCGTCTGCCCGCCAACCATGCCCCCGGTGCCAGCCGCGCGCGCCAGCGCCAGCACCAGCGCCGCCCTGCGCTCCGCCGGCAGCGCCGTCGCCTCATCGGCGAGGACATCGAAGGCAAGCGTCAGAAGCGCATCGCCGGCAAGTATGGCGGTAGCTTCATCGAAGGCCTTGTGCACGGTCGGCTGGCCGCGGCGCAGATCGTCGTCGTCCATGGCAGGCAGATCGTCATGGATCAGCGAATAGCAATGCACGCATTCGAGCGCCGCCGCCACGCGCATCGCCGCCTCGCCATCCGCGCCAAAAAGGGCGGCACTTTCCATGACCAGGAAGGGGCGCAGCCGCTTGCCGCCGTTCAGCACGCCATGGCGCATGGCCGCCATCAGACGCTCCGGTCGGGCGATCTCGCCGGCAAGCGTGCGGCCGTCGAGCAGCAGCCTGAGCCCGGCCTCGATCGCCGCCGCCCGCCCCAGAAGTGCGGCCTCAAAGGCCAATTGCTCGTCTTTCGTCATGGCCGGGAGCGGTAGCCGACACTCAGACGTTGCGCAAGAAGCCTCGCGCCATTATGCCGGAGGCGGGAGAGTGGCGCGGGTGGGGGCGGCTTGACGGAACCGATCGTCGATCATGAAACCGAAGGGTTTGAGATGGCGCGACCAAGGCGCGTGAACCGCGCCGGTCTGAAGCGCCTGGCACGGCGCGGCCTGGTCGTCGCCGTCGTGCTGGCGGCGATACCCATTGTGCTGACCTTCCTCTATCTGCCGTCCTTCGTGCATCCGATATCGACCTTGATGGTCAAAGACCTCGCGACCTTCTCCGGTTACGACCGGCGCTGGGTGTCGATCGACGATGTGTCCCCGGTGCTGGCCAATTCGGTGATCATGTCGGAGGACGGGCAATTCTGCTTCCATCGCGGCATCGATCTCGGCGAATTGCGCGGCGTCGTCGACGATGCGCTGGCCGGCGAGGCGACGCGCGGCGCCTCGACCATCACCATGCAGACGGTGAAGAACCTTTTCCTGTGGTCGCGGCCGCTGGGCTCGGTGCGCAAGGTGGTCGAACTGCCGCTGGCCGTCTATTTCGATGCGGTGATGTCGAAACGGCGGATCATGGAAATCTATCTCAACATCGCCGAATGGGGGCCGGGCATTTACGGCATCGAGGCGGCGGCGCAGCATCATTTCGGCGTTTCGGCCAAACAGCTGTCGCGGCGGCAGGCGGCATTGCTGGCCGTCTCGTTGCCCAATCCGATCGCCCGCAATCCGGCCAAGCCCGGTCCGGGTCTGCGGCGCCTGGCGTCGCTGATCGAACGCCGCGCCGGCCGTTCGGGCGCGTATGTCGGTTGTCTTGATTAGGTAGAACCGCTGCCGGCTCAAAAAAAATCGCCACGGTGCTGGCCAAAACGGCGCAGGGCGTGTATAGGCACCCGACTTTCTCAGATTATGGCCCTGACGCGGCCCTTTCACGAGGGCTATCGGGGCATTTTGACCATGTAGTGGAGCATATCCATGGCCGTTCCGAAACGAAAAACCTCTCCGTCCAAGCGCGGCATGCGCCGCTCGGCCGACGCTCTCAAGGCCCCGACCTATGTCGAGGACAAGAATTCCGGCGAAATGCGCCGCCCGCACCATATCGACCTGAAGACCGGCATGTATCGCGGTCGCCAGGTGCTGACGCCCAAGGAAAGCTGAGACCAGCTTTCGAAGGGTTTGAATGCCAAAAGAACCGGCCATTGGCCGGTTTTTTTGCGTTTGGTGCGCGTCGCGCCGCCAACTATGCCAAAGACCGGGCGTCCGTGGCGATACAAGCTGCGGCGGCGGTGCTGTATTGAGTGATGCCTTGTCGCGGCGCTTCCGCGCGATGATCGGCCGGCTTCAGAGGGACCGCATGACCAAGCTCACCACAGCACCGCGCGATATCTTCCAGACCTTCATGAACTTCCCGCTGGTCGAGGACCTCGATGCGCTGAAGGCGGATGTCGCCATCATCGGCATGCCTTACGGCAGTCCCTACACGATCGACGAGTTGGTCAACGACCAGACCAACGCGCCGACGGCGGTGCGGCGCGCCTCGCAGCGCATCAGCCTCGGGCTCGACCGCTATGATTTCGACATTGGCGGAACCCTGTTTGACGGGCAGGACGTCAAGGTGGTCGATGTCGGCGATGTCCCCGGCGATACCGCCGGCAGCCACTACAGGTTGGCCGAAACGGCGATCCGCAAGATCCGCGTCGCCGGCGCCTTGCCGATCACCATTGGCGGCGATCACGGCATTCCAATCCCGATCCTGCGGGCGCTGGACGGCGAAGGGCCGATCACCCTGGTTCAGATCGATGCCCATCTCGACTGGCGCGACAATGTCAACGGGGTCAGGGAAGGCTATTCCAGCCCCATCCGCCGCGCTTCGGAGATGGCGCATATAGCCGGGATTTTCCAACTCGGCATCCGCGGCCAGGGCAGCGCCCGGCTCGAGGAGGTCGAGGCGGCCCGCGCCTACGGCTCCAACATCGTCACCGCCAATGAATGGCAGGATATCGGTACGGCGGCGCTGCTCAAGCGCATCCCGGACCGTGGCCGCTATTACCTGACCATCGATGCCGACGGTCTCGATCCCGCTGTCATGCCGGCGGTCGAAGGCCCGGCGCCTGGCGGCATCAGCTACCGGCAGACGATCGAACTGATCAAGGGGCTGTTCGCCAAGGGACGTGTCGTCGGCATCGACATCGTCGAGATCGCGCCGGCGCGCGACGTCAACGAGATCACCTCGATGACCGCCGGCCTTTTCATCCTCAACGCTATCGGCGCCGCCGTGCGGACAGGCCAGTTCAAGCGCTGAATCCCGGCGTGTCGGTGGTCAGCCGGGGCAACTGTGGCTGACAGGGTTGTTTCGCGCGGTCTTTTTCCGTGTTTGCGGGCGCTAGCGAAAAATCTTGACGGCGTGCCTGCGGGGCATTCTACAGAAGGTGCCCCCATTGTTTAGGCAATTCCTTGGGAAACCGCTTTCCTGGAATTGCTAGAGGAGACGCCTGATGTTCGGTGCCATCCCGCTGCTGATCGTGCCCTTCGTGGCCTACAATCTCGGACTCCTCGGAATATTCGGCAGCGGCGACGATCCGTGGGCGACCGAGATCTTCTCGTTCAGCATGATGTCGGGCGGAGTGTTTTCGATGACGCTCGGCGACTTGATGGTCGTGATCGGGCTGATCTTCCTGTTCCTCGAAATGGTGAAGTCGGTGCGCACCACGAACGCTTCGATCATGGACCATCTGTTGTCGACGCTGGTCTTCGTGGCGTTCCTGGTCGAGTTCCTGCTGGTGAAGGGCGCGGCGCACTCCGTCTTCTTCACGCTGATGGTGATCGCCCTGTTCGATGTGCTGGCCGGGTTTTCGGTGTCGATGCGGTCGGCGAGTAGAGACATAAATTTGAACTAGCCGCCTTCGTTGGATGGTCGCATCCGTTCGCGATTGGCGTGGCTGCTCTTTCTGGTCGTCATCCCAGGGTCTTCGCGACGGAGTTTCGCTCCTGCTTCGCCCTGGGATGACGAAGCTCCCCCTCAGCCCGGATCGGCGGTGAAGCCCGCCGCTTCGATGCCGGCGATGGCGGCGGCTTCGTCATTGTCCGACGTATCTCCCGAAACTCCGACGGCGCCGATGACGGCGCCTGCCTTGTCGCGGATCAGCACGCCGCCGACGACCGGCAACACGCGTCCACCCGAGACGTCGGAAATGCCGGCGACGAGATGCGGCCGCTCCTTGGCGAAAGCCTCGACACGGCGCGAGCCCATGCCGATGGCCAGCGCCCCATAGGCCTTGCCGGCCGACATTTGCGGGCGCAGGAACGAGGCGCCGTCCTGACGCTGGAAGGCGACGAGATGCGCGCCGGCATCCAGCACGGAAACGCCGAGCGGTTTGAGCTTCATCTCGGCGCCCTTGGCGAAGGCGGCGTCGATGATGTGCTTGGCTTTTTCGAGGGTCAGTGCGGTCATGGCTGTCTCCTGATCAAAACGCGTCAATCATCGACCTGACATGCGGGATGCGAAATCCCGGTTGCGGTTGAAATTGCTTCGCGTGGGAAAGCGGAAATGGCGGGCATTGCTGATCGTGGCACATGGCGGATACGATCCGCCGGCATCCAGATCGGGCGTCGATGAAGAAGGCCGCGCTATTTTTTCTTGGCTCGGGGCGCTTTCTTGACCGGAACGGCAGGGGCGTTGGCGAGGTCTTCCGCTTCCTTGGCAAGGCGCAATGCCCGGAGCTTGTTGGTCTTGGCCTGGCGGGCGTCGGCCTCGGCGACATACTCCGCCATCGCCTTTTGCCGCACCGTGGCGGCCTCTTCCTGCTTCTTGAAACGCATATCCGCCCGGGCGCGGGCAGTATCCTTAGAGTTCTCGACCAAGAGCGTTATCCAATCCCGTAAATTATGTTTTTCAGCCCCTTGATAGCAGAGCCGGCCTGATAATGGGGAAATAAGTTGGTCAAGCGGCGGGGGCCTCGATGCCGCTCGACGCCTTGCGGGCGACCACCGCCTCATATCCGGCCTGCAATGTAGCGCGGACGGAAGGCCGCGCGGGTGTGGCGACAGGCGTGCCCAGATGGTCGTGGCGCAACTCGTCCATGAACTGCTCCCACATTGGCGGTCCGCCTTTCTCCAGCAGCTCGGCCCGGATCGAAAGCTCCTCGCTCACCGGCAGCCAGACGCGGCCCCAAGCGCCGAGATGCGCCATGATCGGCACCAGCGTGATGGCCATCTCGGTCAGGCTGTAGATCGCCTTCTGCTTGTGCGAGGGGTCGTCGGCCTTGGTCAGCATGCCGAGTTCCATCAGCCGCTTCAGCCGGTCGGCCAGGATGTTGGAAGCGATGCCCTCGATCGAGCCGTTGAGCAGTTCGCGAAAGTGGCGTTTGCCGCCAAAAATCATGTCGCGCAGGATGATCAGGCTCCAGCGATCGCCGAACACTTCCAGCGACAGATTGATCGGGCATCCCGAGCGGTGTTCGGTTTTCATCCGACTCTCCTCAAAAAACCAGTTGCATTATCGTATCAGTTTTATTATCGTGCAACCGATTGCAAAATGCAACCAGTTTGATTGGCCTTTGATTGGCCGATAGGAGGAGAGTTCCATGACAAACGCCGAGGCACCCGAAATAGCCTCCCAGACGTTCGGCGATCCCGGCGATCCAGCCGTTCTGCTGATCATGGGCGCCATGGCCTCGATGCTGTGGTGGCCGGAGGCGCTCTGCAAAAAACTCGCCGGCGAAGGCCACTTCGTGATCCGCTACGACAATCGTGACACCGGCCTGTCGACCAAATATACGCCGGGCGAGCCGCCGTATACGTTCGACGACATGGCGGACGATGCGGTGCGCGTCCTCGACAGTTGCGGCATCGGCAAGGCGCATGTGATCGGGATGTCGATGGGCGGCATGATCGCGCAACGACTGGTGTTGAAACATCCCTTGCGTGTCATCTCGCTGACCGTAATCAGCAGTTCGCCGGTGGGGATCGACACATCGCAGCTGCCGGGAACGACCGAAGCCTATATGGAGCACTCGGCCGATGGCGCCAGAGTCGACTGGTCGAACCGCGACCAGGTGGTCGGCTTCGTCGTCAAGGATGCGCGTGCGATCGCCAGCACCGCGCATCCCTTCGACGAGAAGGCGATGCGGGCGTTCGTCGAACGGGACTACGACCGATCCGGCGGCTTCCTGAGCGCGACTAACCATTTCATGCTGAAGAGCTGCGAGGATCTGAAAGGACGCCTGCGCGAGATCAAGGTTCCGCTGCTCGTCATTCACGGGACATCGGATCCGATCTTTCCGGTCGAGCATGGCGCAGCCCTTGCCGACGCTGTTGCCGGCGGGCGGCTTGTCCGCGTCGAAGGCGGTGGCCACGAACTGCATCCCGACGACTGGGGCACGATCGTTGCCGCCATCGTCACGCATACCAAACCCTGAAGGCAGTCTGGAACCTTGACACATTCGCCTCACGGAAATAGTTAAGTAATTGCTTCAGTGTCGGCGCAGGCTGGCACCGCTCCAGCATCGGCGAACCACAAACAGACGAGCAAAAAATGTCCCTGACCTTCCATTTCCATCCGCTGGCATCGTTCTGCTGGAAACCGCTGATTGCGTTCTACGAGAACGACACGCCCTTCACGCCGGTTATCGTCGACCTCGGCGACGAGCAGTCGCGGGCAGCATTCCTGAAGGTGTCGCCGACCGGCAAGATGCCGGCGCTGCGTGACGATGCACGCAATCGCACGGTGCTGGAATCGACCATCGTCATCGAATATCTGGCCGCGCATTATCCCGGGCCGGTCGAGCTCATCCCGGCCGAGGCCGACCTTGCTCTCCAGGTCCGCCAGGCCGACCGTTTCTACGATTTCTACGTGCAGGCTCCGATGCAGAAGATCGTCGGCGACAGGTTGCGCCCGCAGGACAAGACCGATCCGTTCGGGGTCGAGGAAGCGCGCGCGCAACTGCGCAACGCCTATGCGATCATCGAGGAGGAGATGCGTTCGAAAATCTGGGCGGCCGGCCCCACCTTCACCATGGCCGACTGCGCGGCCTCGCCGGCGCTGTTCTACGCCAACAAGGTCGAGCCGTTCGGCGACAGCTATCCGGCCGTGAAACACTACCACGACCGCCTGCTCAAGCGGCCGTCCTTCGCCCGGGTGGTCGAGGAGGCGCAGCCCTACTTCAAGTTCTTTCCCTACAATAACGGCTGATCGCGATGCTGCACGATCCCGCCCAGCTCGACCTGATGTTCCAGGCGCTCGCAGACCCGGCCAGGCGCAGCATGGTCGAACGGCTGTCGCGTGGGCCGGCCTCGGTCAGCCAGTTGGCCGAACCGCTGGCGATGTCGCTGTCGGCCGTCGTCCAGCATCTCAACGTGCTCGAAGCAAGCGGGCTGGTGCGCTCGGAAAAGCTCGGCCGCGTGCGCACCTGCCAGATCGCGCCGCAGGCGCTGCGCAGCGCAGAACACTGGATCAACGAACGGCGGCTGACATGGGAGCGTCGGCTCGACCGGCTCGGCGATTTTCTCGCCGGGACCGAATGACCTGAAGCAGAGGAGAAATGACCATGCCCGGCAAAAGCAGAGCGGAGTTGATCCGCGGCTATTTTTCCGCCTACCAGGCGAATAACAAGGCTGCCGTCGCGGCGGTGCTCGCCGACGATTTCACCTTCACCAGCCCCTATGACGACGCCATCGACCGTGCGACCTATTTCGAGCGCTGCTGGCCGGACAGCCCGGCCTTCAGCTCGATCGTCATCGAGCGGATATGCGAGGACGAGGACGCCGCCTTTGTCCTCTATCGCTGCGAGACGGCGGACGGAAAGACCTTCCGCAACACCGAACTGCATCTGTTCCATGGCGACAGGTTGCGCGCCGTCGAAGTCTATTTCGGCGCGTCCTATCGCGACGGCGTCTTCGTCGCGCAGAAACCATCAAGCTGACCAAGAGGACCCGACCATGGCCGAACGATCCGTCGTCCACTCCACCTTCGTCCTCGAGCGCCTCTATCCAGTTGCGCCGGCGAAAGTCTATTTCGCGCTCAGCGATCCGGCCGCCAAGCGGCGCTGGTTCGCCGACCCCGACAACCCGATGACCCACAGGCACGAAATGGATTTTTGCGTCGGCGGCCAGGAGGTCAATGCCGGCGGGCCGAAGGACGGGCCGATCCACACCTATACCGCCACCTATCAGGACATCGTGCCCAACCAGCGCATCGTCTACAGCTACGACATGCTGTTCGGTGATGTCAGAATCTCGGTTTCGCTGGCGACAATTGAGCTTCGCCCGGAAGGCACGGGCACGCGTCTGGTGCTCACCGAGCAGGGCGCGTTTCTCGATGGGCACGACACACCGTCATCGCGCGAGCATGGTACCGGATTCCTGCTCGATGCGCTGGGCAAGGCGCTGGCAACGGACACTTGAAAGCCAGGGAGGCGAGCTGGAATCGCGGCCTATGCTTCCCAGAACTGATCAAGCCAAATATTGAGCTTGAGGAAGCCGCCACTGCTGACTGTATAGACCCGCCTCGTGCCCTCGGCCTTGGCCTGAACCAGACCGGCGTCCAGCAACACTTTCAAATGCTGGGACACGGCCGGGCGGGAGACTGGCAGGCCCGAAGCCAGTTCGTTGACGGTTTTCGGGCCACGCCGGAGCTCTTCCAGAAGATAGCGCCGGTTGGGGTCCGCAATCGCCATGAAGGCGTCAGAAAAGATCATGCCTATACTTGTGGGGCAAAGCTTTTCAAATCTCAACCGTCGGCTTCCGCTTTTCTGAGCCGCAGTGCTTCAGGGGTGACCGAGCGATCGGCCGGCTGGGTCTTGAAGGCGTCGCGGTCTTCGATCGGCACCGGCGCGCGGCGGCTGATGCGCAGCAACGTGTAGGCGGCGAGGCTGAGATGCGCCAGCGCGGTGGCCAGGAACAGGCCTTCGGGGCGGAGCCAACCCATCAGGGCGGCAGCCAGCAGGGGCCCGATCATGGTTCCGAAGCCATACAGAAGCAGCAGGCCGCCCGAGACCTTGACGAAATCCTCCGATCGGGCGTGGTCGTTGGCATGCGCCACGGCGATCGAATAGAGCGTGTAGGCAAAGGCGCCGTAGGCGGCGGCGAAGACAATGACGAGGACGGCGGAACGCGGTTCGAACAGGAAGATCAGGATGGCGAACAGTGCGGCGCCGAAAGCCGCGCCCGCCAGCACGAAACGGCGGTCGGTCTTGTCGGAGAGGCGTCCGGCCGGAAGCTGCATGGCCGCGCCGGCAATAACGACAAGGCTCATCATCAGTGCGATCTGGGCGGTGGAGATGCCGATACGGGCGCCGTAGACGGCGCCAAGCGTGCCCCAGGCGCCATTGGCGATGCCGACCAACAGGCAGGCGATCGCCGACACCGGCGAGTTGGCGTAGAGACCTTTGACGTCGAGCTTGACGTCCTGCAAAGGCTTGGGAGACGAAGCCGACGACACCGCGGTCGGGATCAGCGACAAGCAGAACAATATGCCGGTGATCATGAACAGCGACGCCGATCTGACGTCGCCGCCCGCAACGATCATCTGGCCGCCCATGATCGAGGCATAGGTGACCATCATGTAGAGGCCGAAGACGGTGCCGCGGTTCTCGTTGGTGGCCTTCTCGTTCAGCCAGCTTTCGATGACCATGAAGGCTCCGGCCATGGTGAAGCCGGTGAAGGCGCGCAGCAGGATCCAGACATATTCGTCGATGATCAGGCCGGTAAGCAGCGCCACGATGGCGCCCGAAGCGGCAAAGGCGCCGAACGCCCGGACGTGGCCGGCGCGGCGCACCAGGCGCGGTGCGAAGAAGCAGCCGGTGACGAAGCCACCGGCCCAGGCCGTGCCCATCAGACCGAGCGATGCGGTCGAAAACCCTTCGATCTGGCCGCGCAACGGCAACAACAGGCCGTGCAATCCCGAAGCTGCAAGCAGGAAAGCGGTGCCGCGAAGCAGCGAGAGGATCGGCCTGTAGCTTGCAAACATTGTTTGATCCGTCTGGAGATTCGGTGGCGGGGTCTGAAGACAGGCGCATTCGGGCTTTTCGGCGGCGGATGCTCAACGCCGAAACTAACGCGAAAACTAGCCGCGGCGAAACAGGGCTTCGGCCGCCGATTTGGTGCTGCCCTTGGTCTGGAGCTCGGCTTCGAGCCGGGCAATCTCCTCGCGCAGGATGCTGATCCGTTCGGTAAGGTCACCGACCGAAAGCAGCGACAGATCCTGTCCGATCTCATGCGGGCGGGCTTTCTTTTTGGGTTCGTCGTCGAAGATCGCCATCGTCGCTCCTCCCTATTCAGTATTGGGCTGATTTGGCCATTTGCCTGATCCGGCAATCAGCATACATAGGGCAGGGGCGCAGATGCAAACAGCCGGCAAGAAGCTGGCAGCCGGCGACAGACCGGCGGACCGAGACGGGAAATTTCATGGCGAGCGGACATAAAATTCCAGCCACGATGACGGCCATCGCAATCTCGCAACCGGGCGGGCCGCGGGTGCTGAAACCGGAAACGCGCGACGTGCCGGTGCCTGGTCCCGGCGAAATCCTGATCCGGGTGCGTGCGGCCGGCGTCAACCGCCCCGACGTGCAGCAGCGCAAGGGCGCCTATCCGGCGCCGCCCGGCGCCTCCGACCTGCCCGGTCTCGAGGCATCGGGCGAAGTGGCCGCCCTTGGCGACGAGATATCGCGCTGGCGCATCGGCGACCGGGTCTGCGCGCTGACGCCGGGGGGCGGTTATGCCGAATATGTCAAGGTTCATGCCGGCAGCGTGCTGCCGCTGCCCGCCGGCTTCACCCACACGGAGGCGGCCGCGGTTCCGGAAAACTATTTCACCGTCTGGCACAATGTGTTCGAGCGCGGCGGCTTGAAAAAGGGTGAGACGCTGCTGGTCCATGGCGGCTCATCGGGCATCGGCACCACGGCGATCCAGCTGGCGTCGGCCTTCGGCGCGTATGTCGTCACCACCGCCGGCAGCAAGGAAAAATGCGACGCCTGCCTGAAGCTCGGCGCCGACCGGGCGATCAACTACCGCGAGGAGGATTTCGTCGCGGCGGTCAAGGATGCGACTGGCGGCAAGGGGGCCGACGTCATTCTCGACATGGTCGGCGGCGACTATATCGCGCGCAACTACGAGGCCGCCGCGGTCGAGGGCAGGATCGTCCAGATCGCCGTCCAGGCCGGCGCGGTGGCGAGCGCCGATTTCTCGAAAATCATGGTCAAGCGGCTGACCCACACCGGCTCGACGCTGCGGCCTCGCACGGTCGAGTTCAAGGCGGCGCTCGCCGCCGCACTGGAAGCACAGGTGTGGCCGCTGCTCGGCACCCGGAAGGTAGCGCCGGTGATGGACATGATCTTCCCGCTGACCGACGCCTGGCGGGCGCATGAGCGCATGGAAGAGGGCGAGCATATAGGCAAGATCGTTCTCGACGTCGGCTAGATGGGGCGAGATTCAGGTGAGGCCGGCCTGCGAATGGCGGCTCCCTGCGCTTCCGGCCTTCCGCCGGCCGAAGCCCTCATGAGGGGTTGCGGCAGCTAAGGCTACGTCCGGCGTAGGCCGGTGCTTCGAACTGAAGTACGCTCCGCTCCGGCCTTCGCCGGCCGAAGCCGTCATAAATGCCTCCGCTCTATGAAGGCTACGGCCGGCGTAGGCCGGTTCTCGGGAGCCGCCATTCTCGGCTCGGCCTGACCTGAAGCTCGCGCCATGCTCCGCGCTCAGCCTGTCGGCAAGATGAACAGAAGCTTAATGCTGCAATGCAGCATTTGCATTGCGGCTATGCAAAGACGTCTGTTCAATTCGTGGGCAGCCCTGCCTATCTAAGCGTCATCGAAACGATTTGATCCAACAACTGGAGGACACCATGAACCCGATCCGCGCTTTCCGTAACTGGCGTATGTACAACGAAACCGTGCGCGAGCTGAACAAGCTCAACGCCCGTCAGCTCAGCGACCTCGGCATCAGCCGCGGCGACATCGAGAGGATTGCCCGCAAGGCCATCTAATTCGAAGCCTGGTCGGCCGATGAGGCCTGACCACGCGGCAGAAGCAAGAGCCGCCGCAGACGGTATCCCGTCGCCGGTTCCGAGCCCGCTGGACCCTGTCCGGCGGGTTTTGTCGTTTTGGACCCCCTGTACAACTCGGCATCAATGATCGCCGGAGCCGAGGTCCTCCTGGCCTCCCCCGCTGTCCGTGTCCGACGGCTGCGCCCTGCGCCAAAAACATTGCGAAACGGCAGCGGAGCGGTTATACAGGCCGCGAATTTCCCATTTTGGTGGCTCTAAACCACCGCCCGCGCGGGAACGCGGGCGAACGAGAAGGATTTTTGAAATGGCCAATACGCTGCTGATGCCCAAGGCGACCGCCGTCTGGCTGGTCGACAACACCGCGCTTTCCTTCGAGCAGATCGCGCAGTTCTGCGGGTTGCATCCGCTCGAGGTCAAGGCGATCGCCGACGGCGAATCGGCGCAGGGCATCAAGGGCATGGATCCGATCATGACCGGACAGCTGACCCGCGACGAGATCGCGCGCGCCGAGAAGGATCCGAACCAGCGCCTGAAACTGTCCGACCCCAAGGTGCGGGTGCCGGAATCCAAGCGCAAGGGTCCCCGCTACACACCGCTGTCGAAGCGCCAGGACCGGCCCAACGCCATCCTGTGGCTGGTCCGCAACCATCCGGAATTGAAGGACGCGCAGATTTCGCGCCTGGTCGGCACGACCAAGTCGACGATCGAACAGATCCGCGAGCGCAAGCACTGGAATTCGGCCAATCTGCAGCCGATGGACCCGGTGACGCTGGGTCTCGCTTCGCAGATCGACCTCGACATGGAAGTCAACCGCGCCTCGCGCGGCCGCGAGCAGGCGCAGCCTGTCGGCGACACGCTGCTGCCGGCTGCCGTGACCGAGCGCCTGGTGCCGGCGCCGGAGAAGCCGAAGGACGAGGATGCCGAGCTCGACGCAAACGCCGTGTTCGCCAAGCTCTCGGCGCTCAAGTCCAAGAAGGAAGATGCGGACGACGAGTAAGGTTTGCGACAGTTCATCAAAAAAGCCCGCTTCGAGCGGGCTTTTTCATTGATTATCGAAGTCTCAGCTGCGCGCCGCCCGGTCCGGCGTCATGCCATAGTCCTCCGAGCGTTCGACGGCGCGGTAGAAGTCGGCAAGCTGCTTGCCGCGCTCAGGCTTGAAGATGCGGCCGGCGATGACCACCGAGGCGATGCGGTCGATGCGGAAGGCGCGGAAATCGTCGCGCATCTCGCACCAGGCAACCAGCGTCCATACCTTGCCCCAGAACCACAGACCGAGCGGACGGATGTCACGCCCGGTGCTGCGGCCGGCCTCGTCGCGGTAGTCGATGGTCAGCACCTGTCGCTTCTCGACAGCGCGCTCGATCACGTCGATCGCCTCACGCGCGGCGTCGCTCACCACCCACATCGGCGTGTGGATCTCGGTGCGGGCGATGCGGTCCTTCTCGGCGTCGGGCAGGACGGCGCCGATCTTGACCAGCGCCTCGTCGGCCGCACGCGCCATGGCCGCGCCGCCAAAGGCCCGCACCATGCGGGCGCCGGCGACCAGCGCGACGATTTCGTCACGCGTGAACATCAGCGGCGGAAGGTCGAAACCCTCCCTCATCATGTAGCCGACGCCGGCCTCGCCGTCGATTGGCACTCCGGTCGACTGCAAATCGGCGATATCGCGGTAGATGGTCCGCTCGGAAACCTCGAGCCATGTGCCGAGCTTCTGGGCGGTGACCAGCCGGCCGCCACGCAGGTGCTGCACGATCTGAAAGAGCCTGTCGGCACGTCGCATCGTATGGTCCCTCGACTGCTTGTCTATGAATGTCATGGTCCCAAAACCGGTTCCGCGTGACATCCATGTCCTGTTTTATGCTTGTCGTTCTCCCAAAAACCGCTGCGCACTTTTGGGCGACACGCATTATGGTTTAAGTCCTTCGCGCCTGCGCTGCACGGCGACGAATTCCGCGCCGAAGGACAACTTCTTCGTTGTCGGCGTGTTCACGTCGAGCACACGCCAGTACGGCGTGATATCGTTCAGCGTCATGCCGCGTTCGAGATCCTCATTGGCGGCTTCGGCGACGGTTCGCAGATGATAACCGATGGTGACCGGACATGTCACTTGCGCCCCATGCTCGATGGCGAGCGCGGTGCGCAAGGCGCGTACATCCATCTCGAGGCCGTTGGGGATCGTGCGGATGAAATCATCGACCTGACGGGGCGTCGGCACCAGCATCGGCTGGCCCTCGACGACGTCGCCCATTGTGCGTGGCGTCGGCTTCACGCCGTTGACGCCCGGCGTGTTCAGCCTGTCGTTCCAGCTTTTCACCATTCATGTCTCCTGACACGTTTATGGCATGGTGCTCCTGACAGCATTCTGTCAGGAGCCTTCAGCATTGTCCGTAGCAGGCGCCAAAGTTTTTGCGCCAGCCCGAGGGGTCGCCGCCCGGGGGGCCATGTCAATGATCCGGGCGTTGCGGGGTTCGCATCCAAGCATTGTCATGTAAAACGCCTCAGATCTCGCGAATGCGGCTGTGACCCTCATACATATCCGGCCAGCCAATGTCCTTGCGGATGTCCGCGGGCAAGGAGTTCAGGAAGCGCTGGGTACGAACTTCATTGCGCATCGTGCGGATCTTGCCGACATAGTGCTGTACGCTGTTCAAAATACCAAAGCTGTTCATGACCATCTCCTCTTCTCTGATGGAGACACTATTGCATACCCCTCCTGACAGCAGTCTGTCAGGAGCATGTCAGGTCGTTGAAGAAAGCTGCGAGGTGCTTGGCGGTCGGTTCGGAAACGAGCCTTTTGTCAGGAATGGCCAAGTCGACCGAGACCATGCAAGAACCGCTTTGACAGCCTGTCGCGATGCTGCTCAAAGGCGGGCATGTCGAAACTCCTCGCGCTCGTCATCATCGGCATGATGGCCATTCAGCTGATCAAGCCGCTCGGCTGGCCGGGCCTGAAGCGGCGCGGCGATTTCTGGAAGCTGGCCCTGATCGCCATGGCGGCCATCGCGCTGGCGGGTGCGCTGGGGCACTGGACATAGCCTTGAGGGTCAGGTCGGGTCCACCGTTCCCATGGCAATCATCCGGATGGCGTTGAGGCTGGGCACGAAGAAGTAATCGCCACCGCGCGTCGTCATGAATTCCGGCAGGTTCGCCGCAATAAAAGGCGTGCCGTTGGCCGGGCCGGCCGGAATGACATGCTTGCTCGATTCGGCGCGGTTGCCGGTCAGCGTGCAGGTGTCGTTGCCGGTTTCGGAATCCAGGCCGTAGCTCATCCATTGCTGCTGGATGATATTCTGGCTCAGATCCATTGGAAGCAGGCTGCAATCAACAGTATTTGGAAATACTCATGTCAGTTCTCTGAAGCCCACCAGTCCGAGCTTGTGCCCCCTCAGGTCAATCGGCGAGCACCCATCCGACCAGATGTTCGGCCCAGGCGCGGTAACCGGCTTCCGAGGCATGAAAGCCATCGGAGGCAAAGCCGGCCTCCGGGTTGGTGATCGGCAGCCGCGGCGCCGGCACGGCGCCGCGCTCGAAACAGAGGCGCTCGCCCATGCGGTTCATTGCGGTAGCGCGGATTTCGAGTATCTTGCCGAGCAGCGGCGGCATGGCCGGCGCACGGGTGAATTCCAGCACCGGCGACCAGACGACGCGGGCCTCCGGCCATTTGGCGCGCAGCGCGTAAAGCAGGCCGCCGAACTCTTTCTTGAAGCGCGGCACCGAGTGGAAATTCTTGGTGTCGTTGGTGCCGATGGCCAGCACTATATGCGTCCACCGATCGGCCGACAGATTGGGCAGCACATGGTCGCGGATCTGGCCCGACGTTGCCGAGTTGAACCCGGCGGCGCGCCAGCGCAGGGCAAGGCCGGTTCGTTTTGCGACCAGCATTGCAAGCTGCGCGGCAAGCCCGTTCTCGGAATTGCCGATGCCGACGGAAGCGGCCGAGGAATCGCCCAGCACCAGCAGCGAGATGGCCGGCGCCTTGCCCGATATTTCGTGCATGACCGGCCCTTGCGCCGGCAGCATGCGGGTGGTGCGGCGGCGCACGCCGAGGCCCTGCCAGACATAAACGGGGTAGGCGAGCCAGGTAAGAAGGGCCGGGAAGCGCATGGCGATACCGTTTAGAGATCAGCGGCAGCCTTAGCGCAAGTTTCGCCTGAGGTGAACGAGCTTCTAGTCGCAGCAGTTCGGCTTGTCCGCCTGCTTGTCCTGATATTCGTCATGCAGCCGCACCCAGTCCATCAGGCTATGATAAGGGCCATTTTCGCCGCGGCCCTTCGGTGTCATGTCGAGATAGTCGTAAGTGCCGATCTGGGCCTCGCCGCCGCGGGCGCGCGACATAAAGGTAAGGAATATGTCGCCGTTCTCTTCCTTGTAGAAAACACTGGTGCCGGGAAGGTCCTTTGACGTGCGCGGACGCGTCTCGAAATTGTAGGTGGTGTCGCCGGCCGCGATCTGCTTGTCGGTGAAGGAGACCTGCATGTCGAAGTTGAAATCCGAGGCGTAGGACGACACCCAGTCGAATTTCCAGCCCATACGCTGCTTGTAAGGCAGCAGTTCCGCCAGCGGCGCGCGCGCAACCACCACCAGCGACACGTCGTGGTGCCTGAGATGCTGATCGGCGCCGTCTATATGGTCGGCAAGGAAGGAGCATCCTTCGCAGCGGTGGTTCGATCCTGGCGTCATCATGAAGTGGTAGACGATCAGTTGGCTGTTGGCGCCGAACAGTCCGGCCAGGTTCTTCGGACCCTGCTCGGTCTCGAAGACATAGTCCTTGCGGATTTTCATCCAGGGCAGTTCACGCCGCTCGGCGGCGATGCGCTCACGCAACCGTGTCAATTCCTTCTCGCGCGCCAGATGCGCCTTGTGCGCCTCAAACCAGTCTTCACGCGAAACCACCTTGCTGCGAGTCATGAAGTTCTCCCTGTCTGTTCACCCAAGGACGTTTGGGGTGGGCAGAAACCGACATCGCCGTCAGCTTTTGCCGAAAAGGAGATAAGGATGGACGAACTCCGTCCAAGCCGGGCTTTGCATAAACAAACCCGGGCGCATCGGCCCGGGTTGTATGACAACGGGAGGACTGCGCTCAGGCGGCCTGTTCGAGGCTCGCCGTCCATCGTCCCAGCGCCGCCAGATGGTTCATGTGGGCACGATGGGTGAAGGCGGCCTGGCCGGCGGCGACGTTCGATGCCTTGCCGCTCCAGGCCTTTTGCGGGGCGGCCTGCAAGGCGCGGCCATAGGAGAAGGTCAGCTTCCACGGATGCGGCCCGATGGCGTTGATGGCGTTGAGGTTGGCGGTCGCCTCCTCGTCCGACTGCCCGCCCGAAAGGAAGGCGATGCCCGGCACCGCTGCCGGTACGGTTTCGCGGAACAGTTTTATGGTCTTTTCCGCGACCTCTTCGGGGCTGCTCACCTTGCCTGATTTCCTGCCGGCCAGCACCATGTTCGGCTTCAGGATGGTGCCTTCCAGCACAACGCGCGCCGCATGCAGCTCGTCATAGAGCTTGATCAGCGTTGCCTTCGAGATGTCGTAGCAGGTGTCGATGTCGTGCGCGCCGTCCATCAGCACTTCCGGCTCGACGATCGGCACGATGCCGGCCTCCTGGCACAGTGCGGCATAGCGGGCCAGCGCATGGGCATTGGAGGCAATCGAATTGGCCGAGGGCACGCCCTTGCCGGTGTCGATGTCGATCACCGCGCGCCATTTGGCAAAGCGGGCGCCGAGCTTGTAATAATCCGCGAGCCGCTCGCGCAAGCCGTCGAGGCCTTCGGTAACGGTATCGCCGGGAAAGCCCGCCAGCGGCTTGGCGCCGGCGTCGACCTTGATGCCGGGGATGGCGCCCGCCGCCTTGATGATGTCGACCAGAGGCGTGCCGTCGGCAGCCTTCTGACGGATGGTCTCGTCGTAGAGAATGACGCCGGAGATGTACTTCGTCATCGCGTCCTTGGCGCGGAACATCATCTCGCGGTAGTCGCGGCGGCTGTCGGCGGTCGATTCGACGCCGATGACGTCGAAGCGCTTCTTGATGGTGCCGGAGCTCTCATCGGCGGCCAGCAGGCCCTTGCCGCCGGCCACCATCGCGGCGGCAATGTCTTCGAGACGTTCGCTCATTTTTCTTCTCCTAAGGGGGTACGTTCCGCGCGTAACGGAAGTCTACCGCCAAAGGAATGGGATCGGAAAGCTCGAATCGATTGAAAGTTCCTGGCGTCCGTTTTTGCGCCCCCGATCCGGTCAGGCTTGTTTCTTCAGCACGTCGACGCCGGGCAGCGGCTTGCCTTCCATCCATTCCAGGAAAGCGCCACCGGCGGTCGAGACATAGGTGAAGTCGTCGGCGACGCCGGCATGGTTGAGGGCGGCCACCGTGTCGCCGCCACCGGCGACCGAGACCAGCTTGCCGGCCCTGGTGCGGGCCGCCGCGTGCCTGGCCGCCGCCACCGTGGCGTGGTCGAAAGGCTCGATCTCGAAGGCGCCAAGCGGGCCATTCCAGACCAGGGTCGCGGCGCGGTCGATCCATTCGCCGATCGTCTTCACGGTCTTTTCGCCGACATCGAGGATCATGCCGTCAGCCGGGACATCCGCAATGGCAACGGTTTCGCTGGCCGCACCCGCCTTGAATTCCTTGGCGACGACACCGTCGACAGGCAGGATGATGGCGCAGCCGGCCTCGGCGGCCTCGATCATGATCTGCTTGGCGGTCGCGGCAAGGTCATGCTCGCACAGCGACTTGCCGACAGCGGTGCCACGCGCGGCGAGAAAAGTGTTGGCCATGCCGCCGCCGATCACCAGCGCGTCGACCTTCTTCACCAGGTTCATCAACAGGTCGATCTTGGTCGACACCTTGGCGCCGCCGACAATGGCGACGACAGGGCGGACCGGATTGCCGAGCCCCTTCTCCAGCGCCTCGAGCTCGGCCTGCATGGTGCGGCCGGCATAGGACGGCAACAGCCGCGCCAGGCCTTCGGTCGAGGAGTGTGCCCGGTGGGCGGCGGAAAAGGCGTCGTTGACGAAGATATCGCCATTGGCGGCGAGCCGCTCTGTGAAGGCCGGGTCGTTCTTCTCCTCGGTCTTGTGGAAGCGGGTGTTTTCCAGCAGCAGCACATCGCCCTTGTTCATGGCGGCGACCGCACTGCCCGCCGTGTCGCCGACGCAGTCGCCGGCAAAGCCGACGGGGCGGCCAAGCACCTCCGCGGCAGCCTTGGCGATCGGCTCCAGCGAGAATTCGGGCGAGGGACCATCCTTCGGGCGGCCGAAATGCGCGAGCAGGATGACCTTGGCGCCCTTGCCGGACAGTTCGGCGATGGTCGGCGCAATGCGTTCGATGCGGGTGGCGTCGGTGACCTTGCCGTCGGCGACGGGCACGTTGAGGTCGACGCGCACCAGCACGCGCTTGCCGCTGATATTGCCGATATCGTCGAGTGTCTTGAAGGCGGCCATGCGGGTTCCTTTCCGTGGAAAATCGCCGGGACCATACCTCGCATCGATGACGATGCAAGGCTTGAGCCGGGGTGCGAGCTAAATTTTGAGATCAAGGCGAAGGCTGTCGTGATGATGCGGGACGCCAGCGTGAACCGATCGCTTGTCAGCCTTCGGTCGTTATCTTTTCCGCCGTCGGCTCAAGGGCCTTCTCATTGGCTGTCGCCTCTGCAGTCTGCGTCTCGGTCGGCTTGCGCCAGTTGCGGATGAAGGCGGAGACACGATCGCCGATCTCGCCGGCGCTCAGGAACACCGGAACCCGCGCCACCGGCGCGGTCGGCTCGAAGGAGAGGCCGAGACCGGTGATCTTGCCCTTGTCGTCGACGTCGCGGACGATCAATTCGATCGGGCCGATCAGCACCCGGTCGGCATATTCGGCATGGCCGCCGAGCCGCGCCGTCACCAGCGCGCCGACGGTGAGCTTCTGCTCGGCTTCGCTCAATCCCGGAGTGTATGCGGCCTCGAGCTCTGCGGCCGAGCGGGCGGGATCGACGGCAAAGGCGCCGAAGAAGTCGGCATCCTCGGGGTCGACTACGGCGCGGCTGGCAAACAGCTTGTCAAGCAGGCGCGGATAGCGGTCGGGCACGAAGATGTAGACCTGGTCGCCGGCCGCGAGCCGGCCCATGTCCTGGAAACGCATCGAGCGGCCGTCGCGCAGCACCAGCGAGGGCCGTGCCCAGCGCGGGATGCGCTCGCCGCGCGCCACCGGGCTGCCGGGCGCCACGCGGTAGGCGAGCAGTTCGTGATGGGCGGAGCCCGGCAGTTCGAGTTCGACCTTGTCGAGCGGCCCGAGCCTCGCCGGCACGATCAGGCCGAGCCGGCGCGCCAGCGGACCGACCGACCAGCCCTGCACCACCAGCGATACCAGCACGATGATGAAGGCGACGTTGAAGATGGTGCGGCCGTTCTCCAGTCCGCCGAGCAGCGGGGTGATGGCAAGCAGGATGGACACGGCGCCGCGCAGGCCGACCCAGGAGACGAAGGCGATCTCGGGACGCGGCAGGCGGAACGGGATCAGGCAGAGCCAGACGGCGACAGGGCGCGCGACAAACATCAGGAACAGGCCGAGCAGCACCGCCGGCACCATGATCGCCGGAAACTGCGAGGGTGTCGCGAACAGGCCGAGGATCAGGAACATGATGATCTGTGCCAGCCACGACATGCCGTCTTGGAAGCGCTTCAGGATGGTGACGGCGCGGATGTCGGAGTTGCCGGCAATGAGCCCGGCGAGATAGACCGCCAGGAAGCCCGAGCCGCCAATGGCGCCGGCCGCGGCGAACACCATCAGTGACAGGGTCAGCACGAAGATCGGCAGCAAGCCATGGTCAAGGTTAAGCCGGTCGACGAGGCGCACGATGCCGAGCCCGCCAAGCACGCCGACGACGGCGCCGAGCCCCATATTGAGCAGGAAGCCGAGGATCAGGTCGGTGACCAGCACATGGGTCTCGGGATTGGCGTGGGCGGCGATGATCTCGACCAGCGTGATGGTCAGGAAGATGGCGATCGGGTCGTTGGTGCCGGATTCGACTTCCAGTGTCGCGCGCACGCGTTCGCGCAGATTGATCTCGCCGGCGCGTAGCAGGAAGAAGACGGCCGCCGAATCGGTCGAGGCGACCGCGGCGCCGAGCAGGAAGGATTCCAGCCAGCTGAGGTCGAGCAGGTAATAGGCGGCGGCGCCGAACAGGCCAGTGGTCAGGATTACGCCGAAGGTCGCCAGCGACAGCGCCGGTCCGGCCGCCTGGCGCAGCGCGTTGAGCGGCGTGCCGAAACCGGAATCGAACAGGATGACCGCCAGCGCCAGTGAGCCGGCAAAATATGCCACGCGCGCATTGTCGAATTCGATGCCGAGACCATCGACGCCGCTGGCGAGGCCGATGCAGAGGAAGAGCAGCAGCAACGGGGCGCCGAAGCGGAAGGCGATCAGGCTCGAGAACGCTGCGGCGACGACTAGCGCTGTGCCGACCAGCGTGACGAGATAGATCGCATGCTCCATCCGTGATTTGCCCCTCGAATTCCTCTTTCTCCCGATTCACGGGAGAGTGGGGCGAAGGAATGGCCGGTGCAAGGCGCAAGGATGGCTTTTTGCCTTATGCCGCTGATTTTCCGGCGTTTGGCGGCTCGGCGCGCCTTGCCCGGCGCGCTGACGAAAAACGCCCGGGCACAGCCGGGCGTTCGAAGCTGCGAGACGATGCCTTCAGATCAGGCGATGGTCTTGCCAAAGGCGACCGAGGTGTCGGCCATGCGGTTGGAGAAGCCCCACTCATTGTCGTACCAGGACAGCACCGAAACGAAGTTGCCGTCCATGACCTTGGTCTGGTCGAGCGCCAGGATCGACGAGCGCGGATCGTGGTTGAAGTCGATCGACACATTCGGATGATGGGTGACGCCGAGAATGCCCTTCAGCTTGCCGTTGGAGGCAGCGATCACCGCTTCGTTTATCTCCTGCACGGTGGTGGCGCGCTTGGCGATGAACTTGAAGTCGACGACCGAGACGTTAGGGGTCGGCACGCGGATCGAGATGCCGTCGAGCTTGCCCTTGAGGTCGGGCAGCACCAGGCCGATCGCCTTGGCCGCACCGGTCGAGGTCGGGATCTGCGACAGGGCAGCCGCGCGGCCGCGGTAGAGATCCTTGTGCATGGTGTCCAGCGTCGGCTGGTCGCCGGTGTAGGAGTGGATCGTCGTCATCATGCCCTTTTCGATGCCGACGGTCTCGTGCAGCACTGCGGCGAGCGGCGCCAGGCAGTTGGTGGTGCAGGACGCATTCGAGATGACGATGTGGTCCTTGGTCAGCTTGTCGTGGTTGATGCCGTAGACGACGGTGAGGTCAGCACCTTCGGCAGGCGCGGAGACGACGACGCGCTTGGCGCCGGCGGTCAAATGCGCGGCAGCCTTGTCGCGGGCGGTGAAGATGCCGGTGCATTCGAGCGCGATGTCGATGCCGAGCTCCTTCCACGGCAGCTGCGCCGGGTCCTTGATCGCGGTGACCTTGAAGCTCTCCTTGCCGACGGTGATCTGGTCGCCCGAGACCGACACTTCGTGCGGGAAGCGGCCGTGCACGCTGTCATAGCGCAGCAGATGCGCGTTGGTCTCGACCGGGCCGAGGTCGTTGACGGCGACGACGTCGATGTCCTTGCGGCCGGATTCATGGATGGCGCGCAGGATGTTGCGGCCGATGCGGCCAAATCCGTTGATGGCAACTCTGACGGTCATTTTACTCTCCCTGGGAGCTGGAGGCGGCAGATGGGTCCGCAGCTTCATAGCGGCGGATGGCACAAGAATCCAGCCGCAGAAGGCCGAATTTAAATCGATTAGGTTGGTCCAGCCCCGCGAATCCGCCTTGGAGGTGCGCGGGACTGACCCTGATCTTACTTGCCGTGCAGGCGGGCTTCCGCCGCCTTGGCCGCGGCTTCGGCGGTGATGCCGAAATGCGGGTAGAGCTGCTCGATGGTGCCGGAAGCGCCGAAGCCGGTCATGCCGATGAAGATGCCGTCGGAGCCGATCAGGTGATCCCAGCCCTGGCGGATGCCGGCCTCGATCGCCATCTTGATCGGCGCGTTGCCGATCGTCTCCTTGCGGTAGGCGTCGCTCTGCTGGTCGAACAGTTCGAAGCAAGGCACCGAGACGACGCGGGTCGGGTGCCCATGCTTTTCAAGCAAATCACGGGCGCCGAGCGCGATCTCGACCTCGGAGCCGGTGGCGAAGATCGTCACCGCCGCTTCGCCGCTCGCCGCGGCCAGTTCATAGGCGCCCTGGCTGCTGAGGTTCCTGGCCGAGTGCTCGGTGCGCACCGTCGGCAGGTTCTGACGGGTCAGCGCCAGGGTGGACGGGGTCTTTTCCGATTCAATGGCGATCTGCCAGCATTCGGCGGTTTCCACCGCGTCGGCCGGGCGGAAGACATTGTGGTTGGGGATGGCGCGGAGCGCCGCCAGGTGCTCGACCGGCTGGTGGGTCGGGCCGTCTTCGCCCAAACCGATCGAATCATGGGTCATGACGAAGATCGAGCGGATGCCCATCAGCGACGCCAGCCGCATCGACGGACGGGCATAGTCGGAGAAGCACATGAAGGTGCCACCATAGGCGATGAGGCCGCCATGCAGCGTCAGGCCGTTGAGGGCGGCCGCCATGCCATGCTCGCGGATGCCGTAGTGGACATAGCGCTGGCCGTAATCGTCCGGCGTGATGTTCTTGGTCTGGCTGGTCTTGGTGTTGTTGGAGCCGGTGAGGTCGGCAGAGCCGCCGATGGTTTCCGGCACCGCGCCATTGATGACTTCCAGCGCCATTTCCGACGATTTGCGGGTGGCGACCTTCGGCTTGTCGGCCGACAGCTTCTTCTTGTAGTCGGCAATGACGGCATCGAAATTCGACGGCAGCTTGCCGGCGAGGCGGCGCTCGAACTCGGCCTTCAACTCAGGCTTGGCCTTGGCCAGGCGGCCTTCCCAGTCGGTGCGCGGCTTGACGCCGGCCTTGCCGGCGGTGCGCCAGGCGTCGAGAATGTCGGCCGGAATTTCGAAGGGCGGCGAGTCCCAGTTGAAGAATTTCCGCGCGCCTGCGATCTCGTCGGCGCCGAGGGGCGAACCGTGGGCCTTGTTGGTGCCGGCCTTGGTCGGGGCGCCGAAGCCGATGGTCGTCTTGCAGGCGATCATCGTCGGCTTGTCGGAATGGCGGGCGGCTTCGATGGCGTAGGCGATTGCCTCGGGGTCGGTGCCGTCAATGTGGCTGGCGTTCCAGCCCGAGGCCTGGAAGCGGGCGACCTGGTCGGTGTTGTCTGCAAGCGAAACCGGACCGTCGATCGAGATGTTGTTGTTGTCCCAGAAGACGATCAGCTTGTTGAGCTTGAGGTGCCCGGCCAGCGCGATGGCTTCCTGCGAAACCCCTTCCATCAGGCAGCCGTCGCCGGCCAGGACATAGGTGTAGTGGTCGACGAGGTCATTGCCGAAGGCGGCGTTCATGATGCGCTCGCCGAGCGCGAAGCCGACCGAATTGGCGAGACCCTGGCCGAGCGGGCCGGTCGTCGTCTCGATGCCGGTGGCATGGCCGTATTCGGGATGGCCGGCGGTCTTGGAACCCAGCTGGCGGAAATGCTTGATCTGGTCGAGGGTCATGTCCTCGTAACCGGTCAGATGCAGCAGCGAGTAGAGCAGCATCGAACCATGGCCGGCCGACAGGATGAAGCGGTCGCGGTCCGGCCAATGGGGGTTCTTCGGATCATATTTCAGGAAGCGGGTGAACAGCACTGTGGCGATGTCGGCGCAGCCCATGGGCAGGCCGGGATGGCCGGACTGGGACTTCTCGACGGCGTCCATGGAGAGAAAACGGATTGCATTGGCCATCCGGTCATGTTGTTCACGCGACGTCATGGTACCTCCGGGGTGGGGATTTGTGGGCTTGGCAGAGCCCAGGAAAGAGTGCGCGACACATAGCAGCCACGGGCTTTTAGTCAACAAATCGGCTGCACATTTGCCGGTCTTGTGATGGCTTTGAGACCTTATGGGGCGACCTACATTAGCGTTAGCGGGGGACAGTCGCGAGAGCTTTGTTGACGTTGCCTTCACCCGGTGCCTAATGTTTCCTTGTTAACGCGTTCTGAACGCGAAGCGATTCGGTGATGGGCAGGGCACAGGACGAAGGCCATGACCGGCGAAACCACACTCAAGGAAGTCATCCACAGGCTGGGCAAGGCCATCGAGGGGCTGGAAAACGCCGTCGCGGCCAAGCTCGAGCACGAGCGCGACTATTCCGAAGCCGAGGCTGAGGTGCAGCGCATGAACGCCGACCGTTCACGGCTGGCGCAGGAACTCGACAATTCCGAAGCCCGCGCCGAACGGCTGGAAGATGCCAACAAGGAAGTGTCGCGCCGCTTGGTGACCGCCATGGAAACCATCCGCGCGGTGCTGGACAGGTAGGAGCTGCAGGCCATGGCACAGGTCACGGTTTCCATCGACGGCAAGCAGTATCGCATGGCTTGCGACGAGGGTCAGGAAGAGCACCTGATCGACCTCGCCGAGCGGTTCGACCGTTATGTCTCGCATCTGAAGGATTCGTTCGGCGAGATCGGCGACCAGCGGCTGACGGTGATGGCCGGTATCATGGTGATGGACGAGCTTTCGGAGCTGCAGAAGCGGGTCAAGGGCATGGAGACCGAAGTGCAGACGCTGCGCAAGACGCGCGACGAAGCGCTGACCAAGGCCGACAAGAACGACACCGTGCTGACCAGCGCGCTCGGCGCGCTCGCCCAGCGCATGGAAGACCTGGCCACGTCGCTGGCGGTCAACAAGGCCTGAGCCTTCCCCGCACAAACGAAAGATTGTCGGCCCAACGTCGGTCCGTAGAACGAAAGTGCTCGTTCCGTCGCCAATAATAGTTTCCTATTGTCCTGCAGCCGCGATTTTTGCGCTAAGATGCGGGAATGCCGGAGCGTTGACGCCGTCCACGGCCGCTCCTGACGAAATCTGTTGCTGGGGAAATAATGCCATGAGCCTTCGTATCAACGACATCGCGCCTGACTTCACCGCCGAGACCACGCAAGGGCCGATCAAGTTTCATGACTGGATCGGCGACGGCTGGGCGATCCTGTTCAGCCATCCGAAGAATTTCACCCCGGTCTGCACCACCGAGCTGGGCACGATGGCGGGGCTCGAAGGCGAGTTCAAGAAGCGCAACGTCAAGGTCATCGGCATTTCCGTCGATCCCGTTGCGAGCCACGACAAGTGGCAGGCCGACATCAAGACGGCGACCGGCCAGACGGTGAACTACCCGCTGATCGGCGACAAGGACCTCAGGGTGGCCAAGCTTTATGACATGCTGCCGGCGGGCGCCGGCGAGACGTCGGAAGGCCGTACGCCGGCCGACAACGCCACGGTGCGCTCGGTCTATGTCATCGGGCCGGACAAGAAGATCAAGCTGGTGCTGACTTACCCAATGACGACGGGCCGCAACTTCGACGAGATCCTGCGCGCGGTCGATTCCATGCAGCTGACGGCCAAGCACCAGGTGGCGACGCCGGCCAACTGGAAGCAGGGCGAGGATGTGATCATCACCGCCGCGGTTTCGAACGAAGATGCGGTCAAGCGTTTTGGCGCTTTCGAGACGATCCTGCCCTATCTCAGGAAGACCAAGCAGCCGTCAGCCTAGGTTTTCTCCGTCGGAGCTATTTGGGGCTTCAGTCCTATTTGTGGCAAGGCGTGCTTGACCGGCGCGCTTTGCCAGATGACCATGCTCTTGTTCAACCCGACGGAGAAAACGGTTCCTGTCGGGCAAGGGGCAGGGGGGCCGGACATTGGACATCGCTTCGGCCAAACCTGAGGTCGCCGGCTTCTATGACAAGCCGACCGGCGCCATCCAGTATGTCGTCACCGACCCGGTGACGAGACGCTGCGCCGTCATCGACCCGATCCTCGATTTCGACGAAAAATCCGGCGCGACGGCGACGAAGAATGCCGACGCCTTGCTGGATTTTATCCGCGAAAACGGGCTGGAGCTCGAGTGGATCCTGGACACCCATCCGCATGCCGATCATTTCTCGGCGGCGCACTATCTCCGGGAAAAGACCGGCGCGCCGACGGCGATCGGCGACAGGATCATCGAAGTCCAGGCGCTGTGGAAGGCGATCTACAACTTGCCGGATTTCCCCGCAGACGGCTCGCAGTGGGACCGGCTGTTCGGGGAAGGCGAAACGTTCATGATCGGCAACCTTCCGGTCAAGGTGCTGTTCTCGCCCGGCCACACGCTGGCCTCGATCACCTATGTCATTGGCGACGCAGCCTTCGTCCACGACACGCTGTTCATGCCCGACAGCGGCTCGGCAAGGACGGACTTTCCCGGCGGCAGTGCGGCGCGGCTGTGGCATTCGATTGAGGGCATTCTGGCGCTGCCGGACGATACGCGCGTGTTCGTCGGCCACGACTATCAGGCCGGCGGCCGCGAGCCGTGCTGGGAGAGCACGGTCGCCGAGCAGAGGGCAAAGAATATCCACCTCGTTGCGGCGCGCAGCGAAGCCGAGTTCGTCGCCTTGCGCGAAGCGCGCGACAAGACACTGCCGATGCCGCGGTTGATCCTGCATGCGCTGCAGGTCAACATGAATGGTGGACGGCTGCCGGAACCGGAGGCCAATGGGAGGCGGTATCTGAAGTTTCCGCTTGATGGGCTTTGAGAGGGCAGTTGGCGAAGCTGCCGATCTCCCCCCTTGCGGGGGAGATGCCCGGCAGGGCAGAGGGGGCTGTCCCGCTGACCTGTCAGTCGGGTAGCTGTGCCGTCAATTCCGATAGGGTAGCCAAAACCGAAGTTGGCGATCCTTCACACCCCCCTCTGTCCTGCCGGACATCTCCCCCGCAAGGGGGGAGATTGGATGTCAAGAATGCTTTCGCCAATCGCCAGCGTAAGCGTAAGACATAAAAAAAGGCGGCGCCGGTTTCCCGACGCCGCCTTCTGTTCCTTAGCCGAACCCGGCTTTACGCCGCGGGCTGCGCCTCGATCGTGCGCAGCGCCTGCATCTGGCGCTTGGCGGCGGCCTTGACCGCGTCCTGCACCTTCTCGAAGGCGCGCACCTCGATCTGGCGCACGCGCTCGCGGCTGATGTCGAACTCGGACGACAGCTCTTCCAGCGTCAGTGGCTCCTCGGCGAGGCGGCGTGCCTCGAAGATGCGCCGCTCACGATCGTTCAGCACGGCCAAAGCACCCGACAGCATGCCGCGGCGGTTTTCCAGCTCGTCCTGTTCGATCAGCATGTCTTCCTGGCTTTCGTGGTCATCGACCAGCCAGTCCTGCCATTCGCCGGATTCACCTTCGCTGGCGCGGATCGGCGCGTTCAGCGACGCGTCGCCCGACAGGCGGCGGTTCATCGACACGACTTCGGCTTCCGACACGTTCAGCCTGGTGGCGATCTCGGTGATCTGGTCGGGCTTGAGGTCGCCATCGTCCAGCGCCTGGATCTTGCCCTTCACCTTGCGCAGGTTGAAGAACAGGCGCTTCTGATTGGCGGTCGTGCCCATCTTGACCAGGCTCCACGAGCGCAGGATGTACTCCTGGATCGAGGCCTTGATCCACCACATGGCGTACGTCGCGAGGCGGAAGCCACGCTCGGGTTCGAATTTCTTGACGGCCTGCATCAGGCCGACATTGCCTTCCGAGATCACTTCGCCGATCGGCAGGCCGTAGCCGCGATAGCCCATGGCGATCTTGGCGACGAGCCGAAGATGGCTGGTGACGAGCTTGTGCGCAGCGGAAGTGTCTTCATGCTCGGCGTAGCGCTTGGCGAGCATGTACTCTTCCTGCGGCTGAAGCATGGGAAAGCGGCGGATTTCTTCCAGGTAGCGGCTGAGGCCGCCTTCGCCGGAAACGATACTGGGTAGTGACTGGGCCATGATTGCGCCCCCTCTCTATTGGAGTGATGCCCCCGAAACGCGGCGGGCATGTGACGCGAGCACCAAAAGGCTCGCCCGCGACAACTGATTTATATAGGAACAAAACCAGAAAAGACAGGCATTTGTTCAACACGAAACAGTGTGTCACGCTGAAGTGAACAATGCCGCTCAGGTTTTAGCTGGCTGGTTCAGAGCTTGCGGAAGCCGCCGACGAGTTCCTCCATGTCCCCCGGTATCGGCGCCTCGAACCTCATCGATAAATGGGTAGCCGGGTGCCGAAATGCAAGGAGCCAGGCATGCAAAGCTTGCCTGGAAAACGCCTTGACCTGACCCTTCAGCAGTTCAGGCAGCCGGTTGGCCTTGGTGCGGAAGGCCTGGCCGTAATCGGGGTCACCGATGACGGGGTGGCCGATATGAGCCATGTGAACGCGGATCTGGTGGGTGCGGCCGGTTTCCAGCCGGCATTCGACCAGGCTGGCGGTGGCGAACGCCTTCTGGCCCTCGCCGAAACGCTCCTTGACGGTGAAATGGGTCACGGCGTGGCGGGCATCGTCACGGCCTTCCGGCACGACGGCGCGGCGCACGCGGTCGGCGGCACGGCCAAGCGGCGCGTCGACCGTTCCGGTCGGCCGCGACGGGATTCCCCAGACCAGCGCCAAATAAGCACGTTCGAGGTCGCCGGTGCGGCCGTGGTCGGCAAAGGCCTCCGACAGCGCCTTGTGGGCGCGGTCGGTCTTGGCCACCACCATGACGCCGCTGGTTTCCTTGTCCAGCCGATGGACGATGCCCGGCCGCCTGACGCCGCCAATCCCTGAAAGGCTGTCGGTGCAGTGGTGGATCAGGGCATTGACCAGCGTGCCGGTCCAGTTGCCGGCGCCGGGATGGACGACGAGGCCGGCCGGCTTGTTGATGACGATCAGCTCGTCGTCCTCATAAAGCACGTCGAGCACGATGGGCTCGCCTTGCGGTTCGGCCGGTTCCGGCTCGGGCATGACGACCGATACGCGCTCGCCGGGACTCATCTTGCGCTTGGTCTCGTAGACCGGCTTGCCGTCGATCGAAACGGCACCTTGCCGGATCAGCATCTGCGCCCGGCTGCGCGACATGTCAGGCCCGAGGGCGCTCGCCAGCCACTGGTCGAGGCGCTGGCCGGCGGCATCGGTGCCGGCCTCTATGAATTGTCGGGTCTCTTCGTTATGAGCGCTCATCGAAAAAGTTCCGGAAGTTCTGCCATGGCCCGGCCCGCCGACGATGAAGATCAGGAAAAGCCGCTCGATCCCGAGATCGAAAAGGTGCGTGGCAGGCTCATCCGTTTCATGGCCATCAATCTCGGCCTGCTTTTGCTGGCCCTTATGGTGGTGATCGCGGCCATTGTCTACAAATCCCGTAAGGCGCCGCCGGCGAACCCGCCGCTGGCCGGCGACATCCAGGTGCCGGGTGGCGAGCCGCTGGCAGAAGACATCGTGTTGCCGGTCGGGGCCAGGGTGATCAGCCAGTCGCTGTCGGGAAACCGAATTTCGATCGACGCGGAGCTAGCCGACGGCAGCCGCGCCATCTTCGTCTACGACATTGCCGAGCGCCGCCTCATCGGCCGCTTTGCCGTCCGCAACAAATAACTGGCGCAACAACTGGGCCGTAACAAATGACCGGATTTGCCGAAAGCCGCCGCATTGCGACCGTCACGCTCGTCGTCGGCGATTATGACGAGGCGATTGCCTGGTATGTCGGCAAGCTTGGCTTTGTCCTCTGCGACGACACCGATCTCGGTGACGGCAAGCGCTGGGTGACGGTGACGCCGGCGAACGGCCAGGGCGCAAGGCTGCTTCTGGCCGAAGCTGACGGCGAGGCGCAAGAGAAGAGCATCGGCAACCAGACCGGCGGCCGCGTCTTCCTGTTTCTCGAAACCGACGACTTTGCCAGCGACCATGCGGCGATGCTGGCGAAGGGCGTCGACTTTCGCGAAGCGCCACGCCATGAGTCCTATGGCACGGTAGCGGTGTTCGCCGATCTTTACGGCAATCTGTGGGATCTGATCGAGCCGAAACGCTAGGTCCGCAAACCGAGATTGCACAGAAGCGGTCCGGCGGTTCGAAGCCCAGTTGCTTTTTCCAAACCGTCAGCCTATATCGCCGGTTCTTGAACGCGCCCATCGTCTAGCGGTCAGGACACCGCCCTCTCACGGCGGGAACAGGGGTTCGATTCCCCTTGGGCGTACCAAAGAATTCAGACACTTAGCGCATAGGCCAAAAAAAAGCTGTCAACTGATGCGAAATAGCCGTTCGCAATGCGGTAGAAGTAACGTTCAAGGCAGGACTTCGGCCGACCTTTTTCGGTTAAGCTTTCTTTGTGTTTTTCCCGGCACTGTGGTTGCCAGTTTGACCCGCACGTGCGACACATGCGTGGTATTGCTTTGGGGGGCATGGGGATGTTTCGACGCACTGTCGGCAAGATTTTGCCGCTTGACGTGTTGCGGTCACGTGTCCATATACCCCATCCTGTGCTTGGAGCCGCTTCGGCGCCCTCGCTGAAAAACAGAAGCCACCCATGCTGACCCTCGAGTCCATCTTAAAGGCAACGCGGCAAATGACATCCTATGGCGAGCACGGCACCGCTGGTGCGCTCGACCATTTACCTGCGCGCGTGCAGGGGCCACGTGAACGCAAAAGAACTGCGGGCAGCAATTCAGCCGGAAGTGACATCTCGAAGCCAACCGGGACATCCAAGCCGGCCCGACGCTGGGACGATGAGCTGAAAATTTTCCGCCACGACTAAGAAGCTGATATGCTTTTAGAGTCGCGGACTAGCTATCTAGCCCTGCATGATCAAACGGGCGGCCAGAGCCGGCGGGTGGAGGTTGCGGAATCGCTAGCTGCCGTCGTCCACAAATGGACCGCGGGCTCTCGGGTTTCCCCGATCTGGCTCATCAAGGGCTTTGATGGGGCCTCGACATCGTTCTCCGGCAAGCAGTTTTTGTTGTTCCTCGGGCCTGTGCAACCTGCTGCCTTATTGGCAAGCATTGAAGGGCTGGCGACTGCGGGTCACGTTGGAATATGGCTAACCGCCGGGTGCTTCAATGTCGTGCTGCGTATTGCCGATAGTCGACCCGGAAAAAGCTTGGTGCGATCCCTTTTGAAGTGGGCAGCCGATGAGAAAATCCCACATGAGCAATGGACGCTGAGTGACTGCATCATTACAAAGACCGCACATCGAGCATATGCCGAAGGTAGCGGGCATAACGTCATCGACAAATTGGCGAAGTCGGTTGCCCAGACCACCTCGCCGGTTTTGCATTCCGCATTTGAAGAAAATGTCGTGGCAACTGCGACGAGTCTAATGCGTGCTGCCACAGCCTATCCGTTGATCTTTTCAAAAATGCATGCGATTGCCGAGGCCGCATGCGCTCAGGTCGAAGCATACAACGACGACAAAATCGGCGTTCTCGACATGCAATCCCGATTGCTCAGCATGAATGCTGCTCTTTCCCGTTTCTCGTCTCAAGCCTTCTCTGGTATCTCTCCGATATTGGCCACGGAGTGCCACTTCTGGATACATTCGCTGCTAGGAACAGGCAGCGCGAATATTGCACTGGCCAACCTAGTTGATTCAATCCAGCAAGTCCTAGGTGAAGCTCGCTTACCTGAACGATTGGGCTTACTGGAGGGAAAAACGTCTGACGTTCCAAGCAAAATCGAGTTGGTTACAGACTCCTCGCTTCTAGATTTTGACATTATGTCCATGACGGGCCATGACGTCATCAGCAGCAGTCCAATCGTACCGCTAGTGACTTACTTCAGCGGCCGCGACGGGTTTAGTAGCCGTCTTGCTACCCTAAGTGCCCCCCTCGCCACCCTGGCCGAGTGCAATAGCTTCCGCTCAAACCTTCTGACCGTGACGCATGAGATAAGCCACATTTTCGTGCAATCGGCATTGTCCTTCCTCGGGCCGTCATTGAATGAGGAGGATATGAATCTCGCTCGCACAGTGGCGAAGCCGCACTTTCAGGCTGCGAATCATCTGGAGGCAGCCCGCCAACTGTTGGTAGAGGCAGTGATAGCGATGGAGCTTGCCCGAACCGATCTCCAGTCCGACCAAGTTGACAATAAGCTACCGGAGCTATTTGAGCGCTGGCGCGATGAAATGCAGGAGATTTTGGTCCACGCCTTCGATTTTTTGTATTTTCACCAGGGTGACCCGACATTCTACGTCACTAGCATTTGGCATAGCTGGTGCGCGATACCAGGTATCAGCAACCGAGTCCCTGAGTACCTTATGAGGACCCTTTGTACGGTTGCCGCAACGCTTCTGACGGGAAGTTCGAAAGGACTTTTTCAAGCGGCGCTGGCCAGCACAAAAGCCCTACTTTCCGACATCACACCGAACATTGACCCTTCAAGCAATTACGTTGAGCAGGCGCTACGATTGATCGATCGGATTGATAGAGATCAGTCGAACTTCAAACAGATGGAGAAAGACTTTTTTGCCCGCCTCTATCTCGTTCGCCTTGTGAAAATATACCTCTTCTCGGAACTTTTGGCCGCGCGGCTATTTTCTGATCCTTATGCTCGGCCAAGCGGTACCGGTGACGAAAAGAGAAAGCTTTCTTATAATACAGCGCCGTTGGGAAACGCTCTCATCTTTCTCAAAGATCAACTTAAGGAGAATCCATCTGAAGCCGAGTCGCTTTGGGTTCTGCATTGCCTTGCGTTCGATCTCAGGCGAGTGCCGGGATTTGTCAAATGAGCTCTTACAGCGGCTATATCATCGCAAGTCCGGCATCTCGCGACTTCACTAGCAAAGATTTCGAGCAGCGCGAACCAGAGGTTACAAACGGCCCGACGCTCCGCTATCTCGATTCTGCCTATGGTATTCGTCGATGGGATGAATATTCGCTTAGCAGTCCGGTTTCACTCGCTGATGAGAGCGAAGGAGCGCGAGAGCGATACGTATATCAAATTTTCATAGTCCGCGGATTTGCAAAGATGATAATACTAGCAAATCGTCGTAAGATCGTAGACTACGCGGTAAATCAAATTTTTGATCGGCGTATATTCCCAAATCTACGGAAAGTTTCAGTGTTTGTTGATCGTATGATAGAACATTGTAGGCAGCCGGAGAGTGAGTTCCTGGTTACATCTCTTCATGGCCGCTTCGCCGGGCCGACGACGACGCTTCGTAGCATCTCACTATACGGCGATGACGTGACGCAATCTCCTCTCTATGTAGAGCACCATCAAACTTTTAATTTTCATTCGGGCGGCCTTGGCAGGCGACTATTCGAAGGATTGCCGCGAGTCAAAACCTACGAAGACGGCGAGATTGTACGGATTGCAAGTGACGGTTTTGTTAACTTAAACCTAAGCACTCGCACGCGAGCGCAGGAGCTGATTGACGTCATTAATTTCGTGATAGTTAACCGGTGGATTGAAGACTGGGTGCCGCTGGGTAAGGGGGAGATTTTGTGGCCAACATGAATATGCCGGACAGCTGGCAGAATGAAGATTCGCTTGTAGACCATCTCGCAGCACAGCTTGTTGCCGGCAGGTTAGGCCTGTTCCTTGGGGCAGGTGTGTCAAAATTCTTCGACTTGCCTGATTGGAAAACACTAGTTGAGAGAATGTCGATCGCTGCCGGTGAAGGCATGCCCCCAGATGGGTTTAACCCCATAGCGAAGGCAGAGGCCTTGCGCGTCAAGCACTATAAAACCGACCCGGCGTTTAACGCTGCGGTTAAGAAAGCCTTGTACGACGGTGTCACGCTCGATTTTGCTATGATCAGCGAGAATAGATTGTTGGCAGCAATTGGGTCATTGGTTATGGCGTCGCGCAGAGGTTCCGCAGCGAAAGTAATAACGCTTAACTTCGATGACCTGCTTGAAATTTATCTTGAATTTTACGGCTTCACTACGGCTATAATCCGGGAGGGGCGTCACTGGGCTCAGAACGAGGATGTGATCATCTATCACCCCCACGGCTTCCTGCCTTTGGACCATGCCCAAGAAAGCAAAAAGATTGTTCTTGGGACGACAAGTTTCCATGATGTTATGACGTCTGAACTGTGGCGCCCTATACTTGAGGCTGCTCTTCGACAGCACACGTTCTTGTACATTGGCCTTTCAGGTGAGGATATGCACCTGCATAGCCACTGGACCAAGCTCAAAGGGTCGCACGCCATCGTCAATGACCGCATTTGCTATCACGGTGTGCGCTTTATTACCGGCTCGGGCGACGATGATACCACAGTGATGACGGAACAGTGGGGTATACACACCCACAAGCTGGCAAGCCACGAGGACCTTTCAGGATTCCTTTTCAAGATTTGCCAAGAAGCCCGGCGAAAAAGGATCTCTGTAGCTTAGGTCAACGTCTTGCCTTGCAGCAGTGACAGTTTTTTAGCCCAAAGCTAGGTCCGGTTTGCCACTCGCTGGGGCTTGCGGTAGTGGGGAGCATGTCCGAGCGTGGTCATCTTCGTGCCGTGCAGAACGCACGGCCTCTGAGGAGACGCGCCGCGCATTTGTTCGAGAGCCAAGTCAACGAAGCTCTTTGCGAACAACGCGATGCTTCTCGTACCCTAGATAAACGAATCGGCTCTCGGACCAGTCGGGTTCTGGCCTGCACCGTAGGAAGCAGCCACTCACGCCGGGAACAGGGGTTCGATTCCCCTTTGGGCGTACCAAGCAACGGCTCGGCCGTTTCTCCCCACATCGTTACAGCGTTCAGGCAAGCAGCCGTGTCGATTGTGTCTGACTGTGAGTGTTGGCGGGGTAAGAGTCTTCACATCCGCATATCCAGATACACCCAATTTAAGTCAGGCCGCGACGCTTGAAAGCGTAGCGATCTCTGTTACTTGCGGTGCGGGGATAGCATCTGCGGCAACGCGGATTTGGTTGGGCATAGCAAGTATGAGTTCGGCAAAAATGATATGCTCGCGCTGTCACGGCAGCGGGCAGGTTTTCGATTGCTTGAAATGGCGTGAGTCGAAAGGGCATTGCTGCCCGCAAGGTACGCATCGGGCCGGCTGTCCCGGGCAGACCATGGCATGCGCCGAATGCGCGGGCCTGGGCACGCTGGCGGAGGCCGAACTTAGAGCCGTCGCTTAGCCAAGATTCGACAACCTTGAGCGCTTGGCTCTCCACGCATCGTTAGCTATCGTCGCTTCTGGCGCGGCGCTGCCAATTGCACTAGCATCATTGTACGAAGCCTTTCCAAAGGGCTCGTTACGGCGCGCAAAACGCCGGGGAACAGATAGGGGGAAACGCCGCCAGGCATGCACATCGGCCACGCGCATGGCGTGCGGCGATGGTATGAGGTGGCGGGATCCAAGCTCGCCCCGGAAGGCGAGGGGTCGGCGAGGAGGAGACCGATGCAGAAACTGCAGTCGCAGGGCGTCCATCACATCACGCTCGTCGGCGCCGGCCGCCAGACCTCGATCGATTTCTGGGAGGGCGTGCTCGGCATGCCGTTCATTTTCGAGCAACCCAATCTCGACAAGCCAAGCGAAAGCCATCTCTATTTCGATCCCGGCGACGGCAGGTTGATCACCGTCTTCACCGACGAGAGCCGCACGCCGGTCAAGCGGCGCACGCCCACCGAACCGGGCTGCGTCCATCATATTGCGTTCTCGGTGTCGCGCGTCACTTTCCTGCAGGCGGTCGCCCGGCTCGACGAACGCGCCATCAAGCACAGCGGCGTCAAGGATCGCGGCTTCATGGATTCGATCTATTTCGAGGATCCGCTCGGCCTGTTGATCGAGCTGGCGTCCTACCGCTTCGAGCCGCCGGCCGGCTTCACCCACGCCGATGTGCTGATGCAGGCGCACAAGCTGCGCGTTGTGCGCGGCGACTACAACATCGCCGAAGTGCACCTTGCCGACGCAATCCAGACGCTGGTCGAATGGTCGCGCGCGACCTTGTCAGACGACCGGACGCCGAAGAATCCATACCGACGGCCAGCAAAAGGGGAGGACCACAATGGCAAAGACAGTTAAGAGCGCTGGCAAACCAGCGGCCAAGCCAGCAGTAAAAGAGGCAGTGAAGCCGGCGGCAAAAGCGGCCGTAAAGGCCGCGCCGAAGGCAGCCGCAAAGCCGGCCGCCAAAACCGCGACGAGGCCGGCTGCCAAGAAATCCGCGCCGAAGGCCAAGGCGGCGAAAAAACCGGCGCTGAAGCTCTCGATGCTAAAGCCAAGCGTCAACAACATGACCGTTCGGGTGTTTGCCCGTGCAGCCGGGTTCGACGCCGCCGAGACCGACGCCTGGGGCCACACGCGGTCGCCGGAATATATGGCGCGCAATCCGGCGCATCTGACGCCGATGATCGAGGACAAGGGGCTGCCGCGCGGCGTGCTGTGGGAGAGCTGTGCCATCATGCAGTATCTCGCCAACAAGCACGGGCTGGAGAAATTCTATTCCAAGGCACCGGCCAAGCGGGCGATGGTCGACAGCGCCATGTTCTACCTGATCGGCACGCTCTACCCGTATGTGGCGCGCGCCACCTATCCGGCGCTGGGTTTCCCGCACTATGCCGGCGAGGTCGGCCATAGCGACGCTCATCCGGAGAAGAAGTCCGAGGCGCAGAAGGCCGCCATGGCGGCGATTGCCGAGCCGCTGGAGGTGTTTCACTCCTTCTTCAGGGACGGCAAGCCGTTCATCGGCGGCAAGCACCCGTCGATCGCCGACATACGCCTGGCATCGACGCTGGAGTTCCTGGCCGTCATCGACTATGCGCTGCCAAAATGGGCCAAGGAGTATGTCGCGGCGATGGAGAAGAAACTCGGCCAGGCCTATGCCGAGCCGGCCGGCGACGTGCGCGGCTACATCGCCTATGTGAAGTCGCAGGCCAGCGCGCAAAGCTAAGGATTCATTAACCAGAACGCTGTCTATTGAAGGCACCGCGCGACCACGGATGTACTGGCGCAAGGGTGTGAAGGGAAAGGTCGGCGCAATGCCGGCCTTTTGCTTTTCGCCGATGCGCCATCAGGCGCGTCTCATGCTGTAAAGTCCGACATCAGGCATATTGCCATCGTCTGCTTCGACCCTACCATCATGGTCGGCGGACGACACACGAGGAGCTTTATGAAGGGCGTAGCGAGAGTGTTTGCGATTGCCGGTGTTGTGTTGGTCGGAGGCTACCCGTGCAATGCCGCGCCGCTCGACACGATGGCGGAGGTCGTCGATGCCATCCAGGCGTGCTGGACGCCGCCGGCGGGTGCTGGAAATGCCAGCGTCACCTTGAGCTTCAGCTTCAAACGCGACGGCACGCTGATCGGTCCGCCGCGGCCGACGGCGATCAAGGTCGATGGCGATGCGGATACCAGGAAATCATTCGTCGACGCCGCAACCACTGCCCTGCAAAAGTGCCTGCCGTTGAGCTTCTCGCCGACGCTGGCGCAAGCATCGCGGGCAATGTCTTCACCGTGCAATTCGCTTCGCCCAAGCAGTAGGCGAGCGGGCGAGCGTTTCACCGTTTCACAAACGGCGACCCCCTCTCTCGTTGTCTTGACGCAATTCCCAGGGGAAAGCGCTACGCGCTTTTCCCGGAAAAACGACTCACACTTTCCTGAAGTTGCTCTGATCAGTTGTGCGGGCGTCTGATATCGACATGCCGCTGCAGTTCCGGCGTCTCGAAGACGTAGTCGGCCCAGGCGGATTCCGGAATCTGTCCGGCCAGATAGCATTCCAGCAACAGGCTCTGTTCGGGATCGAGCGCTCTCGGCGCCCGCTCATGGTCCAGCCCCAGCGAGTGGAACAGGTTCCTGGTCAGGCCAGAGACAGTGAAGTGAATAGACATCTTCGTCTCCTTTGCCCGACACAACGCGAGACACCGGAGAAAGGTTTCATCCGCAAGGGCCGACAACGCGGGATCGATGATTGCGGCGGCCTGGGCTCGCCCAAGCCTGGCTACGTCTCAATCTTGAGACAAAAGTGTAATAGCGAATTTACAGGAACCGGCATAATACACTCGGCATAAAATACCTGGCGGTTGCTGGCGTCTCTTGAATTAGACTTACCTCCCGCATTGAGGCTCAATCGGCTGGAGCGGCGATCGGCTCCACAGGGGTACAAGGAACCAGGTGTCGCCGATGATGCGTTTGTGGCAGTCGTGACCTTTGCACTGGTGTCGGTAGCGGCAAGCGTCCTCGGCATTTCGGCTTCCCTTGCCGATCCATGCGCCGCGCTCAGGAGCCAGCTGGCACCGTCCGGCCGCAGCGGCGGGATCAGCCCCGAGCTTGCGCAGCTGCGTCGCCAGCTTGCGGCGATCCAGGGGCTGGAGAGGCAACGTCGGTGCACGGCGCAAAGTGCGGTGGGGGGCTTCTTCAATGCTTGCGCCGACCTCGCCAAAAGCCGCACACAGGTGCAACGCCAGATCGCGGCGCCGCGATTTCGCGCCGGGATGCGTCCGGACTGCAGGCCAGGCTCGTCGCGCTCGGCTGCACGCCCGCCGCCGGGCAACAAAGACAGCGTCCGGCTGGCGCCATGATCGGCAGCAATTCGATGCTGTTTTGCGTTCGTCTCTCCGACGGCTATTTCTTCCCGGCGCCGAAATCGCAGTTCGTGCAAGGCGGCGATGTCAAGGAGATGGTCGATCAGTGCCGCTACATCTGCGACGATGCCGGCGTCGACCTGTACACGCTCAGTGATCCAAGCCTTGAAACCGAAGAGATGGTCGCGCTCGATACGCGCACATCCTACAAGGACCTGCCGACGGCCTTCAAATATCGCAATGATGCGAACTTCAGGGCCTGCGACCTCAAGCGCTATCACCGGCGCGTTGCCGAGCTGAGAGCGCGCACGGTGACGCCAGCCAATATGGCCAACGCGATCATTCCTTTGCCGTCAGCGAAGCCGGATCTTGGCACCGTGGCGCAACTTCTCCAGCCTGGCGCAGACGCTGCAGAGGCCAGGGGCGCCGCCCAGCGACAATCGGTCGAGCCATTGGCCGGCTCGCGGCCGGTCAGGGTGGTCGGGCCGGCTTTCTTCCCGGCGGAGTAACCTGCGCCTAGAGCGTTTCACCGTTTCACCGAAACGGCGAACCGCTCTATGTCTTTGTTTTACGCAATTCCGGACGGAAAACCGTTTCACACTTTTCCTGGAATTGCTCTAGTACCAGCTATTCGCAAACCATCCTGTAGCGTTTGCCGGGTTCGCTGACATTCTTGCAGGTGAGCGGATTGGCCGGTTCGGAAGCCATGCTGGGCGGGCTGGACCTGACGTGCCGCCTTGGCGCAGCTATTTGTGTTGTGTGCCTGCGTGCCGCGGGCCGGTAGGGCTCCTGCGGCGGCGGCGTCGGAAACACACCGGCTGCCGCCTGCATCCGGCTGGCCTCAGTCTGCGACGGATCGCGATCCCAGACCCGCCTGATATCGAGCGGCTTCGGGATCACCACCGTGCCGTCATAGCTGCGTGCGCAGCCGCTGCCCGCAAGCAGCGCCAGGCACAGGAAACAAGGCACGATCCAACCCGTCATCAGCAACACCCCCGCCGACTTATAGCCCGGCCGGGGTTCCGCCGACAACCGGCGGAATACCGCAGGGCAATGTGGCTCTGGCCGCAGTCTGGATTGGTTATGGTTAGCGGATCATTAATGCTTCTCGGGCACATTCCGCCGGCGAACCGCTGAGGGGGTTCGGCCTTGGCTTTCGGGGTGGGAACGGGATGGCTGACGGGACTGTTGGAACACGCGGCGGACGCGGTTCCCGAAAAGGCGTGGTGAACGGCGAGGATACGTCCGTCGGGGGTTCGCCCGAAGCGATGCGCGAACTGGTCGAGGCCGGCGCCGACTGGGTCTGGGAGACCGACGCCGAGCTGCGCTTTTCCTGGCTTTCGGAGAACTACCAGGCCGCCACCGGCATCGATCCCGCCAGCATTCTTGGCCGTTTCCGCTTCGATTTCCTCAAGCAGATGGTGCACGGCAATCGACACGCCGCCGCGCATCTGGAGGATCTGCAGGCGCATCGGCCGTTTCGCGACTTTGTTTATGAGTTGAAGGGCGGCCGTCCCGGCTGCCGCTGGGTTTCGATCACCGGTTCCCCGCGGTTCGACGGCGAAGGCGAATTTATCGGCTATCGCGGCATCGGCCGCAACGTCACGGCACTGGCCGGTGCGCTGGACGAACTGCGGCAGGACGAGAGCGATCCGCCGGCCGGCGAGGCTACGCAGCACCTCGCCGATCTCGAGCGGACAATGGATGCCATGCATATGGGCGTCGTGGTGCTTGACGCGAAGTTCGACACGCTCATCGTCAACAAGGCCTATCGCGAGCTCTCCAGGATTCCCGACGGCGCCGTCACGGTCGGCGCGCCGTTCAGCCTGTTGATGGAACTCAACCGCCGCAACGGCATCTACGGCGATCTCGATGGACAGCAGTGGCAGCACTACCTCGCCACCCGCATCGAGGAGATCAGCGCCGGCTCGGTTGCGCCACGCGAATTTCTCCATGCCAATGGCAGGACGATGATGTTCTCCGTGACGGCATTGTCCGGCGGCAAGCGGCTGTTGACCTACTACGACGTCTCCGAGCTCAAGCGTCGCGACGCAGAGATCGAGAGTGCCAACGCCAAAATTACGGAGACCTTCGCCAATCTTCGCACGATGGTCGACCAGATGCCGATCGGCGTGCTCGTCCTTGATGCGGAGATGCGCGCGGAGGTGATCAACCGCGCCTTCTATGATTTCTGGGAAATCGATCCCCGACGCGCCGGCATCGGCTGCGGCTTCCGCGAACTGATGCAGGCCAGCCGCGATATGGACCCGTACGGTGCTGACGATGCCGAATGGCAGGGCCACATCGCCGAGCGCGAAGCAGAAATCTCGGCCGGCCTGGTTGGCTCCAGGCAACTGCCACGCAATGACGGCCGTACGCTGATTGCCTCGCTGGCGCCGCTCGCCGGCGGCAAAAGGCTGATCTCCTATGTAGACGTCACCAACATGAAAGATCGCGAGGCTGAACTCGCCCTAGCGCTGGAGAAATCGCGGCTGGCCGAGGCGGTGATCAACGGCGTCAAGGATCCGATCTTCGTCAAGGACGACAATCTGCGTTTCGTCTTCGTCAATGAGGCGTTTTCGGCACTGTTCGGACAGAGCCCGCAAGCGATGCTGGGCAGGCCCGGCGGCGACTTCCTCAAGCAAAAGGACGCCGCCCAATTCGAAGACAGCGAACGCGCCGTGCTGGCGACCGGCACGCCCTACGAGGTCGAGGAGACTTTCGACGCCGAGGGCGCCAGCCGCTCGCGCATCGTGCGCAAGAACCGCGTCGGCATGCCCAGCGGCCGCAACTATGTCGCCGGTTTCCTGTTCGACATCTCCGACATGAAGCGCCGCGAGACCGAAGCCGAGGACGCCCGCAAGAACCTCACCACGGTGCTGGAGTCGCTGCCGGCGGCCGTCATCATCTATGACCGCGACGACAAGTTCGTCTTTGCAAACCGCAAGCTGCAGGACACGCTGCCGGAGCTGAAACCGGCATGGCAGCCCGGCCGCAGCTTCCGCGAGGCCCTGGAACTCGGACATTCGGTCGGCTATTTCCGATCGAGCGGCGATCGAGAAATCGATAGGCTCTATGAAGGCGACCCCGATGTCTGGCTCAATGCCATCCTCGCCCGCTATCGCCTGCCCAACTCGTCCTATGAGCGCCTCAATGCGGACGGCCGCTGGTATCAGGTCTACGATATGCGCACCGAGGACGGCACCTTCATCGGCGTGCGCGTCGACATCTCGGAGATCAAGAGCCGCGAAAAGGCGCTGCAGGAAAGCATGCGCCAGATCGACCTGTTCCGCCACGTCATGGACGAACTGCCGGTCGCCGCCTTCATCAAGGCGCAGGATCTGAGCATGGAATTCGTCAACAAGGCCTGGTGCGCGCTGACCGGCATCCCCAAGGAGGAAGTCATCGGCCGGACCGATCTCCAGCTTTTCGGCATCGACGACGCCGAAACCTACACCCATGACGACACCGAGGTCGTCGTCACCGGCCGCGGCCGCGAGATCGAGGAGCCCGTTACCCATCGCGACGGCACGGTGCGGCAATTGATGACGCGCAAGAGCCGGCTGGTGGCGCTCGATGGGTCGGTGCACCTTGTCGGCTCCAGCACCGACATCACCGACGTCAAGGCGCGCGAGCAGGCGCTGGAAGAGAGCATGCGCGAGAACGAGGTGTTCCGCAATCTCATCGACAACGTGCCGGTGTCGATCTACGCCAAGCGCTCCGACCTCAGGCAGTTCTACGTCAACAAGGGCTGGTGCGACCTCACCGGCCTCCGCAGGGAAGACGCGATCGGCAAGACGGACATCGAGATTTTCGGCGAAGACGGCGAAGCCTTCGTCAACAGCGATCTCGCCGTGCTGCGCACAGGCGATACACAGGAGATCGAGGAAACGGTGACGCTTGCCGACGGCAGCGTGCGCCACCAGTTCGCCCGCAAGGGCGCGATGATCGCGTCCGACGGTTCGCTCTATCTGATTGGGTCGACCACCGACATCACCGAACTGAAGCTGCGCGAGGCCGAACTGCGCGAGGCGCGCCAGCGCGCCGTGCTGGCCGACCGCGCCAAGTCGGAATTCCTGGCCAATATGAGCCACGAGATCCGCACGCCGATGAACGGCGTACTCGGCATGGCCGAGTTGCTGGCCAAATCCGACCTCGATCCCAAGCAGAAGACGTTCACCGATATCATCGTCAAGTCGGGTAACGCGCTCTTGACCATCATCAACGACATACTGGACTTCTCCAAGATCGATGCCGGACAGCTGGTGCTCGACCCTGCGCCCTTCAACCTGCCCGAAGCGATCGAGGATGTGGCGACGCTGATATCGACGCGCGCCAAGGAGAAGGACCTCGAGCTCATCGTGCGCGTCGAGCCGGGCCTGGAAAGCCTGTTCGTCGGCGATGTCGGTCGCGTCAGGCAGATCGTCACCAATCTGGTCGGCAACGCGGTGAAGTTTACCGACGAAGGCCACGTGCTGGTCGACGTGACCGGACAAAGGGGGCCGACGGGGACAAAGCTTACCGTTTCGGTCACCGACACCGGCATCGGCATTCCGCAGCAGAAATTAAAGCTCGTCTTCGAAAAATTCAGTCAGGCCGACACCTCGTCGACCAGACGCCACGAAGGCACAGGGCTCGGGCTCGCCATCACCTCGCGGCTGGTCGAGTTGATGGGCGGCGAGATCGGTGTCGAGAGCGCCGAAGGCAAGGGCTCGACCTTCTGGTTCACCGTGACATTGCCCAGGGCCGAGGAACAGACCGGACGGCGGATCATGCCGGTCGACGTGACCGGCTCACGGGTGCTGATCGTCGACGACAATGCCGTCAACCGATCGATCCTGAGCGAGCAGATGGCGTCATGGACCTTCGATTCCTGCGCCGCCGAAAGCGGACCCGAAGGGCTCAAGGTGCTGGTCGCCGCGGCTGCCTACGGCGTGCCGGTCGACTGCGTCGTGCTCGATTATCAGATGCCGGGGATGAGCGGCGCCGAAATGGCGCGCGTCGTGCGCAACACCGCAGGGCTGGCCGACACGCCGATCATCATGCTGACCTCGGTCGACCAGTCGCTCGCCAACACCAGCTATCGCGATCTCGGCATCGACGCCCAACTGATCAAGCCGGCGCGTTCCTCGGTGCTTCTGGAAACGCTGGTCGCCACCATCCAGCGGCACCATCACAATATCACGGACGGCCGTGTGCTGCCGGCGGCAAGCAGCGGTTCCGGCGGCGGCAGGAACGAACCGTCGCCGGCAAAGCCGCCGCTCGCTGCATCGGAACGCGCCTTGCTGCAACCGCCGCCGGTTCGTGCCCGCGCCCGGGCCGTCGGGGATGAAAGCCGGCTCGACATTCTCGTTGCCGAGGACAATGAGGTGAACCAGATGGTGTTCACCCAGATAATCGGCGAAACCGGCTACAGTTTCGAAATCGTCGGCAACGGCCGCAAGGCGCTCGACGCCTTCGGCCGGCTTAATCCGCGCATGATCCTGATGGACGTCTCGATGCCGGAGATGAACGGGCTCGAGGCCACCGCCGCAATTCGCCGGCTGGAAGAACATACGGGTATGCATATCCCGATCGTCGGCGTCACCGCGCATGCCTTGAAGGGCGACCGTGAGCGCTGCCTGGAAGCCGGCATGGACGACTATCTGCCCAAGCCGATCAGCCCCAGGGCGCTGCTCGAAAAGGTCGAGCGCTGGGTCGGCATATCAGGCGAAGCCCAACGAGACGCTGGATAGCAACCTGCGGCGCCGCCGGGATTCGGCCGCGCCGCAACAGCCAAGGATATGGTGCGATCGCACCATATCAAAGCTGGCGCCCAGTCAGGACAATGGTCGCAACGAAACCGCTCATTCAGTTACGGGCGGGAGCAAGCGACCGCCGACAAGAAACAGCGTCGAATCTACCCCAACGGACCTGTTTTTGGCGATGGCTCGGCCAAGATTCGCTCTGGTCACGGGCAACGCGCTCCCGTCCGGGTTTTCTTTCTCGGCATCGCGGCCTGCGGTGTGCCGGGACTTGATGCCAGCACGAATTGCGCAAGCGTCTGATTCCAGCGGCAACTTCCATTCCCACAAACCGGCTTAAAGGGTGCGGCCCACAAGACGTCTGTGCGACGTTACCGGGCTGACACGAAACTGTCATGCGACTGTAATAATCGAAGGCTATTGGCCTCAGCGGGCGCCGGTTTGAAGAGGGCGCCAAGAGACCATCTTCCGAACAGGAGCAGGCCACATGAAGAAATTCCTCGTTACGGCATCGGCCGTGGCGGTAGCGTTCGCCGCATCGTCCGGTGTCGCCGCTGCGCGTGACCAGATCCAGGTCGCCGGTTCGTCGACCGTGCTGCCTTACGCCAAGATCGTCGCCGAGCAGTTCGGCGAAACCTTCACCAACTTCAAGACCCCGGTGGTCGAGTCCGGCGGCAGCGGCGCCGGCATCAAGGAGTTCTGCAAGGGCGTCGGCGAAGACACGATCGATATCGCCAACTCCTCGCGCCCGATCAAGAAGGACGAGCTGAAGTCCTGCGCCGACGCCGGCGTCAAGGACGTCCAGGAAGTCCGCATCGGCTATGACGGCATCGTCTTTGCCACCGACATCAAGGGTCCGGACTGGGCGCTGGTTCCCGCCGACATCTACAAGGCGCTCGCCGCCAAGCTGGTGGTCGACGGCAAGCTGGTCGACAACCCGAACACCAAGTGGAACCAGGTCAATCCGAAGCTGCCCGACTGGGATATCGCCGCCTATATCCCGGGTGAGAAGCACGGCACCCGTGAAGTGTTCGAGACCAAGCTGCTCGACGCCGGCTGCGACAAGGCCGCTTTGAAGGCTGCCGGCATCGCCGACGACAAGGAAATCGGCAAGACCTGCATCGCCATCCGCAAGGACGGCAAGGCTGTCGACATCGATGGCGACTACACCGAGACGCTGGCCCGCATCGACTCCAACAAGACCGGCGTTGGCGTGTTCGGCCTCGCCTTCTACGAGAACAATGCCGACAAGCTGAAGGTCGCTACCGTGGAAGGCATCGTGCCTTCGACGCAGACCATCGCCGATGGCACGTACCCCGTGTCGCGGCCGTTGTTCTTCTACGTCAAGAAGGCGCATCTGGGCGTCGTTCCCGGCCTCAAGGAATATGTCGAGTTCTTCCTTGATGACCAGATGATCGGCCCGGAAAGCCCGCTCGCCCAGTACGGCCTGGTTTCCGCTCCCGACGCCGAACGTCAGGGCCAGCGCGACGCCTTCGCCGCCGGAAAGACGATGTAATCAACCGACCGGATCAGGGCGCGGGCCAAATCCGCGCCCTGATTTCGCCGCTTGCCGCAACGGTGGCGGCGATCTGAATTTTCCCTGGGGTGGGTGATGTCGTCCTTGCTCGTACTCGCCATAGTCATCGCCATAGGCGTGGTCGCTTTTGTGATCGGCCGCCAGCGCGCAGCGGCGCAGGATACCGGCAAGGTCAAGCCGCATTCGCGCGCGCATTATCATGGCTGGTGGGCCTTTCTGCTCGCGGTCCTGCCTGCCGTCCTGCTGCTCGCCGTCTGGGATATCGGCTCTTCCTTCTATCTCGACCGGCACATCCATGCCGCTTTGCCCGAGCGCACCGCCGACACAAAGGTGGCCAGCGAAGCGCTCGACGCCAGCCTGGTGAAGAGCCTGGCCAAGGGCCTGCGCCGGCTCGATGGCGATACCGCACTTCCCGCTACTTTCGCCGAATTGCAGCCGCTGCTCGCCGCCAAGGGCGTGGCACTGGCCAGCGACACACAGGACTATATGATCCCGATCGCGGTCGAGGCGAACCAGGTCCAGGACCGGCTCGGCCTGTTCGGCGCCGTGCTGACCTTCGCGCTGTCGGTCGCCGGCGCCTTCTATGCGCTGAGGCAGATCGCGCCGCGCGCCAGGGCGCGCAACAATGTCGAGAAGCTGATGCTGTGGGGGCTGCTTGCGGCCTCGACCATCGCCATCCTGACCACGGTCGGCATCGTGCTGTCGATGCTGTTCCAGACCATCACCTTCTTCGAGAGCGTGTCGCCGATGAGCTTCTTCTTCGGCACGGTGTGGGATCCGCGTTTCGCCGCCGCCGGTTCCGGCGGCAGCCAGGGTCAGTTCGGCCTGATCCCGCTTCTTGCCGGCACGCTCTACATCGCCGCCGTCGCCCTTCTGGTGGCAGTGCCGGTCGGGCTGATGTCGGCGGTCTACATGTCCGAATATGCCTCGCGCGGTGTGCGCTCGGTGGTCAAGCCGGCGTTGGAACTGCTGGCCGGCATTCCGACCATCGTCTACGGCATCTTCGCCGTTGTCACGCTCGGACCGTTCTTGCGCGACCTGTCGGCGGCACTCACCGGCGGCTCGCCCTTCATCCAGGGCCAGAGCATCTTCACCGCCGGTCTGGTGATGGGCGTCATGCTGATCCCGGTCGTGTCCTCTTTGTCCGACGACATCATTACCGCGGTGCCGCGCGCAATGCGGGACGGCTCGCTCGGCCTCGGTGCCACGCGCTCCGAGACGATCAAGCGGGTGATCCTGCCGGCGGCACTGCCCGGCATCGTCGGCGCCATCCTGTTGACGGCGTCGCGCGCCATCGGCGAGACGATGATCGTCGTGCTGGCGGCGGGCGTCGCCGCCAATCTGACGGCCAATCCGTTCGAGGCGATGACGACCATCACCGTCAAGATCGTCAACCAGCTGACCGGCGATCTCGAGTTCAACTCGCCGCAGACGCTGGTCGCCTTCGCGCTCGGCCTGACGCTGTTCGCGCTGACGCTGGTGATGAACATCGTCGCCCTCTACATCGTGCGCAAGTACCGGGAGCAGTACGAATGACCGACATCCCCCTGGACACGATGGCGGGTGCCGTCGCGCGTCCGCGCCGCGACATCGGGCTGAAGGCGCGCTATGCCGCCGAACGCCGGTTCCGCATCTATGGCGTGATTGCGATCTCGGTGGGCCTGGCGTTCCTGGCCATCATGTTGATCACCATCGTCTCGAAAGGCTACACCGCCTTCTGGCAGACGACGGTGACGCTGCCGGTCACCTTCGACGAGAAGGTGATCGATCCCTCCGGCAAGCGCGCGACCGACCCTACCGTGCTGATCAAGGCGAACTATCCCAAGCTCGCCGAAAACGCGCTGGTGGCCAAGCTCGGCATCGATCCGGCCAACAAGCCGATGATGCTGAAGCTCAAGGGCTTCCTGTCGGAAGGCGCCCGCGTCCAGCTGCGCGACATCGTCTCCGCCGATCCGTCGGTGATCGGCAGGACGCGTGACGTCGACATCCTGGCTGCCGCGAACCTCGACTCGGCCTTCAAGGGCCAGATCGACCTCGGCGTCGATGAAGCGCGCCGCAAGGTGTCCAACCAGCAGATCGACTGGATGAACAAGCTTAAAGCCGACGGCGTGATGGCCGAGCATTTCAACACCGGCCTGTTCACCTATGGCGCCTCCAGCCGGCCCGAAACGTCGGGCATGGGCGTGGCGATCATCGGCTCGTTCTACATGATGGTGATCGTGCTGTTGCTGGCGCTGCCGATCGGCGTCGCCGCCTCCATCTATCTGGAGGAGTTCGCCAAGAAGAACCGCTTTACGGACCTGATCGAAGTCAACATCAACAATCTCGCGGCGGTGCCGTCGATCGTCTTCGGTCTGCTTGGCCTTGCCGTGTTCATCAACTTCCTCGGCATGTCGCGCTCGGCTTCCTTCGTCGGCGGCCTGGTGCTGACCTTGATGACATTGCCGACCATAATCATCGCCACGCGCGCCGCCCTCGCCGCGGTGCCGCCGTCGATCCGCTCGGCGGCCCTAGGTCTCGGCGCCTCCAAGATGCAGATGGTGTTCCATCACATCCTGCCGCTTGCCGCCCCAGGCATCCTTACCGGCACCATCATCGGCCTGGCGCGTGCGCTCGGCGAGACAGCACCGCTGCTCTTGATCGGCATGGTCGCTTTCGTCGCCGATTATCCGACGACGCCTTTCGATCCGGCGACCGCGCTGCCGGTTCAGATCTATATGTGGGCAAACGAGGCTGAGCGCGCTTTTGTCGAGCGCATGTCCGGCGCCATCATCATCCTGCTCGTCTTCCTCATGGCCATGAACATCACCGCGATCGTGCTCCGGCGCCGGTTCGAGCGGCGCTGGTAGAAAAAAGGCAATTTGGTATGAACATCATGACCGAACAGTCCCTTGAGAATGCAGTGGGCGACAAAATGAACGCCAAGTCGAACGAAGTCATCAAGATGCGCGGCGACAAGGTCGGCGTGTTCTATGGCGAGAAGCAGGCGTTGTTCGACGTCAATCTCGACGTCCGCCAGAACCAGGTGACGGCGCTGATCGGCCCGTCCGGCTGCGGCAAGTCGACCTTCCTGCGCTGCCTCAACCGCATGAACGACACCATCGATTCGGCGCGGGTGACCGGCAAGATCACGCTCGATGAAGACGACATCTACGACAAGAACATCGATGTCGTCGAACTGCGCGCCCGCGTCGGCATGGTGTTCCAGAAACCCAACCCGTTCCCGAAGTCGATCTACGAGAACGTCGCCTACGGCCCGCGCATCCATGGGCTGGCCAAGCGCAAGTCCGACATGGACCAGATCGTCGAGCAGAGCCTGAAGAAGGCGGCGATCTGGAACGAGGTCAAGGACCGCCTGCAGGAGCCCGGCACCGGCCTGTCCGGCGGCCAGCAGCAGCGCCTGTGCATCGCGCGCGCCATCGCCGTGTCGCCGGAGGTGATCCTGATGGACGAGCCCTGCTCGGCGCTCGATCCGATCGCCACCGCCCGTGTCGAGGAGCTGATCGACGAACTGCGCCAGAACTACACGATCGTCATCGTCACCCACTCGATGCAGCAGGCGGCGCGCGTGTCGCAGCGCACGGCGATGTTCCATCTCGGCTATCTCGTCGAGGAGGGCGCCACCGACAAGATGTTCACCAACCCCGACGACAAGCGCACCCAGGACTACATTACCGGCCGCTTCGGCTGAGCCGTCCGGCGGGTGAATTTTCAGGCACGAGGACCAAGATCATGGGTGAACATACCGTCGCCTCCTTCGATGAAGAGCTCGGGCAGATCAGCAAGCTGATCCGCGACATGGGCGATCTGGCAGGCTCGATGGTCAGCGGCTCGACCAGGGCGCTGCTCAATTCGGACAATGCGCTGGCACAGCGTGTCGTTTCCGACGACGCCATCATGGATGCGCGCCAGCGCGAACTGGACGACCGCGCCATCACGCTGATCGCCAAGCGCCAGCCGATGGCCAACGATCTGCGCGCCGTGGTCGGCTCGATCCGCATGGCCGGCGACCTCGAGCGCATCGGCGATCTCGCCAAGAACATCGCCAAACGCGTCGGCACCGTGGGCTTGAGCGTCACGCCGCGCGACCTCTCGCACTCCATCGATGCCATGGCGCAGCTGGTGCTGATCCAGGTGCAAGGCGTCGTCGAGGAATATGCCGCCACCGATGCGGCAGCTCTTGCAAAACTCAGGAATGACGACGAGCGCATCGACGTCAAATACACGTCCGTGTTTCGTGAGCTCTTGACCTACATGATGGAAGACCCTCGCAACATCACCGCCTGCACGCATCTCTTGTTCTGCGCCAAGAATCTTGAGCGCATCGGCGATCATGTCACCAACATCGCCGAAAATGCGTATTATGTGCTGACCGGCCAGCAATTGCCCGCCAATCGTCCGAAGCAGGACGAGACGGCGATGGCCACGCCGGCCTGATGAGGGTGAACTGCCTATGATCGCGCCACGCATCATGGTCGTGGAGGACGAGGAGCCGCTAGGCGTGCTCCTCCGCTACAACCTCGAATCCGAAGGCTATCACGTCGAGGTGGTGACACGCGGCGACGAGGCCGAGATCCGCCTGCAGGAAAACGTGCCCGATCTCCTGGTGCTCGACTGGATGGTGCCCGCTGTTTCCGGCATCGAGCTCTGCCGGCGGCTTAGAGTGCGGCCCGAAACCGAGCGGCTGCCGATCATCATGCTGACCGCGCGCGGTGAGGAAAGCGATCGCGTGCGCGGCCTGTCCACCGGTGCCGACGACTATCTGGTCAAGCCATTCTCGACGCCGGAGTTCATGGCGCGCGTGAAGGCGCTGCTGCGCCGGGCCAAGCCGGAAGTGCTGTCCAGCGTGCTCAAGGTCGGCGACATCGTGCTCGACCGCGAGTCGCACCGTGTCTACCGCAAGAAGAGCGAGATCAGGCTCGGACCGACCGAGTTCCGGCTGCTCGAATTCATGATGCGCCATCCCGGCCGCGTGTTCTCGCGCAGCCAGCTGCTCGACAATGTCTGGGGCGAGACGATCTACATCGACGAGCGAACCGTCGACGTCCATGTCGGGCGCTTACGCAAAGCGGTCAACAACGGCCGCATGCCGGATGTCATCCGTACCATTCGCGGCGCCGGCTACGCGATCAGGGAAGACTAGGATGCTGCGCGTCGCGCCGTTGCCGGCCATTCAGGCGACATGCTTGCCGGATTTGGCCTGAATGCCCGGCGCGAAAATCTCCTGATCGACGAAGCCGAGCGCGCGCATGGCACAGCCTTCGCGGATCAGCGGCAGCTCGTTGGGCTCGGTGTCGAAGGAGATCGATTTCGAGTGCTGGCCGCCGGCGGTCTGGGCGATCGCTTCGCGCAATGCCGGCTCGATCAGGTCGAAGGCGGCGGCGCTGACGCCAACCATGGCGACAGGCGCCGGGTCGATCAGCGCAAACAGGCTGCCGAGGCCGAAGCCGAGCGCCTCACCGGCCTTGCGATAGGCTTCGCGCTCCGGGCCATCGGTTTCGCGGGCGCGCGCGGCGAGTGCGCGCATATCAGCGTCGCCGATATCGACCGGCTCGGCATCTTCGCTCATCATTTTGGCGCTGCGCCAGATGGCGTAGTTTCCGGCATAGGCCTCGACGCAGCCGCGCCGCCCGCAGCGGCAGAGCGCGCCGCCCGGACGGTGGATCATGTGGCCGAACTCGCCGCCCGAGGAATGGGTGCCGGTGAACAGATCGCCTTTCAGCACCAGCCCCATGCCGATGCCGTGCGACAAGAGGATCGCGATGAAATTGTCGCGGTAGCGCTCGGGCTGGCGCCATTGCAGGGCCACCGCCATCATATTGCAGTCGTTCTCCATGGTGGCAGGAATGCCGAATTCCGCTTCCAACATGTCGGCGAAGGCAATGTCGGTCAGTGGCGTGATTGGCGACCACAGCATGGCCCGCGCCTGCGAATCGGTGATGCCCTGGATACCCATGGCAATGCGGGCGATGCTCTGGACATCGAGGTCCGGGTCCGCGAGACGCCGCCCGACGATTGCTACGCATTCGCCGATCAGCTCGTCGCGCGGCATGGTCAGCGTGTCGAGCCGGCGCTGTTCTTCCGCGACCACCTGGCCGGCATAGTCGATGACGGTGACGGAGAGGAAGTTCAGCGACAGCACCACGGTCATGACCGCCGCCGCTTCCGGGTTGAGGCCAAGGCCGACCTGCGGCCGGCCGCGTTTCAGCGAGCCGGTCTCGCCAGGCTTGCCTTCAATCAGGATGCCTTCTTGAATTAGATCAGACGAGATTGCCGATATCGTCGAATGGCTGAGGCCGGTGGTCGCCGCAATCTCGGTCCGCGACGGCTGGCCGGCCCGGCGCACGGCCGAAATCACCATCGCACGGTTGCGACGGCGCAGATCGTCGTGGCGGATCCCAACCGACATTTGTTTTCCTCCCGGCCTCCTCGCGCCTCATGATAGTGAAGGCGTTCGACGGCACCAGCCAAATATTGGCAGACGCCGGCAGCCCTGTCATTGTTTATTGCGGAGCTCGAAAAAATTCGGCAACGCCATCAGAATCCATCATAATCGATGTTGACAGTGCCTTATCATTGAACCAGTATTTTTTCGAGGCTCGAAAAAATGGAGCCTCTTTGTGCAGGCCTTCGGGCCGGTTTTGTCGCGCCGTGGGCGGCGCAGGGAGGGTTATAATGAACAGATTTGCAGCCGCCATGCTGGCGGGTGTCGCCATGTCGCTGGCGCTGATGTCGGTCGCGCAGGCGAAGGACAAGGTCATCGGCGTGTCGTGGTCGAACTTCCAGGAAGAGCGCTGGAAGACCGACGAGGCGGCGATGAAAACGGCGATCGAAGCCGCCGGCGACAAGTACATTTCGGCCGACGCGCAGTCCAATCCCGGCAAGCAGCTGACCGACGTCGAAAGCCTGATCTCGCAGGGCGCCAACTCGCTGATCATCCTGGCGCAGGACGCCTCGGCCATCGGCCCGGCGGTGCAGAAGGCGCTGGACGAAGGCATTCCGGTCGTCGGCTATGATCGCCTGATCGAGAACAAGGACGTCTTCTACCTGACCTTCGACAACAAGGAAGTCGGCCGCATGCAGGCCCGCGAAGTGTTCAAGGCGAAGCCCGAAGGCAACTATGTCTTCATCAAGGGCTCGGGCTCGGATCCGAATGCCGATTTCCTGTTCTCGGGCTCGATGGAAGTGCTCAAGGAAGCCATCGACTCGGGCAAGATCAAGAATGTCGGCGAGGCCTATACCGATGGCTGGCTGCCGGCCAACGCCCAGAAGAACATGGAACAGTTCCTGACCGCCAATGACAACAAGGTCGATGCCGTGGTTGCGGCCAATGACGGCACCGCCGGCGGCGTTGTCGCCGCGCTGACGGCGCAGGGCCTTGCCGGAACGGTTCCGGTCTCGGGCCAGGACGGCGACCATGCCGCCCTGAACCGCATCGCGCTCGGCACGCAGACGGTGTCGGTGTGGAAAGACGCGCGCGAACTCGGCAAGAACGCCGCCGAGATCGCCTCGCAGCTTGCCGATGGCAAGAAGACGGGCGACATTGCCGGCGCCAAGGACTTCACCACGCCTGGCGGCAACACCGTCAAGTCGCTGTTCCTGACCCCCGTCGCGATCACCAAGGACAACCTCAACGTCGTCATCGACGCCGGCTGGATCAAGAAGGACGAAGTCTGCACAGGCGTCGCCGCCGGCAGCGTCGCGGCTTGCAACTGATCTCAACGACTTGAAGAAATGAGGCGCCGCGGCTGTCAAGCCGCGGCGTTTTCTCTACGAGAATTGTGTGTTTCCGCCATCGGCGGCAAACTTCTAGGCTGTGGTCCGGCATCCGCGCCAGACGGCAAGCCGCTGGAGGACATCATGACCGACACGACCTCAAATCCGCAGGCCGATACGGCACGAGCGTCTGAACTCGGCGCGGTCGCCCGGTTCCTGAAGGCGACCGAGCTCGACACGCGCATGCTCGGCATGGTCGGCGCGCTGCTGGTCATCTGGGTCGGCATACATATCCTGTCGGGTGGGCTTTTCCTGACGCCGCGCAATCTTTGGAACCTGTCGGTGCAGACGTCCTCGGTCGCGATCATGGCGACCGGCATGGTACTGGTCATCGTCATGCGCAACATCGACCTTTCGGTGGGCTCCGTCGAAGGCGTGATCGGCATGATCATGGGCGTGGCACAGGCCGAATTCCTGATTCGCGTCATCGGCTTCCAGCTTGGAAACCCCTGGCTCTGGATCGTCGCGCTTGCCGCCGGCGTGGTGCTTGGTCTGCTGATCGGCGCGTTCCAGGGCTTCATCATCGCCTATATGCAGGTTCCGGCCTTCATCGTGACGCTTGGTGGCCTGCTGGTCTGGCGTGGCATGGCATGGCTCATCACCAGCGGGCGCACGGTCGCGCCACTCGACGCCACCTTCCAGCTGATGGGCGGCGGACCACGCGGCTCGATTGGCGCCGCTGCCAGCTGGATCGTCGGCATCGTCGCCTGCGCGGCGGTCGCCTTCGCGCTGCTCAACGGTCGCTCGCAGCGCAAGCGCTTCAGCTTTCCACTGCGCCCCGTCTGGGCCGAGACCCTGCTTGGCGTGGTCGCTTGCGCGGCCATCCTCGGCGCCGTGTGGATCGGCAATTCCTATCCATGGCCGATCGGCATCGTGCGCCAGTACGCACAGCAGAACGGCATCACCGTTCCCGAAGGCGGGCTGTTCATCGCGCATGGCATCGCCATACCGGTGCTGATGGCGGTGACTGTCGGCATCATCATGACGTTTATCACCAAGCGCACGCGTTTCGGCCGCTATGTCTTCGCCATCGGCGGCAATCCGGAGGCAGCGGAACTCGCCGGCATCAACACGCGCTGGGTGACCATGAAGGTGTTCATGATCATGGGTGTGCTGGCTGCAATCAGCGCGGCGATCTCGTCGGCCCGTCTCAATGCGTCAACCAACGCGCTGGGCACGCTGGACGAGCTTTTGGTGATCGCGGCCGCTGTCATCGGCGGCACGTCGCTCGCGGGCGGCGCCGGAACGGTGATGGGCGCCATGCTCGGCGCGCTACTGATGCAGTCGCTGCAATCCGGCATGGTGCTGCTCGGCATCGACTCGCCGCTGCAGAGCATTGTCGTTGGCGCTGTCCTGGTCATCGCCGTCTGGCTCGACACCGTCTACCGCAAGCGCGTCTAGGGAGGAACGATTATGGAAAAAACTGCTCCCACCGGTACGCCACTGATCGACATGCGCAACATCTCGATCGCGTTCGGTGGCATTCGCGCCGTCGACGATGCGTCCATCGATCTTTTCCCGGGCGAAGTGGTGGCGCTGCTTGGCCACAACGGCGCCGGTAAGTCGACGCTGATCAAGATCCTGTCGGGCGCCTACAAGCGCGATGCCGGCCAGATCTTGGTCAACGGCCAGGAGGCCTCGATCTCCAATCCGCGCGACGCCAAGAAATACGGCATCGAAACGATCTACCAGACGCTTGCGCTGGCCGACAATGTCGACGCTGCCGCCAACCTCTTCCTCGGCCGCGAACTGATGACCGCGTGGGGGACACTCGACGATGTCGCCATGGAGGCCGAGGCGCGCAAGGTGATGGGCCGGCTCAATCCGCGCTTCCAGCGCTTCAAGGAGCCCGTGATCAAGCTATCGGGCGGCCAGCGCCAGTCGGTGGCGATCGCACGCGCCATCCTGTTCAACGCCCGCATCCTGATCATGGACGAACCGACGGCCGCGCTTGGGCCGCAGGAGACGGCGCAGGTCGGCGAACTGGTAAAGCAGCTCAAGGCCGACGGCATCGGCATTTTCCTGATCAGCCACGACATTCACGACGTGTTCGAGCTTGCCGACCGGGTCTGCGTAATGAAGAACGGCCAGGTCGTCGGCACCGCGCTCACCACCGATGTGACGCAGGACGAAGTGCTCGGCATGATCATCCTGGGAAAGTGCCCGCCCGGCGCCATTCCCGGTCCGGGTGCGCTGAAGATCGCGGCCTGAGACCACGCTATCGTCAGCTGTCATGTTCACTGATGCTCGAGATCGATAAGCCGGCTAAATATGCATGATATGCCAGCTGTCATTATGGCTTGGCCGCGCCATTGTCTTGCCGCGGCGACTTGCCCATAAAGGTCCCGAACCGTCCATGGGCCTGCGTTGAAGAAGTTTTTCCCGATCCTTGCCTTCATTGCCGTTGCACTGATCAGCCTGACGATGGCGGGCTTCGCCTATTTCGCGACCCAGGAAGCGGCGCGCATCAAGTTCGAGGCGACGGCCGACGACGCGCTCAACCGCATCGAAAGCCGTATCGATCTGCATCTGTCACTGCTGCGCTCGACGCAGGCGCTGTTCGACGCCCGCAATGGCGAGATTTCAGGTAGCGAATTCAAGGCCTTCTTCAGCGCCCTCGATGTCGATAACAATTTCGCCGGCCTGCGCGGCATCGGCTATCTCAGGCTGGCCAAGACCGGTGACGAAGCGGCGGTCGAGCGCGACATGTTGCGCGACCGCGGCGCCGCCCACACGGTCTATCCGGACACGACACAGCCATGGCGCACGCCCGTCGTGCTGTTCGAGCCGCTCGACCCTGCCAACGAATCCACCATCGGCTACGACATGTTCACCGAGCCGGTGCGGCGCGAGGCGATCGAAAAAGCGATGGCCGATGACGCACAGCACGCAAGCGGTCTGGTCCAGCTCGGCCAGGACACTGGCGCGGCGCAGACCTTTACCGGTTTCCTGGTCTTCGTCAGGCTCAATGTCGAAACCGCGCCGGATGGTATCAATGCGTCCAGATCATCGACATCAGGCCTTCTCTACGCGGCCTTCCGCGCCCGCGACCTGTTCCAGACCGCGCTCAGCCGCACGCCTTTGCTGCCGGTCAACACCGCGGTCTATGACGGCACGGCCGACGCCGACAATCTTCTGTTCCAGTCGGAAACGCCGCCGGTTGCGAGCTTTGGCGACAGGCTGTTGGTGACGCGCAAGATCATCGTCGCCGGTCGGCCGTGGACGGTGCTGTTTCGGCCGACAAGTGCATTTTCGCAACCGTCCTCGCGCGCCATTCCGGTCATGCTCGGGCTGTTCGGCCTGCTTCTGGCCGGGGCCATCGCGTTGGTGGCGCGCTACCAGGAGCGCGCCTACGACGCCAAGTCGCTGCTGCATGAAACGACGGAAAAAAGCCTGCTCGAAAAGGATTTGATGCTGCAGGAGATGAAGCATCGGATCAAGAATTCGATCACGCGGGTGCTGGCGATTGCGCGCCAGACGGCAGCGCAAGCAACCGACGTGAAGGAGTTCTCAACTTCCTTCTCAGCCCGCCTGCAGGCAATGGCGGCTTCCCAGGATATGCTGACGCGTTCGCGCTGGCAGAAGGCCGATCTTGGCGACCTGCTGCGCATCGAGCTCGGCCAGGTGTTCGGCAAGGAGCTTCCGGAAGGGATATTGTCAGGGCCTCAGGTGCTGCTCGACGAGAGGACGACGCAGGCGCTTGGCCTGACCTTTCACGAACTGGCGACGAATGCGCTGAAATATGGCGAGGCCGGCAATTCCGTGGGTGCGCTCAAGGTCGACTGGTCGTTCGAGGGGCGCGGGTCCGAGCGGATGCTGGTTCTGAACTGGCGCGAGGCCGGGCAGAAGGAACTCGAAGCGCCGGCGAAGACCGGCTTCGGCACCAAGCTGATCGACCTCAATGTCACGCGCGAATTGCGCGGCACGATTGCCCGAGATTTTCGCATCGATGGGCTTACGGTGGAAATCAGGATCCCGCAGCCTGATGCAGTCAAACAAACGGAGACCGGCTGACCGGTCTCCGTCGCGATTGTCTGACGCTTTTGAAGCGGATCAGCAGCGAGCGGTGTAGAGCCGGCCGCGATTGTCGCGATACTGGCAATAGCCGTTGCGCAGGTTGCGCACCAGCAGGCCGGAACCGGCGCCAACGGCTGCGCCGATCAGCGCACCCTTGCCGCCGCCGATCAGTCCGCCGGCCAAAGCACCGACACCGGCGCCGACACCGACATCCTGCTCGGTCGTGCTGCAGCCGCTGACGGCGACCACCGTAACCATGGCAATAATCAATTTCCGCATAGAATCTCTCCTCACTTTTGTCCTCACTTTAGTAAGCTCCAGCCGCTATTTAGCACGAAACAGCAGCCTTTGCCCGCTCGATCTTATTGTTGGCTAAGAGAGTCTTTTTCGCGGCGCGTGGCGTTCGACGCGACCACGACACTGGAAATCTGCAAAGACGCGTCGAGGGTGCCGTCCGGGCGCACGTTCCAGACGATCTGGTCGTAATCATCCTCCAGCGCGGGGTCGACCGTAAGACATTTGGCAACGACGTGCTCGGCCTGACCCTGCACGTCGCCGGCAGCGAATGGACGTTCTGCCGTGCATGCTTCGGCGGTTTCGAAAACACTGACCGGCACCGGCAGTTCACGACATTCGGTCATGTTGTTCGAACAGCCAATTACCAAAAGCAAAGCGGCGATGTGTTCCACGGCGACACGTCCTCTCGCCATAAGAACGGTCCACAGCCGTCAAAGTTCCTGTGCCGAAAGGGGCGTTAATAATTGGTCGGCTACGAGCTGGACAGCTTCTGAGTCAGGCTGCTTGGGAGCAGCGTGAACCTGAGCATCTGGCTCAGGCCAATTGCGACGCCACGATCAGCACAACAGCGGCGACGAGCGCGACAACGGCGAAGCGAAGCAAGGGGTGCCAGGCGTGCTGCAAAGGCGAGGCTGAAGCATCAGGATCCTGAAAGCCGCTCATCGAGACCCGCGCGGCCTGCTCCAGCCTGTTCATATCGGCCACCGTCATGATCATTCCTCCCATACTTGTGTTGCAGGCCGCGGCCGAAACATCGGTTGAATCGGTCAAGATCCAGCAATCTCTGGGAACCACAGCATCGGATTTTATGGTGAACAGCCGGTTAAGGAATCCCGCCGCTCATTCGGTTTCGAAATTGCCGTGCGGAACGACGAGGCGATATTCGAGGCGGTCACTGGTGATCTCCAGCGTCGCCGTGCCGTTCAGCGATGCCGGCACGACACGTTCGAGGGCAACGCTGCCGAAGCGTTTCTCGGTGCGCCTGTTATCATTGGCGACAATGGCCTCGACCCAGGTCAGCGACAAAGCCGGCTTGTCGGCGGCCTCTGCGACGTTCGACAGATCGGCGGTTACCTCGACAAAGCCGTCCGGCCGCGCCAGGGCGCCGTAGCTGAATGAATTGACGGCGAGTTCGTGCATGGCCAGGCCGATATGAATGGCCGCGTTGGGATTGAGGTAGGGGTTGACGCCATTGAAGCGCAGGCTCTGCGCGGGATCGGCGCCGTAGCGAACGACCTGGCCGCGGATAAGCTCGCGAAGTGCTGCACCCCGCCAGTTCGACGACGTTACCAGATCCTGGGAGGAAGCCAGTGACTGCAGGCGGCCGCGAAAGCGCTTCAGGAAATCGTCGGGTGTCTCGGAATAGCGGCCGGTCTGGGTGGCAATACTCTGGATGATGGCCAACAGGTTCTTGGAGCGGTGGCTGACTTCGCGCAACAGCGTCTTCAGCGTCTGTTCGCGGCGTTTCTGCTCGGTGGTTTCCACCATCGTGGTGACGACGCCCTGCACGTCGCCGCGATGGCCCCGATCGGCATCGACCCATACCTGGAACCAGCGCATGCCATCACCGGTGGGAACACTCAGTTCAAGGCGTTCCGGATTGCCGGAAGCGATCACATTGCTTTTGGCGGCGGCCATTTGTTCAGCTTGCGCCGGTGGCAACGCGCCGTTGCTGTCGGCTGTGTCGGAAACCCACGGCGCACGCATGTTGCGGGCCCATACAGTCTTCAATTCACGATCCTGATAGAGGACGGAAATGCCGGCATTGTGCAGAGCGTGAAGCAAGGCCCGGCCAAGCTGCATTCCGCTTTCAGCCGGGTGCAGTGCGATCACCTCGTCGCCCTGTCCGCTCTCGCCTCCGCCAATGGAACGCATCAATCACCTGTCCACCTGATCAGGACCGAACGATTCACTTGGACTCAGTTCCTGAGTAGGTCCCCAGAAAAGGTCCGCCGGACGATGTCCCGTTGGAGGACATCGCCCGGCGGTGGCTGGAAACCGTTTGAGGGGTGCGGCTTCCAGTGTTCTTCGCCCGCTCCTACGATGCCCGTCTGAACAGGCCGGCCAGAAGCGAGATGACGAGGAAGGCGAGAAAGATGAAGAACAATATTTGCGCGATACCGGCCGAGGTACCGGCGATGCCGCCGAAACCAAGCGCGCCGGCGATGATCGCCACGACGAGAAATACGAGCGCCCAGTAGAGCATGATCTGTCTCCTTCCGATACTGGATCAAGAACGTGAGTGATTGCTGTTTGTTCCACCATTTGCCGAAAAAGAAGGTCTTTGGAAGGGGCCCGGACGCGAATTGATTCGCGCGCGTGAGCGCCATACGGCGCGACGGGCAGCCGCCGATCGCCGGGTTAGGCGATCGCCAGTGCCGCCAACGCTGCGAGGCGGCGAAAAGTTGGAGATTGAAGGCCCTACTTCACGCGGCGGCCTTGGCCTGCCGGTCGAAGAACAGCGCTTGGCTGATCAGCGCCTTGACCATGTCGGGATTGAACGGCTTGGTGACGAGGAAGGCCGGTTCAGGCCGCTCGCCGGTCAGCAGACGTTCGGGGAAGGCGGTGATGAAGATTACCGGCACCGAAGTCGACGACAGGATTTCGTTGACCGCATCGATACCCGAGCTGCCATCGGCAAGCTGAATGTCGGCCAGCACCATCTTCGGCCTTGTCTTGCCGAACATCGCCACCGCCTCGGTATGGGTGCGCGCGGTTCCGACCACGTGGTGGCCGAGGCTCTCGACCATTTCCTCGATGTCCATGGCGATCAGCGGCTCGTCCTCGATGATCAGCACATCGGTCGCCACCTGGCGAGAGATCTCGTTGCTCGCCTGGGCAAGCAGTTCGGAGAATTCCTTGGCGTCGACATCGAGAATTTCAGCTGCCTCGTCTTCACCGAAGCCTTCGACCGCGACCAGCAGGAAAGCCTGGCGTGGCCGTGGCGCAATGGCGTTCAGATTGGCGGCGGCGCGCTGCTCCCATGCCGATTGCGCCTGCTCCTGCGGAATGCGGATGGCAATGGAGGTGAACAGTTTGGCGAATACCTTGTAGAGCGCGATGCGGTCGCTTGACGCTTGCGGGAAGATGTCGACGTCGGCGATGATGGCTTCGAGCATCGCGGCGACCAGCGCATCGCCACTCTCCTGCGATCCGGATACGGCGCGTGAAAAGCGGCGCAGGAACGGCAGGTGCGGAGCGATGGTTGCGGAAAGGCTCATGGTAGACGTCTCCCTCAGATGACGTGATTGCATAGATTGCAGGTCAAGCTGATTGCAAGCCCCAACACCCAAACGCGGGTTTTGCGAAAAAGTTCCGAGACTTGTGGAACGAAACTGTACGGGCGACGTTTGTGGTGCGATGGGCAACCAGACGAGGGGGCCGCTTTGCGTTGTGTAATGGGGCGGATCGGGGCGCTGGATTTAAGGGCGAAATGAAGGACATGAATAAAGAAACGCTGGCTGGCGCCGCTGACAGGCGCCGGGCCAATTCCGGCGACCCGCTCGGGGCGAATTCGGAAATTGGCCGTAAACTCAAACAGTATTATGACGAGCTGGTCTCGGACAATGTGCCGGATCGCTTTGCCCAGTTGCTCAGCCAACTGGAACAGGCCGAACCCGCACAGAAGAAGGACTGAGGCATGGCAGCTGTCTCACAAGGGTTCAAGACCGACCTGCTCGGCTCGATCCCGAGCCTGCGGGCCTTTGCCGTGTCGCTGACGCAGAATGCCGACAAGGCCGACGATCTGGTGCAGGAGACGCTGGTCAAGGCTTGGGACAAGCATGAGAGCTTTCAGCCCGGCACCAATCTCAAGGCATGGCTGTTCACCATCCTGCGCAACGAGTTCTATTCCCAGATGCGCAAGCGCGGCCGAGAGGTGCAGGACAGCGACGGCATCATGACGGCTAGGCTTGCCGTTCATCCGGCTCAGCACGGCCAGCTTGACCTCAAGGATTTCCGCGGCGCGCTCGAGCAACTCCCCGAGGACCAGCGCGAAGCCATCATCCTCATCGGCGCTTCAGGCTTTTCCTATGAAGAGGCCGCCGAAATCTGCGGCTGTGCGGTCGGAACGATCAAGAGCCGGGTCAGCCGGGCCCGCAGGCGGTTGCAGGAGATCCTGAAAATCTCCGGTGAAGACGAATACGGGCCGGACGCAATCTCGTCCCAGGTGACGGGTTCAAACGCTGCCTGACAGCGGAGGCCCGTCTCGGGCTTGGGCTCTCTACACATACGCATCGAAGATATCTCAGACTGGCGCGCGTCCGCAGGCCGCCGCCAGAGCCTCGACGAGATCGGTCCCCGAATAAGGCTTGGTGACCAGGCGGATGCCGGGAAAAGACACTTTGATCTCATCCGGGTCCGAATAGCCGGAGGCAAAGACAAACGGCAGGCCCAATTGGCGCAGCCGCGCGGCGAAATCGAGTGTGGACGTTCCGCCCAGCATGAGGTCCACGATAGCGGCGTCGAACTCGCCAACGACCTTCTGCTCATCGATCTCGGCCAGAGCGCGGGCAATCACTACGTCGCTCGCGCCATGGTCGCGGCAAAGCTGCTCGACATCCATGGCGATCAGGAATTCATCCTCCAAGACAAGAATTCGCAATCCCTCAAGCAATGGCGGCACTTGGCAATCTCTCCTCAATTCTTGCAGCATCGGGTACAGTGACTCCAGTCAACCGCATCGCGGACCTTGGGGGATCGGTCAGGCCTTAATCCGAAAGTTCGCCCACCGGCTCTACTCCAAAAGCGAGCTTCGAATTCGCCTCAGTGGAGTGTAGCGAGTCATGATCGCTATTTGCCATCCTGTCATTTAAAAAAGACATGCCATCGGCAGCGGAACCGCGGCCTTGCAAGGCGTAGCACTCAGTCTCTGGCAAGAGACTTTCGAAAGAGAGATCGAAATGTCTGGCCAGAATGGTCGTTCGTTTTCCAGCCGTCAGTACCCATGCGAGATCTGCCCGCTTCGGCCATTGCCGGTGTTCCGGGAATTCGAGAAGCAGGAGCTTGCCTATGTCAGCATGTTCAAGAAGGGCGAACTGGCCGTCGACAAGGGCGCCACAGTGCTGGTCGAAGGCAGCCAAAGTGCTCATCTCTACACCGTGCTTTCGGGCTGGGCCTTCCGCTACAAACTATTGTCGGACGGCAGGCGCCAGATCCTGAACTACTCCATGCCCGGCGATCTTATCGGGCTGCAGGGCAGCCTGATGGGCGAAATGCAGCACTCGGTCGAGGCGCTGTCGCCCATGCTGTTGTGCGTCTTCGAGCGTGAAAACCTGCACGAGCTCTACCGCAACCATCCGGGCCTTGCTTACGACATTACCTGGCTGGCGTCGCGCGAGGAGCGCATGCTGGACGAGAACCTGCTCAGCGTCGGTCGGCGCACGGCGGTCGAGCGCACCGCCTATCTCATTGCCTTCATCGCCAGCCGCGCGGCGGCAGTCGGGCTCAACGGCAAGGCGCCGGTGCAAATCCCGATTACCCAGCAGCATGTCGCCGATACGCTCGGCCTGTCGCTGGTCCACACCAACAAGACGATCCGCAAGCTCATCGATCGCAAGCTGATCGCCTGGCGCGACGGCGGTTGCGAAGTGATCGACGGGGAGGGGCTGAAGGATCTCGCGCGCTGGGAGGGCCTAAGCGAAGGCCGTCGGCCGCTGATCTGACAGGCAGGCCTCCATCTGGGGCTGGACTCGCACTTGCAAACACCCTTTCATGGTTACGGTCTCCGATTTCGGAACCATGACGTGTGTCGGGCGTTTGAAGCCAAGCAAACGCAAGGAGTTTAGAATGGCAACTGCCGCAGGAAAAACCGCCAACGAAAGTCAGACGAACGCCGACCTGGAAGCCGACATTCGGCAGTTGAAGGCGGATATCGAAAAGTTGACCAAGCAATTGGCCAAGACCGGCGAACATGGTTACGGCACGGCGCGGCGCGCTGCTGCCGAAGGCGTCGACCAGTTGCGCGCGCAGGGCGAAGCCGTCTTCGACAGCCTGCGTGGCAACGCCAAGGATCTTGAGGCCCAGATCACGGCCAATGTGCGCGAGAAGCCGGTCACTTCACTGGCGATCGCGGCCGGCGTCGGCTTCCTGTTTGCGCTTCTTGCCCGGCGCTAGTTTCGACAGAGATGGGCATGCTGGCACCGCTTATCTCGGCCTTGGCCTCGGGTGAAGCCATTGCCGCCATGCGCCGCGCGCGCACGGCGGCAATCGTCTACGGGCTCGCCGCCGTGGCTGCCCTGTGCGGCCTCGGGTTTCTCCTGGGGGCGGCCTACATCTGGGCGGCTGACCGTTATGGCTCGATGGCCGCCTGTCTTGGCTTCGCCGCTGGTTTCCTGGTACTGGCCGGGCTTATCGTGCTCATTCATCAACTTGCGGCTGGAACGCGTGCACGCCGACGTGCGCGAAGGCGCAATGCCGACCTGAAGGCGCTCGGTATCACCGCGGCGCTTGCCGTGCTGCCGGCCTTGCTCAAGGGGAAAGGCGGGAAGGGCGTCATTCTCGGCCCGATGATCGCGCTCGCGGCCTATGCCATCTACCGCGAGAACGTCAAACCGGATCCGGGCGATCCAGACAGCGAAGCCGACTAAAGCGCGTCGCGCTGATACGCTGTTCCCGGGAAAACCGCTTAGCACTTCTGAAATTGCTTTAAGCCGGCAGATCTTCAAGCGGCATCGATATTTCGGCGAACACGCCTTCGCTGCGGAATTCGTGGGTCACTTCGCTCGATAAAACCTTCGCGAGGCTGCGGCGGATCAGGATAGAGCCGAAGCCCTGGCGTTCCGGCGGGTCGACTTTCGGCCCACCGCTTTCGCTCCAGGTCAGCACAAGGCGGCGCGCGCCTTTCTTGCCCGCCGCCTTCCAGTCGACATCGACCTTCCCCGAGCCAACCGACAGCGATCCGTATTGCAGCGCGTTGCTGGCCAGTTCGTGCATGATCAAACCGAGCCCCACCGCCTGGTCGGGCGAAAGCAGCAGATCCGGACCGGAGATCACGATGCGCGGCCGTTCTGCCGAATCGAACGGCTTGACCTCGATCTGCATCAGTTCGCGAATACCGATGCCGCGCCATTCGCGATCCGACAGCAGGTTATGGGCAGCGCCCAGCGCCTGCAGCCTGGCGCCGAAGGCTTCCAGGAATTCGCTTGGGCGGCGAGCGTGGCGAACGGTCTGCGTCGCCAGCGCCTGCACCGTCGCCAGCGTGTTCTTGACCCGATGGTTGAGCTCGCGCAGCAGCAGCCTTTGCCGGTCCTCGCCGAGCTTGCGTTCCGAGATGTCGTAGTTGACGCCAAAGATCAGCGTCGGCTTGCCTTCGCCGTCGCGCTCGATGACGCGGCCGCGGGTGACTATCCAGCGCGGCGGATCGAAGCCTTTGACCCGGTATTCGCCGAAATAGTCGTCGCTGCCGGTCAGGGCATCGCGAAAGCGCGTCTCGGTCTGGTAGACGTCGCGCGGGTCGATGGCGGCCAAAATGTCGCGCGCCCGCAGCCGGTTCGAACGCGGCAGGTTGAACAGCTCCGACAAACGCACGTCGCATTCGATCATGTCGGTGCGGATATCCCAGGCCCAACTGGCGAGCGAGGCGGCATCGAGCGCTATGGCTCGGCGCTTTTCCTCCTGCGCCAAAGCAGCCGTGGCAATGGCGCCGCTGCGGGTGGCGTCCTTGAGGGTAAACAGGCTGGCGGCGAGGCTGGCCAGCGATTTCAAATGATCGAGCGCGGCAGCGGACGGAAGTTCATGCGGCTCCCGGTCGAATACGCACACCGTACCGACGCGCGCGCCGGCGACCACCATCGGCGCGCCGACATAAAAGCGGACATGGTGTTCGCCGGTGACCAGTGGGTTGCGGGAGAAGCGAGGGTCGATGCTGGCATCCGGCACCACCATGGGCTCGTCGCCGGCGGCAATGGTATGGGCGCAGAACGATATGTCGGTCGCGGTTTCGGTCTCGTTGAAGCCGACACAGGATTTGAACCACTGTCGTTCGGTGTCGAGCAGCGTGACGAGCGCGATCGGCGCCTGCATCACGGCTGCGGCAAGGCCGGTGATGCGATCGAAGTCGGGATCGGAGTCGGTGTCGATCGCGTCAAGCCTATGCAGTACGGCAAGCCGCTCCGGCGCCGCCACGGCGCGGCGGACCTCAACCGGCAAACCAGCCTGCTTCGCCACCTTGCTATCCACCAAGCCCCCTCGCTTGCAGGCCCCACCTGCGGCGGCGCGCATCTCGCGCGGCCGTCGTCGCGCGCCGGAACTTTTGTAGCAAGCAATCGTTACCCCACCATGTTTCGCCGGCGATGGTTTTATCCACCATCCCGGTTGCGCGATAGGAACGCCGCCAATGACCAAGATCGCCCCTGAAAACAAAGCCCGTCAGGGGCGGTGGGGTTGGCACGGCCTGCGCATATTGGTCGCCGCTTTGCTCCTGGCTTTCATTGCTTGGGGAGCGGCCGAGATTTATGGCCAAAAGATCGATCCAGATACCCCTGAAAGCCAGGGGCAGCCCACCGGCCAGAGCGCGCCGGCCAACCAGAGCGCGCCAGCCGGCGAGGGGCAGTCGGGCGGCTAGGGTTTTCCGCGTCATTCGTAATCGCATCAGGCGGCCTTCGCCTGGGCGGCTTGCGCCGGAACCAGGACGTTCAGTGCGCCAGGGTGGATCTGGATTGTCGTTTCGCGCTCCAGCTTGACCAGTTCGCCGTCGATGACGGCGCCGAATTTCTTGCTCCCTGTATGGATCTTCACGATTGCCTTGTCGGCCTGATGAGTTTCGACATGATCGCTGTCGCGCCACCTGCCTCGAGCCATGTCGAAGAGCGCCCTGACCAGCTCGCCACGCTGCCGCGCCACGGTGACATAGATGCCGAGCACGCCGCCGGCAGGATTGTCGGCATAAGGCAGATGGCCTTCGCCAAACAGATTGTTGGAAATGCCGATGCCGCTGATGCGGGTCACGATCTCGGCTTCGCCGACCGTCAATGTCACCTTCATGGCGGGAGGATTGTTGATCGTAGTCCAGGCGGCCTTGGCCGAAGCGCGAATCTTTCCCAGGCGCGAGGCGAATTCCATATTGTCGCGCAGCTTCACCATCCTGGCGTGCAGGCCGATCGAGAACTGATGCACGAACGGCCGGCCATTCGCGCTCGCGATATCAACCGCCATGATCTCGCCGTCGGCAAAGGACTTCAGCGCGCCATCGATGGTCTGCGGAATTCCAAGGCCGCGGGCGAACAGGTTCATTGTTCCTGCAGGCAGGACGGCCAGCGCCTTCTTGCCATTCATCAGCCGCCCCGCGGCGGCCGAAATGGTGCCGTCGCCGCCACCGGCCAGCACGACGTCGAAGTCGCGCCGCGCGGCGACCTTGTCGAGCGCCGCGACAATCTCCTTGCCGGCGACGATGTCGATCTCGATGGAGTGACCAGCCGCCTCGAGCGTCTGGCGCATCCGGTCGGTTAGCGCTGAAAGATCGGTGGTCCGCAAGGTGCCGCCGTCCCGGTTCAGCACCGCTGCAAATCGCATGCCCCACTCCGTATTCTTTAGCGGCCGGAATGCCAGCCGCAGGCTGAAACGGGCAAGCTTGGGAAAGGTTCCATCGGCCGGGTGGGAATGTCGGGCGATTCCGCGGACTTGCCCAGGGTATTTCGATGCTCCCGTTTTTTCGGAACAAGCGCCTTGTCACAACGTTGTGATCCCATTGGAGGCGCCGCCTTCGGTCTCCCGGCAAGTGGTTTGCCGATTGCGGCGCACATGAGATCACGCAAGAGGAGACTTAATCATGATCCGCACACTGTTCGCGACGACCGCATTGGCAACGCTGATCGCTACCGGTGCGTTTGCGCAGTCAACGACGACCCCGGCGACGACCCCAGCGCCGGCTGAAGCCCCTGCTACCATCGCGCCGGCGCCGCAACAGGCCGACGGCGCGCTGATGACCAATATCATCGGCGAGTCTGTCTACAATGGCACTGGCGACGATGCGCAGAAGATCGGTGACGTCAGCGACGTCGTCCTCGATGAAAACGGCCAGGCGAAATCCGCCATTATCGGCGTTGGCGGCTTCCTCGGCATAGGCAGCAAGAACGTCGCCTTCGACTACGGCAAGTTGCAATGGGTCGAGAGGAATGGTGATCGCTGGCTCGTCGCCGAGACGACGAAAGAAGCGTTGACGGCGCTGCCCGACTTCGACCGTAAGCCTTACGATCCGGCCCCGGCGCCTGCTTCCACGGCGCAGAACGACCCGCAGAAGCCGGTTGATCTCAACGCCGCGCCGTCAGAACCGGCGGTGAAACGCGCTGACGGCAATCTCGCAACCAACATCATCGGCGAGAATGTCTACAATGGCACTGGCGACGATGCCCAGAATATCGGCGACGTCAATGACATCGTGCTGACCAAGGATGGCAAGGCGCAGTCGCTGGTGATCGGCGTCGGCGGCTTCCTCGGCATGGGTGAAAAGAACGTCACCTATGATTTCGCCAAGGCACGGTGGGCCGAAAAGAACGGCGATCGCTGGCTGGTGGCGCAGACGACCAAGGAGGAACTGCAGGCGCAGCCTGATTTCGACCGCAAGCCCTATGATCCGGCGCCGGTGACGACAACCTCCGACGCAACGCAGCCGACTGCTCCCGCTGCCCCGACGGCCGTTGCACCGGCTGACAATGCTCAGCCAGCGGACAAGACCGCGGAAGCTCCGGCCGGTACAAAAGCCACCGATCCGACGCAAACGGCAGCGATCGACAAGTCGACACTGACCGAAATGCCGGTCGGCAACATCAGAGGCGACGACCTGAAGGGCACCACCGTCTATGGCGCCAACGACGCCAAGGTCGGCGAGATCGGCGACGTCGTGCTCACGCCCGACAGCAAGCCGGATGCCGTCATCATCGATGTCGGCGGCTTTCTAGGCATCGGCGCCAAGGAGGTCGCGGTCGGCATGGACAAACTCAAATTCATGACCGACAAGGACGGCAACAAATATCTCTACACCAACTTCACCAAGGAGCAGCTGCAGGCGCAGGCTGCGTATGACAAGGGCAGCTATGCCGAGAAGCGCGACCAGCAGCGGATGATGGTACAGTAAGGGAATAGGCAGTAGGGATTGGGCAGTAGGCGAAACCGAGTGACGAGGCAATCAGGCCGCCAGAACATTCTACTGCCTACTGCCTACTGCCTACTGCCTACCACATATCCACCACCCCTTCGTCCGTCAGCTCTGCAAGCGCCAACGACTGGTCAAGATGCTCGGCGCGCCAGGCAAGCAGTCGCTCGGCAAATTCAAGCCGCACGCTGAGATAGGCCGGGTCGGCGGCAACGTTGGCCAGTTCGCCCGGATTCTTCTGCATGTCGAAGAGCAGCGGCGGCAGGCCGCCGCCGAAATGCACGTATTTGAATTTTTCCGTACGGATGACGGCGAGGTTGCACTGGCGCGAGCCGATGCCGAAATGCCGTTCGGCCTCACCGCTGGCAATCGAGCGGAAGTCGAACTCCCAATGCGCCGCGTCGCGCCAATCCTTAGGCGGTTCATCTTGCAGGAACGGTTTTAGCGAGCGGCCGTCGAGATGCAGCTGGGCGTCGGCGTCCAGCAGATCGAGCAAGGTCGGGAAGATGTCGACGGCCTCGGTGAAGTGGTTGACGGTCGAGCCGGCTGCATTGCCGTGACGCGGGTCGCGCACGATCAATGGGATGTGATAGCTGCCGTCGAAGAAGCCGCCTTTGCCCAGCATGAAATGGTCGCCCATCATCTCGGCGTGGTCCGAAGTCAGCACGATGATGGTGTCATCCCATGCATTCGCCGTCTTGATCGCTTGCCAGATGCGGCCAAGCTGCGCGTCGACCTCCGAGATCATGCCGTAATAGATCGCGCGGATGGCCCGGATGTTGTCGTCGCCCCAGTCGCGCACGTGGCCGTCGGTGCCGGGGCGGAAGCTTCTCCGCTTCTGGCGACCAAGGTCGTAAGCCAGATAGGGATGCCTTTGCGCCTCGGCCTGCCAAGTCTCGACATGGCGGAAGGGCGGTCCGTCCGCCGGATCATACAGCGTGTTGTAGGGCCGCGGTACGACAAAGGGCGGATGCGGGCTGATGAAGGAGACATGCGCGAACCATGGCGAATCCTGTTCGTCCAGCCAGCGAATGAATTCGCCGGCAAGAAAAGCGGTCGGCGTCTCGTCCCTGGAATAGACAGGCGGCGCGCTGGTCACGGCGTCGCCCGCTTCCCCGCCCACGGGGCGGTGAATGCCGGGAGAGCCCGCGCTGGTGTCGACGCCACGTGCCTTCAGCCATGACAGCCATGGTTTCTGATGCTCAGGCAGGAACTGGCGAACGCTGAAGCCGGGCAGCACGCCCTCATAGCTTTTCAGCCGGGGATCGCCCGGCGCCATCGTGCGCGGATCGGGCGAGACGTCGGTGTAGCCGAACAAAGTCGGATCATAGCCGAGGGCGCGGGCCGAAAGCGCCATGTTGCCGTGGCGGGCGTCGAGCGGCGTGCCGTTGCGGCAGACGCGATTGTTCATCTGGTAGAGGCCGGTGTAGAGGCACGCGCGGGCCGGCGAGCAGGGCGCCGCGCCGCCGTAATGCCGCATGAAAAGGACGCCTTCGGCGGCGAGCGCATCGGCATTCGGCGTCTTCACCACGGCATGGCCGGCAGCCGACAGGCAATCGCCCCGCCATTGGTCGCAGGAGATCAATAGGATGTTCGGGCGTCTGCTTTTCGCGGCCAATGCTCTATCCTGTCACGTCGGGAAGACGTTCAATGAACCGGAATTTGGCGGCAGCGCAAGCCTGTCAGTCTTGCTTAAATGGTGAACGAAAATTTCCTGCTGTTCACTATTGGGATACAGTCCATTCTGAGTTTGCCGCCTTTGCCATTGCCAGGCGGCCCCTCATATAGGCGTGGACAGCGGCAAGAGCCGCAAACCGAAGGGAAGGAGCAAGACAATGCTCGACCAGATCAAGGGCCTGCATCACGTGACGTCGATGGCCGGCGATGCGCGCCAGAACAATAATTTCTTCACGCACAAGCTCGGCCTGCGCCGGGTCAAGAAGACCGTCAACTTCGACGCGCCAGATGTCTATCACCTCTATTATGGTGACGAGCACGGTACGCCCGGCTCGGTGATGACCTATTTTCCGTTCCCGGACATTGCCAGGGGCCGCCATGGCGTCGGGGAAGTCGGTACCACGGCCTATTCGGTGCCGGCCGGCACGCTCGGCTATTGGGAAAAGCGCTTCGCCGATGAAGGCGTTGCGGGTGTCTCCCGCGAAGAGACGTTCGGCGAGAAGCGGCTGGCCTTCGCCGGTCCCGACGGCGACGGTTTCGCGCTGGTCGAAGACAAGGCGGACAGCCGCGCGCCATGGTTGAAAGGCGGCATTCCCGCTGATGAGGCGATACGCGGCTTCCACTCGGTCTCGCTCAGATTGAAGGATGGTGGCGCCACGGAAGAGCTGTTGAAGTTCATGGGCTATGAGCAAGTGGACAAGTCCGGCAGTGTCAGCCGGCTCGCCATCAAGAACGGCAACGGCGCTGATGTCGTCGATATCGAATCGCTTCCTACCGCGGGCTTTGCCAATCTCGGCGCCGGCTCGGTCCACCATGTCGCCTTCGCGGTGGAGAACCGCGCCCAGCAGCTCGAAGTGCGCAAGGCGCTGATCGATACGGGTTATGGCGTGACGCCGGTGATCGACCGCGACTATTTCTGGGCGATCTACTTCCGAACGCCGGGCGGCGTGCTGTTCGAAGTCGCCACCAATGAGCCGGGCTTCGACCGCGACGAGGACACCGCCCATCTCGGCGAAGCCCTGAAACTGCCGACGCAGCACCAGCATCTGCGGCCCTATCTTGAAGAGCATCTGCAGAAGCTGGAAGGCTGAGACGATGAGCAAGGAAGCTTACATCCATAAGGCGCTGCCGGGTTCGCCCGGCGGCCCGCTGCTCTTCGTCTTTCACGGCACCGGCGCGGACGAGAGCCAGCTGCTGTCGCTCGGGCGCGACCTCGCGCCACAGGCGACGATCGTATCGCCGCGCGGCGATGTTTCCGAGCATGGTGCGGCGCGTTTCTTCCGCCGCACCGGCGAGGGCGTCTACGACATGGACGACCTCGCGCGGGCGACCGCCAAGATGGCCGGTTTCATCAAGGCGCAGGTGGCAGCGGCAAGGCCATCTTCGGTCTTGGGTCTCGGCTATTCCAACGGCGCCAACATCCTGGCGTCCGTAATGTTCGCCGCGCCCGAGCTGTTCGATGCGGCGGTGCTGATGCACCCGCTGATCCCGTTCGAACCGCAGGTGCAGGGCAGCCTTGCCGGACGCCGCATCCTGGTCACCGCCGGCAAGCGCGACCCGATCTGCCCGCCCAACCTGACATCCCGGCTGGAGGCCTATTTGCGCGCCGATGGCGCCGATGTCACAGTGGAGTGGCACGATGGCGGCCACGAAATTCGACCAAACGAGATCGAAGCGGCGAGGCGGCTTTTTGCCGATGCGCCGGTTGAAGGAGCAAGCGATGCCTGACGAATTGCCTGAGATCGAACTCGAGGACCGCGGCTCGAAGGGACGTTATGTGCTGCGCGGACCCGGCGGCGCCGAGGCGGAAATGACCTTCACCAAGGTCGGCGAGCACCAGATCATCATCGATCACACCGAAGTGCCGGACGTGTTTCGCGGCCAGGGCGCCGGCCTTCGGCTTGTCACACGCGCCGTCGAGGACGCGCGGGCAGTGGGCAAGAAGATCATCCCGCTCTGCCCCTTCGCCAACGCCCAGTTCCGCCGCCATCCGGAATGGGCGGATGTGCTGAAGCAATAGACCTTTTTCCCTTCTCCCCTTGTGGGGTGAGTTGCCGGTCGCCGAAGGCGAATTCATCGTGCCGGTGGCACGATGAAAGGCCGGCGAACGCCGGGACGCTGCGAAGCAGCGGGGACCCGGCAGGTGGTCGGAGTCGCTCAGCCACAAGAGCGAACGCCTCTCTGGCATTTGCGCAGTTCGGCCTTCTTGCCTAAGTACACAGTTCGCTGCGGTTCGTCCGCTCCTGCCAACTGACCGAATGGCTTCCTGATGACCGAATCCGATCTCGTCCCCGTCTTCGACGGCCACAACGACACGCTGCTGCGACTGTACCAGTCGAAAGACACCGACGTCGAAAAGCTGTTCATCGAGGGGACGCAGGGCGGTCATATAGATCTGCCGCGCGCCAAGAAGGGCGGCTTTGCCGGCGGCATGTTCGCGATCTTCCCGCCGCCGGTCGAGAAGAGCAAACGCTCTGCGGTGCCGCCGGCGCCGAGCGACAATGAGCCATTGCCGCCGGAACTGCCACGCGCTGATGCGCTCAATTCCACCATCGGCATGGCCTCGATCCTGTTTCGGCTGGAGCGAGCGGGGGCGCTGACCGTCTGCCGCAGTGCCGGTGACATTCGCGAGGCGATGGCGAAAGGTTCGATCGCGGCGGTGTTTCATATTGAAGGCGTCGAGGCGATCGATCCCGAACTTACCTTGCTCGACGTGCTCTACGAAGCCGGCCTGCGCTCGCTCGGCATTGTCTGGAGCCGACCCAACGCCTTCGGCCATGGCGTCCCGTTCCGCTTTCCGTCGTCGCCCGATACCGGACCGGGGCTGACCGATGCCGGCAAGGCGCTGGTCAAGGCCTGCAATCAGCTCAAGATCATGGTCGACCTGTCACATCTCAACGAAAAGGGCTTTCGCGATGTCGCCGCGCTCAGCGATGCGCCGCTGGTCGCCACTCATTCCAACGTGCATGCGCTGTGCACCCATTCGCGCAACCTGACGGACTGGCAGCTCGGCGCTATCCGCGAGACCGGCGGCATGGTCGGGCTCAACTTCGCCACCGGCTTCCTGCGTGAAGACGGACGGATGAATTCGGACACCAGCCTCGACATCATGGTGCGCCATGTCGACTCGCTGCTGCAGGCGCTGGGCGAGGACGGCGTCGGTCTCGGCTCGGATTTCGACGGGGCGATGATTCCGGCCGTCATCGGCGACGTTGCCGGTCTGCCGAAGCTGATAGATGCGCTGGCCGCGCGCGGTTTCGGACGCGCGTTGATCGAGAAGATAGCCTATCGCAACTGGCTGAGCGTTCTCGAAAGAACCATAGGCTGAGGCTTAAGCGCCCATGCGCTTCAGCCAATCCTGGCCGCCGCGATCCCTGATCATCGGCAGCGGGTTCTCCCAGTCCAGCCGCGCGCAGATGCGGTAGACTTCGAGCGTCTCGGCGCTCATTTCGCCGCGCTTGTAGAAGTACATGGCGGCGGCATAGCGGGCGCGACCCGACCATTTTTCGCCGAGCGGCGTGTTGACCAGCTGCCACTGTTCGGCGGCTTCCGTCTCATCATCCGGTTCGTCGGCCATGATCAGAAATCCGCCGGCGGATTGGCGGTGCGGCGGTCGAGCTTGATGAAAGGACGGGCCACCACCTTGGCCCGCTTCATCAGCTTCTGGTACTGCAACTCGCGCATGGCGTAGATCTCGACCCAGAGGTCTTCCACCATCGTATCACCATAGGGACGCGTCAGCGAGGCGATGGCGATATTGCGCTTGGCCATCGGCGACCAGATGGCGGCGCTGACCAGCCCGACCTCCTGATGCTTCTTGTGGTAGACGATGGCGTGCTCGGCCGGGATGTTGCCTTCGATCTCCAGCCCGACCAGCATGTGGCGCAGCTTGCGTTTGGCGCGCGCTTCGAGCATGGCGCGGCGGCCATTGAAATGGCCTTTTCCCAAATCGACCATAAAGCCGAGACCGAACACGACCGGCATGCGCAGACGGTCGGCGCGAATGGCATGCTCGGCGGTGGTGAAGTCGGCATTGGCGACGATGAGGCCGGCTTCCAGCCGGGCGCGGTTGAGGGCGGCGTAGCCGATGGCGCGGATGCCGCGCAGTTCGCCTGCCGTCATCAGGCGGTCCCAGAGGCTGAGCGCTTTTTCGGCCGGCACGAACAGTTCGTAGCCGAGATCGCCGGTGAAGCCGGTGCGTGAGATGGTGACGGTGCTACCGTCATGCGGGAACTCGGCGAGATCGAACACTTTGAGTTTTTCAACGCCGGCAAAGCCGGCCTCGCGCAGCACGGCGAAGGAGGTTGGGCCTTGCAGAGCGAGACCAGCGACGCTTTCAGTCTCTTCTTCGACGGTCACTTCGAAACCGATGGCGCTGTCGAGCAGCCAGGGCAGGTGCCGCTCCTGCGAACACAGGCGGAAGCGGGTCGGCGACAGCCGGAACAGCGTGCCGTCATCGAGGACAAAACCTTCGTCGTCGCACCATGCGGTGTAGTGGACGCGGCCCGGTTTCAGCTTGGTGACATCGCGCAGCGTGACGCGATCGAGGAAGGCTTCGGCATCCGGCCCCTCGATGCGGTATTTGGTCATCGGCGAGATGTCGAACAAAGCCGCCTGGCTGCGGATGGCGAAATATTCGAGTTCCTCGTCCCACAGCGAATGCGGCGCGCGATAGCCGGCCCAATTGTACCAGTCCTGAGTTTTGGCCAGCGCATCGATGCGCGGCTGGAACGGCGTGCCGAGACGCAGTGTGCGGAAATGCGACTGCGCTGTGGTGCGGGCGGCGTTGTTGATCGGACTCGTCATGACGGCATTCCTTCGCCGTAAAGTGCGGCGTTGACTGGCTGAAACATCCGATCATCCCTTCGTCGCGATGATGCGCCGCGCCGCATTCAAACCGGGAGCACCCGAAACGCCGCCGCCCGGATGCGAACCGGCGCCGGCGAGGAACAGCCCCTCGATCGGCGTGTCGTAGCCCGACCAGCCGGAGACGGGCCGCGACATCAACATCTGGTCGGCCTGCAATTCGCCGTGGTGCCAATGGCCGCCCGGCATGCGGCAATTGGCTTCGATATCGGCTGGCGTCAAAAGCTCGGCATGCAGCACGGACTTGCCGATACCGGGGGCGTACGCTTCGAGCTGCGCCATAACAGCCTTGAGGAATTTCGGCTTGCCGGCATCCCAACCCTCTTTCAGCGCATAAGGCGCGTATTGCACGATCGCCGACAGCACGCAGGCGCCGCTTGGCGCGAGCGACGGGTCGGAGAGCGAGGGCAGTGTGATCTCCATCACCGGTTCGGCTGAGAACTCGCCATATTTTGACGGGTTGAAGGCGCGCTCGACATGGTCGGCCGAGGGCGCGATGACCAGACGGCCCTTGTGATTATCGGCGCCGACGCCGGAAAATTGCGGTTGCCGTTCGAGCGCCAGATGGAGCTTCGCCGCGTCGCCCCTCATGCGGATGTTCTTTACCTTGCGCACGAAACCCGTGTCGATCTCGCGCGGGCCGACGAGATCGAGCATGGTCGTCGCCGGGTTGATGGCGGAGACGATCGTTCTGGCGTGCAGCACCTCGCCGCCGTCGAGGGTCACGCCGAGGGCGCGCCCTTTCTCGACGACTATTCTGGCCACGGGCGCTGCCGTGCGGATGGTGACGCCGGCTTTCTCCGCCGCCGCGCGAATGGCGGCAACGACCGCACCCATACCACCTTTCGGCAGCATCTGTGCCCCGGCCGCACCGTCAGTCTCGCCGGCCAGCCGGTAATAGAGGCCAAGCAGCGAGGTGGGCGAACGCGGGCCGAGGTGGCTGCCAAGCGTGGCGTCGAAGGCAAGCAGGCCCTTCAGCCTGAGATCGGCAAGCTGTTCGTCGAGCAGGTCGGCGACGTTCAACAGGAGCACCCGCAGGAAATCGCGCATGTCTTCCTTGCCGAGCTTTTTCAGCGCCACGGCCGTCTGGCCGAGCGCTGCGGTTTCAAGCAGGGACATGCCACCGAGATCGGGCGGGCGCCGCGACAGGAACGGTTTCAGGATGCCGGCATAGCGCATGAGTTGCGCGCGCAATTCCTTCCAGGCGGACTGCTCGGACGGAGTGGAGCTGGTCAGCACTTCGCCATAGGCGCCATGCAGGACAAGCGGCGGGCCGTCCCTCGCCAAGGCGACTGACGGCATGAAGTCTGTACGGGTGACCTGCAGCCCGTGTTTCTCCAGCTCCAATGTCTTCACCACGTCGGGGTGCAGGCGGTTCAGCACATGCGCGATCGAGGAGACCCGAAAACCCGGCGCAAACTCTTCGGTGCGCGCCGCGCCGCCGACATCGCCGGCCGCTTCCAGCACCAGCACCTTGCGGCCGGCTTTCGCTAGAGTGGCGGCAGCGACAAGGCCGTTGTGGCCACCGCCAATGATAATGGCATCAAATGACGTCATGGGCCGGGCTCATATGGGAGGTCGATTTGGCGAGGTCGCGCAGGATCTCGGCTGCCGCATTGCGGCCGGGTGCGCCCATGACGCCGCCGCCGGGATGTGTCGAGGAGCCGCACATATAGAGCCCGCCGACCGGCGAGCGGTATTGTGCGTAGCCCGGCACCGGCCGGTTGAACAGCAACTGGTCGAAGGTCAGCTCGCCCTGAAAGATGTTGCCTTCGGTGAGGCCGACCTCGGCTTCGATCTCGCGCGGCGTGCGCACCTCCATATGGACGATGCGGTCGCGGAAGCCTGGCGAGTATTCCGCGATCTGCGCAACCACGCTTTCAGCGAAACCGTCGCGGTCGGCATCGGTCCAGTCCCGGCCCTTCACCTTGGGCGGTGCGTACTGCACGAAGCAGCTCATGAAATGCTTGCCCGGCGGCGCCATGGTCGGGTCGAGCGTCGTTGGGATGACCATGTCGAGGAATGGGTCGGCCGACCAGCGACCGACCTTCCAGTCGTCATAGGCGCGCTCCATGCGCTCCATGGAATCGGTGAAATGCATGTCGCCGCGATAAACGGGTGAATCCTTCGGCAGTGCCGGGAATTCCGGCAGAGAATCCAGCGCGATGTTGACCTTGCCGGAGGAGCCGCGGATCTTGAAGTTCCTGACCCGCCGCAGGAAAATGTCGGGCAGTTCCTTCTCCTCGACCAGTTTCAGGAATGTGCGTTTGACGTCGGCGTTGGAGACGACGAGCTTGCCGTAGACCTCCTCGCCGCCGGCCAGCACCACGCCCTTGGCCTTGCCTCGGCTCACCAGCACATGGTCGACCTCGGCGCCGGTGCGGATAGCGCCGCCGGACGCCTTGAAGGAAGCGGCGAGCGCCTTGGTGACGGCGCCCATGCCGCCGCGCGCATAGCCCCAGGCGCCGACCGAGCCGTCGACCTCACCCATATAATGGTGCAGCAGCACGTAGGCTGTGCCGGGCGACATCGGCCCGAGCGCGGTACCGATAATGCCGGACAAAGCGAAGTTCGCCTTGATGACATCGGTCTCAAAATATTCGTCGAGGAATTCCGAGATCGACATGGTCCAGAAGCGCAGCGTCAGCGCCATTTCTTCTGATGACAGGCCGACGAATTTCTTGCCGAGATAGAGAAGCTCTCCGAGGTCGCGCGGCTTGAGACTGGCCGGGTCCGGTGCGGTGCGCATCAGCAGCGGCTGGATGAAACGGCACTGCCGCGTCACGTCGCGCGAATAGCGGTCATAGGCCTCCGCGTCGCGCCTGGAGAAGCGGGCGAATTCGCGCCGGTGCGCATCGTGGTCACGGTAGTTGGCGAGGTAGTCGCCGTCGCGGGTGAACACGGCGCCGCCCTCATAGGAAATAACCTGCAAGCCGAAACGCGGCAGTTCGAGGTCGCGCATGATCTCGGGGCGAAACAGCGAGCAGACATAGGAGCAGTTGGAGTAGAGGAAGCCCGGCGTCAGCTCGCGGCTGGTGGCGGCGCCGCCGACCCAGTCGTTCTTTTCCACCACCAGCACGTCGAGCCCGGCGCGTTGCAAATAGCAGGCGTTGACCAGGCCGTTGTGTCCGCCGCCGATGACGATCGCATCCCAAGCTTTCATTCGCGCCCAGCCTTCATGGTGCTCGACCCTTCATTTTCGCGTGATTTGTCGCCGAATGCGCGGAATTTGGCACGGCAGCGGCTATTCTGTCCAGCCGTTCTGAATGAATGTTCAACAAATGATATTGCGTTTTCCTGTTAATACGCTACGCTTTGCCGGCATTCGAACCTGCGCAATTCGGCTGACGGGACTTAAGGTCTGATGATCGAAACGGCAGATGGCGAGCCGGAATATGACGACGCCGCGATCCGCTTCCTCGAGGCGCTGTGGGGCGAGGGCTATCTGTCGCCGGGCGGACCAGACGAGGTCGACCGGGTGGTCGAAGGGCTGTCGCTCAGGGGCAAGACGATCCTCGACATCGGCTGCGGCTCCGGCGGCATCGCGCTGCATCTGGTGGAGCGCCACGGTGCTGCTCATGCCACCGGCTTCGACATCGAGCGGCCGGTGATCGAGGCGGCCAGAAAGCATGCCGCTGCACGAGGGCTTTCAGACCGCGCCAGCTTCGTCCAGGCGCCGCCGGGGCCGCTGCCTTTTGCCGACGCTTCGTTCGATGTCGTCTTCTCCAAGGATGCGCTGGTGCACGTGTCCGACAAGGACGCGCTGTTTGCGGAAATCTTCCGCGTGCTGAAGCCGGGCGGCGTCCTTGCCGCCTCCGACTGGCTGATCGGCCATGACGGCGAGCCGTCATCTGAGATGAAGGCCTATGTCGCGGCCGAAGGCCTGTCCTTCGCCATGGCCTCGCCGGCACGCTATGCGCAAGCGATGCGCAGCGCCGGCTTTGCCGATGTCACTGTGAAGGACCGCAATTCTTGGTACCGCGAGGTCGCACGCGGCGAGCTGGAAAGGCTGAAAGGCCCGCTCTACGAGACGGCGGCAGTCGCGGTCGGAGCGGCCTATGTCGACAAGAACATCAAGACCTGGGAAGCCATGCAGAAGGTGCTTGACAGTGGCGAGCACCGTCCCACTCATCTTCGCGGGTGGAAGCCGGCTGTGGTGGGATAGCCGGCAATGTGGAGCATGACGGCACCGATGAAAGCTGCAGCGCGCGAAGAGCGATCCTCCGACACGTCTGGAAAAACCGAGCCGGAAAAACGCGGCCGCAAGGCGTCGAAGGAGGTCAGGCAACAGCAGCTGATCGAAGCGACCATCGATTCGCTGGCCAAGCGCGGTTATTCGGAAACGACGATGGCCGATGTCGCTGACGGCGCCGGCCTGTCGCGCGGCATCGTCAACTTCCATTTCGAGAGCAAGGAGAAGCTGCTCGTCGCCACCCTGGCCTATATGGCCGACGAATATGCGGCGCATTGGCGCGTCGCGCTGACCAAGGCCGGCGAGGATCCAGCCCGGCAGCTGCGGGCGCTGGTCGCCGCCGATTTCGACCGTTCGATCTGCAACAAGCGCAAGCTCGCGGCGTGGTGCGCGTTCTGGGGCGAGGCCAAGTCGCGGCCGACCTACCAGGCGCTGTGCGGCGCGCGCGACGCGGCCTACCAGAAGATCTTCATCGACCTCTGTGCCACGCTCAAGCAGGGCGGTGGTTATGGCTATGAGCCGCAGGTCATGGCGCTGGCGCTCAGCGCCATGCTGGAGGGCTTGTGGCTGCGGCTGATGATGGGGACCGAGGACGTCACCCGTGAGAGCGCGCTACAGGCGGCAAACGAATTCCTGTCGGCCGCCTTTCCGAAGCACTACCCGCCGGACAGCGGACGTTGACAACAACCGGCGGATCCAAGCCGGAGCGAACAATCAGAAACAAAGAGGATGGAACAGCATGAAAAGAATAGCCCGACGCCTGACACTGACATTGGCGCTGACGGCGACGCTGGCTGGTTCGGCCGCGGCGATTGCGGTCCCCGCCGACAAGGACCTGATCGTGTTCGACTGGTCCGGCTATGAGGACCCGAGCTTCCACCCCAAATATGCCGAGAAGAACGGCGACTCGCCGACCTTCGCCTTCTTCGGCGACGAGGACGAAGCCTTCGAAAAAGTGCGCTCCGGCTTCAAGGCCGATCTTGGTCATCCCTGCTCGCAGAGCGTGACAAAGTGGCGCGAGGCGGGGCTGCTGCAGCCGCTCGACACCTCGAGGATCACCGGCTGGAAGGATCTCAATCCCGGCATCATGGCGATGAAGGATCTGGCCACCACTTCGGACGGCAAGGCCTGGTTCATGCCGTGGGACTGGGGCAACACCCAGCTCACCTACAACTCCGACAAGATCGACGCGAAGGATGTGCAGTCGCTGAAGGCCTTCGCCGATCCCAAGTTCAAGGGGCGGGTCTCGATCGGCGACAATGTCGACGACGCCTATGCGCTGGCCAGCCTTGCCATGGGGCTCAAGGACTGGACCAAGATGACGGACGACCAGTTCAAGCAGGCGTCCGACTTCCTGCGCCAGGTGCACAAGAATGTCCGCTCCTACTGGACCGATACCACGGACGTCGTCCAGTTGCTGAGCGGCGGCGAGGTCGATCTCGCCTGGGCATGGAACGATGCCACGGTACAATCCGTCGCTGCCGGTGTGCCGATCAAGTCCAAGAAGGATACGGACGAAGGCATCTCGACCTGGGTCTGCGGCTACGTGCTGTTCAAGGACGCACCCGGCAATGTCGACAAGGCCTATGACTACCTCAACGCGATCAACGATCCCGAGACCGCCAAGGTGCTGGTCAAGGACTGGGGTTATGGCCAGGCCAACGCCAAGGGCATGGCCGGCGTCGACCCGGCGATCCTGAAAGAAAAGGGCTATGACGATGTGCAGAGATTCGTCGACAAGACCCTGTTCCAATCGCCCGTGCCGTCGTCGCTCAAGCTCAAGATGATCGCCGAATTCGAGAAGATCAAGGCGGGGTACTAAAGCTCTGTCCGGCTTCCTCCGTCTGCCTGTCAGTGCGCCGGGCAGACGGTCTCGCCAAGGCCGCTGAAATTCCGTAACGTCGCCCGGCCGCTTTTCGCGATGAGGAGTTTCGCGCCATGAATTCCATGCTTCGCCGCCTTGCTCTTGCTGCCGCCCTTACGGTCGGCGCAGGCGCCGTGCTTGCTTATGCCGAAGGCGGCGGAGACCTCGTCGTGTTCGACTGGTCGGGTTATGAAGATCCGTTGCTGCACCCCGACTACACCGCCAAATACGGCGCCGAGCCGACCTTTGCTTTCTTCGGCGACGAGGAGGAAGCGTTCCAGAAGATGCGCGCCGGCTTCAAGGCCGACATCGCCCACCCCTGCTCGCAAAGCGTGACCAAGTGGCGCGCGGCCGGCATTCTGCAGCCGCTCGACACCTCCCGGATCGCCGGCTGGCAGGATCTCAATCCCGGCATCATGGCGATGAAGGATCTCGCCGTCACCGCCGACGGCAAGGCCTGGTTCATGCCGTTCGACTGGGGCAACACTTCGCTGCTCTACCGCACCGACAAGGTCACGGCGGAGGAAGCGCAGTCGCTGAAGATTTTCGCCGATCCCAAATTCAAGGGCCGCGTCACCATCGGCGACAATGTCGATGACGCCTATGCGCTGGCCAGCCTGGTCATCGGCCTCAAGGACTGGACCAAGATGACCGACGCGCAGTTCCAGGAGGCGTCCGCCTTCCTGCGTGACGTCCACAAGAACGTCCGCTTTTACTGGACCGACGACACCGACCTCAACCAGGCCTTTACCGGCAATGAGGTCGACCTCGTCTGGGGCTGGAATGAGACCTTCGTGACGCTCAAGGGCCAAGGCATGCCGATCGCCATGAACCGCGACACGAGGGAAGGCATATCCACCTGGGTGTGCGGCTATGTGCTGATGAAGGATGCGCCGGGCAAGCTCGACCAGGCCTATGATTTCCTCAGTGCGGTCAACGCGCATGCCGTGTCCGATTACTTGGTCAAGACCTTCGGCTACGGCCACGGCAACAGCGCCGGGATGGCCGCGATCGACCATCAGGTGCTGAGCGACCGTGGCTTCGACAATCTCGACAAGTTCTTGGACAAGACGCTGTTCCAGCAGCCGGTGCCGCCTGAGCTCAAGCAGCGCATGGTCACGGAATTCGAGAAGATCAAGGCCGGCTATTGAGCGACAGGACTGAAAGAACCGATGTCGTCATCGTCGGCGCCGGTTTCACCGGCCTGTCGGCTGCACTTGAGCTCAGAAAGGCCGGCATCGATGTCGTGCTGCTCGAGGCACGCGACCGCGTCGGCGGCAGGGTCGAGGCTATTCGCAACGGGCTTGGCGAGCGCATCGACAGCGGCGGCCAGTTTTTCTGCGAAGACATGCCGGAGGTGACGGCGCTGGCCGCGTCCCGTGGCAAGGCCTTCGTCGAAACCTATGTGAATGGCGATTTCATCACCCATCCATCGCTGTCGGTCGAAGAGGCCGAACGGTCCTATCATGGCGCGATGGCAATCCGCGAGCGGATGAATGCGATCGAGCCGGACGATCCCTCGATCGCCGGCATGAGCGCTGCCGCCTGGCTCGAACGCCAGCATGATCCCACTGACGCCAAGACGGCTTTCCGCTCGATGATCGAAGGCCTGTGGTGCCTGGCGATGGACAAGGTGCCGCTGTGGTACCTCATCGACAATGACCGCCGCATCACCAACGAGGTGCCCGAGCTGCAATATTCGCTGCTCGAAACCATGCAGTCGCTGGCCGAGGACATGGCGGGAGATCTCGGCGACAGGGTTTGGCTGAACGAGCCGGTTACGCGCATCGAGCACGGGCCGCAAGGGGTTCGTGCCGTCTCGGCAAGCAGCGCCATCGAAGCGCGAAAAGTGCTGGTCGCGCTGCCGCCGGCGACGGCCGCGAAGCTGGATTTCGCGCCCGCTCTGCCGCCGGCTCTCGCAAAGGCGCTCGGCGTCTGGGAAAGCGGTGCGGTGATCAAGATCCTGGTGCGCTATCCCACGCCGTTCTGGCGCGAGCGCGACCTGTGCGGCATGGTGATGTGGCGCGACCTGCCGGGCCTGTTCGCCTGTGACGCCAGCAAGGATGCGCAACATGCCGCGCTGGTCGTCTTCGTCGGCGGACCACTGGCGTTGCGTTGGCGTCCGCTCGCGGACGCGGCGCTGCGTGCGGAGGTCACGGCAAGGCTCGTTGATGCCCTTGGCCCGGAGGCGGCCGATATTATCGATTTCAGCCAGCGGGACTGGATCGATGACCGCTGGAGCGGCGGCGCCTACAGCGACCTTATTGTCGATGTGACGGCACGGGATGCCGAGCGCACGATCCGTGCCGGCGCAGATCCTGTTCATTTCGCATCGTCGGAACTGTCGCCGTCATTCCCGGGCTATGTCGAAGGCGCCATCGTGATGGGGCGGATCGCAGCCAAACAGATCGCGACGGAACTTAAAATTCTTAGTGGAGCATGATCTTATTCCGAATCCGGTTTCCACTTTTCGGGATCATGCTCAGTCCGCCATCGCCACCAAGGCCTCCGGATCGTAGCCGAGGCGGATCGAAGTGCCGACGGGGATATCGTCGGCGCCGAAGTCGTTGGTCTCGGTGACCGACAGTGGCTTTTCCAATCCGGGTATCTCGACGATCAGGTGGGTGATCTCGCCAAAATAGTGGCGTTCGACCACCTTGCCGGCCACTTCGAATTTCGCCGTCGCATTGTCCCACAGCACGCGCAATCGCTCCGGCCTGATGCCCAGAGTGGCGCCGCCGCCATTGCGCACGAAGGCCTTCGGCTTGTCGGTCCTGACCCGGCCGAAGCCCAGCGTGTCGACGACCAGCGAGGCGCTGCTCTCCTCGACGATCTGCGCTTTTACGAAATTCATGCCGCCGAGGAAATCGGCGACCTGGCGGTTGACCGGCCGCTGGTAGATTTCCTTGGGCGAGGCGACCTGGGCGATCTTGCCGCCGAACATTACGGCGATGCGGTCGGACATAGCGAGCGCCTCATACTGGTCATGGGTGACCAGCACGAAGGTGATGCCGACCGCCTGCTGCAGGCGGCGCAGTTCGAGCTGCATCTGCTCGCGCAATTTCTTGTCGAGAGCCGACAGCGGCTCGTCGAGCAGCAGCACCTTGGGCCGCATCACCAAGGCGCGGGCGAGCGCCACGCGCTGGCGCTGGCCGCCGGAAAGCTCGGTGGCGAGGCGTTTGCCGAGGCCGGTGAGCGACACCTGCGCCAGCGCTTCCTCGACGCGGCGCTTTTCTTCCGTTCCTCCCAGCCTGAGCCGTTTCAGCCCATAGGCGACATTCTGCTCGACATTGAGATGCGGGAAGATGGCATAACTCTGGAATACCATGTTGGTCGGCCGGCGGTTGGCCGGGATGCCTTCCATCGACTGGCCGCCGACCGAGATCGAGCCGCTGGTCGGGTTGTCGAAACCGGCAATCATGCGCAGCAGCGTGGTCTTGCCGCAGCCGGAAGGGCCGAGCAGCGAAAAGAACTCGCCCTCCTTGATGGTCAGCGAGGCGTCGTCGAGCGCCTTGAACGCCCCATAGCTGCGGGTAACGCTGCGGATTTCGATCATTGCCCGGTCGGTTTGGGGTCGATCAGATTGGGCCCGCTCGGAATTATCTTGCTTGGATGGCTCATCCTGAGGCCGTTCGGCCCGGGACTGCTCAGGCATAGAGGCCTCCCTCGCTCTGGGTGCGTCTGGCCGCATGGCGGCGCAGGATCTCGGCAACGGTCATCAAAACGAAAGAGGCAACCAGCAGCAGCGTGCCCAGCGCCAACACACCCGGCAGCTTGGCGGCAAAGCGCAACTGGCCCCAGATATAGATCGGCAGCGTCGTCTCGGTGCCGGTCAGGAAGAAAGCGATGACGAACTCGTCGAGCGAGATGGTGAAGCAGACCAGGAGGCTGGAAATGATCGCCGGCGCCACCATCGGTAGCGTCACCCGCCGGAAGGTGCCGAAGGCACTCTCGCCGAGATCGGCGGAGGCTTCTTCGAGGCTGCGGTCAAAGCCCTCGAAACCGGCGGTCAGCACCGTCATCGAATAGGGAATGCAGATCAGGACATGGCCGAGCACGACGGTGAACAGCGACAGGCTCAGGCCTAACTGCAGCATGACCAGCAGCATGGAGATGGCGAGGATGATTTCCGGCAGCACCAGCGGCGCCATGATCAGGCCATTGATTGTGCGGCGGCCGGGATAGCGGTAGCGGGTGATCGAGCGGGCGGCGAGGATGCCGAGCAGCGTCGCCAGCACCGATGCCGAGATACCGACGATCAGGCTGTTCCAGGCGGCGTCAAGCAGCGCCGGCGTCTTCGGCAGGTCTTGGTACCATTTCAGCGTATAGCCGGTGAGAGGAAATTTTGGCGTCGGCGTGGTGTTGATCGAGAAGATCGGCAGGAAGATCACCGGCAGATAGAGAAAGACGACGTAGAGGAAGGCGTAGGCGGACAGCCAGCCGCCGGGAAAAAGGCGCCGCCTCGCCGTCATCGCGCCAGCCTCTGCAGCGCGCGGATGATGAGCACGGTGGCGCCCGCCATCAGCGTCACGACCAGCATGGTGGTCACGGACAGTGCCGCGCCGAGTGGCCAGTTGGAGGCCTTGTGAAACTGCGACTCGATGGCATTGGCGATCATCACGCCATCCTTGCCGCCGACCAGCCTTGCGGTGACGTAGTCGCCGACGGTGGGGATCATGACGATGAGAGCGGCCGAGATGACGCCCGGCGCCGACAGCGGCAGCGTCACGCGCAGGAAGGAGCGCAGCGGGCCGTCGCCAAGATCGGTGGCAGCCTCGACCAAGGTGCGGTCGACCTTCTCGAGCGAAACGAAGATCGGCAGGATGGCAAAGGCCGCCCAGGCGTGTGTGAGCGTGATGATGACGGCGCTGGAATTGTAGAGTAGCGCGGTCGATGGTTCGTCGATGATGCCGAGGCCCATCAGGCCGGAATTCAGCACGCCATTATAGCCGAGGATGACTTTCCATGACATCACGCGCAGGAGATAGCTGGTCCAGAACGGGATGGTGATCAGGAACAGCCACAGGCTCTTGTGGCGACCGCCATGGAACGAGATGAAATAGGCGATCGGATAGGCGAGGATGACGGTGAAAAAGCTCACCGTCAGCGAAATGCAGAGCGAGCGCCAGAGCAGATCGCGGTAGATCGGCTCGGTCAGCGCGATGCGATAATTCTCCAGCGTGAATGTATGGTCGATGGTGAGGTAGTTCTGCGTCCAGAAGGAGTGGGCGAAGACCACCAGGATCGGCACCAGCAGCAGGATCAAAGCGTAGACCAAGGTCGGGCTGATCAGGGCAAGGCCCTGGACGGACTCGGACTGCAGAAGGGCGTTTCGCCTTGCTCGCGTCATGCGCCGCGTGGGCACCCCTTCGGCAGCTACCGTCATTGCAGCGACCCGGGCGTGATCTCGGTTGCTGGCTCGAACTGTTCCGCCATGATGCTCCCATCGACCGGGCCGGCTGCCTGTTCCCAATTTTTGCGGAGCGCGCTTTGCTGGTTGCGCTCAAGCTTGCCGGCTTTCTTTCATCATGAGCGCATCCGTGCATTGAAATCAAGCGCTATTTCTGTAATATTGATTGAACGGACATTCAAAATGAAGTGAAGAAAGCCGGCTTTCCTGCCCTTGGCGCTTCGCTTTCTGTCCGGTGAAATTACGCTCAGACGATGCGAGGCAATGATGGCGGCTGCAAGAGACCTAAGAGCGATGGAAATGGCTGACGGTGGCGATGCGGTCGAGCTGGCCAAGCGCCATCTCATCCAGCCCTGGCCTTATGCCGGCTCGGTCGGCAATGAAGCGCGTGCGCTGATCGGCGAGGGCGATGGCATCTACATCACCGATGTAACAGGCAAGCGACTGATCGACGGGCCGGCCGGCATGTGGTGCATCAATGTCGGCCACCGCCGCGAGGAGCTGGCCAGGGTGATGTACGACCAGGCGATGATGCTGTCCTACAACACGCCCTGGTATACGATGAATGCGCCGTCGGCCGAGCTCGCCAAGCGCCTCGCCGATCATGCGCCGGGCGATCTCAGCCATACCTTCTTCACCACCGGCGGATCGTCGGCTGTCGAGACGGCACTGCGCTTCATGCAGTTCTACAACAATGTGCGCGGGCGGCCGGAAAAGAAGCTGATCCTCAGCCGCGGCGGCGCCTATCACGGCTCGACCTATCTGTCGGCCTCGCTCAACGGCCGGCCGCGCGACCGCGACTGGATGGACGGCGCCGACGATCTGGTCGTCAAACTGTCCTCGCCAGACCCGTTCCGGCGGCCGAAAGGCATTGACATCGCCGCCTTCTGCGATTTCCTGGTCTATCAGTTTCGCGATGCGGTCGCCCGCGTCGGCGCAGAGAAGATCGGTGCTTTCGTCGGCGAACCGGTGCAGGCATCCGGCGGCGTCGTCGTGCCGCCGGATGGCTATCTCAAGCGCATTCGCGAAATCTGCAGGGACAACGATATCCTCTATATCTCCGATGAGGTGGTGACCGGCTTCGGGCGGCTCGGCCATGTCTTTGCCTCCGGCGATGGCTTCGGCATCGACCCCGACATGATCACCTTCGCCAAGGGCGTTACATCAGGCTATTTCCCGCTTGGCGGCGTCATCATCTCGGAGCGGCTGCTTCAGGAAATGCGCCGTTCCAACCATCCCGATGCGATGTTCGGCCATGGCCTGACCTATACCAGTCATCCCATCGGCTGCGCGGTGGCGCTGAAGAACCTCGATATCCTGGAAGACAGCGTGCTGGCCCACACGCGCGATGTCGCGCCCTATTTCCAGGCGCAGTTGAAGACGCTGGAGGAACTGCCGCTGGTTGGCGAAGTCCGCGGCATGGGCCTGATGGGCTGCGTCGAGTGCGTAGCCGACCGCGAAAGCAAGGATCCGCTGCAGCTCGACAAGGATGTCGGCAAGCGCATCGACGCGCATTGCCACGAACTCGGCCTCCTGGTCCGGCCGCTGATCAACATGTGCGTGATGTCGCCGCCGCTGATCATCACGCGAGAGCAGATCGACGACATGGTGGCGATCCTGCGCGAAGGCATTTCGCGGACCATGGACGATCTGCGCAAAGAGGGCGTGTGGCAGGGGTGACTGGCAGTTCCGCCCCTACACCTGCGAGCGCATAGCCTCATTGAGGTTCCACATGTCCTTCTCCTCCGGCGCCGTCTCCAGGCCCAGCACCGGGATCTGCTTGCGCAGATGGTCGTGGTGGGTGCGCACACCGTATTCGAGGTCGGAGAGATAAAAACCCTCGAAGGCCTCCGAGATCATGGACTCGTTTGACCAGACGGAAAGCTGCACGTCCTCGTTCATGGTATCGCGGTCGATGCGGTAGGCGAGATAGCGGGCGGCCGCCTGTTCCCGGGTCTCGTCGGGGTAGCGGTAGATGGCGCCGCGCAGCAGCGTCTCGCCGGTCGACAGCGGGAACTCCTGATAGAACTGCACCGATTCCGGCATGATCGACAGCGCGTTGTTGGGGAAGATGCCGTAATAGATCCAGGCCCTGCGCAGATGCTCCGGCAGGTGTGAGGCATCGGGCGTGAGCTTGATGTATTCGCGCACGCTCCAGCGCCGGCCGGCATGCGGATTGTAGGTGGCAAACGAGCGCGACACGCCGTTGATGAACGGCTCGTCGAAATAGGTCGAGCCGTAGAGATCCTGCAGCGCCGGATGCGCCATGGCGACGTGGTAGCCTTCATTGTCGACGTCGCGCACCGACTTCCAGTTGACCGGCGTTTTCTGTGTCCAGATGCCCCAGGACGGCACCATCTCGGCCACGTTGTAGTGTGCCATCTCGGCCTCGATCGGCTTCAACAGTTCGGCCACCGAAGGCTGCGGGCCGCCCTTGCGAAAGCGGACAAAGATGAAGCCCATCCATATCTCAAGGTCGAGCGGCATCAGGCCGAATTCGGTCTTGTCGAGCTCGGGGAAGGAGCGCGGCCGGGCGGCGCCGCGCAGCGTGCCGTCGAGATTGTAGACCCAGCCATGGAACGGGCAGACCAGCGCGTTCTTGCAGGTGCCCTGGCTGTCGGCGACGACGCGGCTGCCGCGATGCCGGCACATGTTGTTGAAGGCGCGCACGACGCCGTCCTTGCCGCGCACGATGAGCGCCCGCTCGCCGACCACGTCCATAGTCAGATAGTCGCCGGCATTCGGCACGTCGCAGACATGGCCGGCGATCTGCCAATGGTTGCGGAAGACGTATTCCTTCTCAAGTTCGAGAAGCGCGTCGGAGTGATAACTCCAGCCCGGCAGACCCCGCCGGTCCCAATCATTGGGGATCGCCACGTCACGGAGATGCGGGTTCATAAAAAAGCTCTTCTTTTATTGAATACTCATTCAATAAAACCATATTTTACATTGAAATGCAATGGCTTGTAGAAATCACAACTTTTCAAGTCGGCACAACAGGACCAGCTGAAAGCCAGAAAATCCCGGAATATCCGGGCGTTAACCGGGGGCGTGAAATAGCTGTCCGGCATGCGGATTTGGCCGTGCCGAGCTTGCAAACACGGCCCGCTCCGAGACGAAAATACCTGGCGTCCGCAAATTCGATCCGCAGTGTGAGCTTGTTCATAGTGCGGCCGACAGGAAGCGGGCTTGGTGCGTTCGCGGCCCGCCTGTCGTCAACATTTGATTGCCCGGATGAAACAGCTTCGCAAACGCATCTTGCCGTCGGCACATGACCGGATCTGTCCGGATATGCCCGAATTTCTTGTTTCAAACCTGTTACGCGGGCAAGCCAAGCGCATCATTCGCCCGTTACCAGGCGCGCTTAGGTTCGTTTCATAAGAAAACGAAGGGGAGCAGCAATGCATACGAAAGTCGAGATCACTAGCAACGAACGACGCGCCAAACTGGCACTGCGTCAGCGCGCCAGCGACCATCCGGTTGCGATGTTCTCCATGCTGGGCGCCTGCGCTCTGGCCGTCATGTTCCTGACACCGGCTTCCGGTCCGGCTTTTGCTTCGCTCAACCCGCCGGCCAATGTTGTCCAGGGCGCGCCGACCACCATCAAGACCGCCCGGCTGCCGGAGCCGGAAATCGATTTTGCCTGCCAGGGTCAGGCCTGGGGCGCCGAGAGCGCGGAGTGCCTGCGCGTCATCGCCGCCCAGTCCGGCGTGCACAAGGCGCGTTCCGTCCGCATGATCGCCAACGCAGCGCCGCTGACCACGACACCCAACGTTTTCTGAACCTCCCGAGCGCTTCCTCCCGCGCTCGTTCTTGGCTCCCGCCGCTTCCCTCGGTCGGGAGCCTCTTTTTTAGGGCCTATCGATATTCGGGTGAGGCCGGCCTGCGCATGGAGGTTCCCTGCGCTTCCGGTGCTCGCGTACTTCAAGTACGCTCCGCTCCGGTTCTCGGGAACCACCATTCTCGACTCCGCCTGACCCGAATCTCGATAGACCCTACGTGGGTGCTTCGGAAAACTTAGCCGGCGGCGGCGACCTGGTCGGCTATTGCCGAGAGTACGCCGCGGACGTCCAGCGTCGAGAACGGCTTTTCCAGGATTTGCGGGCGCTGCGGCGCCGGCAAGGCTTCGATCTCGGCCTTGGCGCCGATCAGGTCGCCGGTTACCAACACGAAGCGTTTGGCCAGCGCCAGGTTGTCGGCGAGCAATTCGCGGTAGATGGCAATGCCGCTGGTGCCGGGCATGCGCAAGTCGGAAAAGACGATGTCTGGCGGCATGTGGCCGGTCAAGGTCGCCGCCGCCGACGTCCAGGCCGGCACGACCCGCGACTTGATACCCATCAGTTCCAGGATGTCGGAGAGGGAGCCGGCGACGTCGGGTTCGTCGTCGATGATCAGCGCATGGCGCAAGCCGCTGGAACGAGCCGGGCTGTCGCCGGCTGCTGCCGCGCCGCCGGTGATTACCGGCAGCTGGACGACGAAGCGCGCGCCACGCGGCAGCACCTCCTCGAACCAGATATTGCCGTTGTGGCGCTCGACGATCGATTTCGAGATCGACAGGCCGATGCCGGTGCCGACGCCGACCGGCTTGGTGGTGAAATAGGATTCGAAGATGCGGCTGCGGATCGCCTCGGGAATGCCCGGTCCGTTGTCCTCGACCGAAAACCCGGGGTTGCCGCGATCGCTGCGGAATGTCCGCACCTTGATCAGGCGGTCGCCGCCGATACCGGCCAGAGCGTGTTGGCTGTTGATCAGGAAATTGGCGGCCACCTGCGTGACGTGGTCGGCATCGGCCATCGCCAGCAGCGGGCCGGGCGCGAAATCGGTGTCGATGATGATGCCGCTCGAGCGTGCGCCATAGGCGGTTACTTCGAGTGCGGCGCGGATCACCTGGTTGAGATCGGTCTCGGCCTGCGCCGCCGGATGCAGGCGCACCATCGACAGGAAGCTTTTGACGATGCGGCCGCAGCGCTCGGCAGCGGCGCGCACTTTCTCGGCGCGAACCTTGGTCTGCGGGTCGGTGGCGAATTCATGCAGCAGCGTCGACTGCGCAACGACCACGGCGAGCGGGTTGTTGAGCTCGTGCGAAACACCGGCCAGCAGTGAACCCATCGCCGCCATCTTCTCGTTCTGGTGCAGTTTTTCGCGCTGGCGGTTGATCTCTTCTTCGGCGCGCAGCTTATCGCGCAGATCGCGGATCGAACCGAAGATGAGCTGACGGTCAGCCACCCGCATCTCGGTCGCCGTCAATTCGATGGGAAACACCTCGCCGGCCGCATTCTGTGTCACGGTCTCAAGCCGTTGGCCAACCATCGGCGCGCCGCGGCCAGACATGTATTCGGCGCCCGAGACATAGCCCTTGCGGTAATATTCCGGCACCACGGTATCGAGCAGGTCCTTGCCGAGGATGTCGCTGCGCTGATAGCCGAACATCTTTTCGGCGGCCGGATTGAATTCGATGATCGAGCCGGTCTCGTCGATGACGATGATGGCGTCGAGCGACGCCTGCAGCATGGTGCGGCGGATGACTTCGCTGGCATGGGCGTCGGACGGCGAGTGCTCGATGGCGTCGCCGATGGCGAGCGCGATGATGTGCATCGTCGCCTCTTCCTCTTCGGTCCATTCGCGCTCGTTTAGGCAGTCGTTGACCGCGAACGTGCCCCACAGATGACCGTGCGCGAACACCGATACCGACAGGAACGACTTGATGTGCTGCTTTTCGAAATCGGCCCTGAGGAACCCGTCGAGATCGCGCGTATGGCCGGCGAAGATCTTGCCTTGCCGCTCGTCCTCTCCAATCCGCTCCAGCAGCGGATCGGTATCGACGATCGACTGCATGATCACCGTCGGCGAAGCCAGTTCGCCGCCGAAGCGAGGATCGATCCAGTAGGCGGCGACCGATTGGGCGAAGCCCTGGCCGGGCAATTCGCGCAGCCTGAACAGGATGCCGCGCTGGCAATTCATGGCGCTGCAGAGCGTTTCGAGGATGGTTTCCATCTCGCGCTGCCAGTCGCCGGCATCGCGCAACCGGCGGACAACGCGCACAGCCGCCATCGCGGCGCTCTGGCGAGCGCCTTGCGGGTCCATACGTGGTGCTGGTTCAGCGGTCATGTCAGCCATCAGTAAAGGGCCGTCGAATTAGGCAGCTATGGAGCATTTCACGAAAAAGGTGAAACGCTCCATGTTTCAATGTAATCCCGAACGGAAATCGCTACGCACTGTTCCTGGAATTGCTAGAGCGTTTCACCGTTTCACGGAAACGGAGAAGCCTCTATCTCTTTGTTTTTACGCAATTCCGGGCGGAAAACCGCGTACACTTTTCCTGTAATTGCTCTAGTGCCCGTCACCGGTCGGCAGCGAGAAGATATAGCCTTCGCCGCGCACTGTGCGCAAAAATTTCGGATTGGCCGGATCGGTTTCGATCTTCTTGCGCAGCCGCATGATGCGAATGTCGACGGCGCGCGACGATTCAGGATCCTCGACAAAACCAATCGCCTCGGAGATCGCCGATCGCGTCAACAGCCGGTTGGCGCGGGTCAGGAAAACCTCCAGCACATCGAACTCGCTCTTGGCCATGTCGATGACGGCGCCGTTGGCGCCGGTGACAAGCCTGCCGTCGAGGTCGGCCTGGAACGGGCCGAAGGTCAGGCGGCGGCCGCCATCGGCTTGTGTCTTCGCCGCCTGGGGCGGGCTCGGCTGCGGAACGCGGCGCAGCACGCTGCGCACACGAGCCAGCACCTCACGCAACTCGTAGGGCTTGACGATGTAGTCGTCGGCGCCAAGCTCCAGCCCGACAATGCGGTCGAGTGCGGTGCCGGCAGCCGTGGCATAGATGATGCCGACCGGTATTTTCGAGCGCAGCCAGCGGCCGAGCGACAGTCCGTCCTCGCCCGGCATGGCGATGTCGAGAATGGCCAAATGAAACGATTCCGTCTCCAGCAAGGCGCGCGCCTCGGCCGCGCTTCCGGCCTGGGTCACATCGTAGCCGTTGGCGCCGAGATACTCGGCGACCGCGTCCCGGAGATCGGGCTCGTCCTCGACGATGACAATCCGTGCCCGCACTATGGCCTCGCTCCCGCTTTCAGCGGAAAGTAGATTGGGTATAAACATGATGTCCAGCACTCATATCCGGTTGCGGGGGAACGGGAAGAAAAACATGGCTGCACGATCCGTCATCGCGCTGGTTTCCGTCGCCGATGTGGTGGCCGGCGATCTTGCCGATCATCTCGACCGGCGCGGCCATGACGTGCGCGAGGCGCGGCAGCCCTGGGAAGCTGAATCCCTGCTTTCGGCCGGAGGCATCGATATCGTCATCGTCGGCGACAGCCTCAGCCAGGCGGAGGGGCGGGACCTGCTCAGGCGTTATGGCGGCGGCCAGAGCGCGGACGGGAAGGCGGCGCCGGATTTCATCCTGATCTGCCGGCCGGCCGATCTGGTCGACAAGGTGCTGGCGCTCGAGCTTGGCGCCGCAGATGTCGTCGAAAGTCCGCTCAATGTCAGGGAGCTTGCCGCGCGCATCGGCGGCCTGCTGACGCGGCGCGGCAGGTCCGCCCAGGAACTGATCGTGCTGGAAAATGCCACCGTCGATTTGCGGTCGGCCATCGTCATGCACCGTTCGGGTACGGAAGAACAGCTGTCGCCGGGCCAGGTGGCGCTGCTCAGGCTGTTTCTGGCCAGCCCGCGCAAGGTGCTGACGCGCGACGACATCATTGCGGCGGCGCCCGCCGAAAATGCCGATGCCTTCGACCGCTCGATCGATTCGCGCATCGTGCGGCTGCGCCGCAAGCTCGACACCGAAACCATCACAACTATACGCGGCGCAGGCTACCGGTTCGACCCGCCGACGCAGCGCGCCGACTGAGGGTCGGGAGGCTGGATTGTTCCTCGGCTCGCCCAAAAAAGCTGCGCAATCTCGGGCGCCATGCATAGGCGTCAGCGCACCACCAGAAGCGATGGTCCCGACGGCAATTCGCTGGCGACTACGATTTCGCTGGCGGCATGCGCGCGGTCCTTCAGGAGAACCGTGGCGAGACCGGCAAAGCCGAGCAGGCCTTGTGCATAGAGCAGTACCGAAAGCACGGAGGCTGCAGATTTCGTCTTCATCGGTTGTCCCCAAAAATCAGAACCGCGGGTGCTTCAGGATAAACCCGAAGTGCCCGCGTCGCCCACGGAGCCCCCCGTTGCGACGCGGGCCTTCGGTCCTCTCGGCAGCAAGTTGCCGGAGGGGCCGCGCATCCACTTCAACCCGAGGCCGACCCGCCAGAGGGCCCTGAGACGGTTGATGCGCAGACTGGAGACAATCCAGACCAAGGCTATGAACAGCGCGGCATGCAGCGTCGAAATCTCACCCGAATTCATCACCGCCAGTTTCGTCATCGGGGTGCCGGCTACTGTGCCGATGCCGCCGACGACAAATGCGGCGATGCTTATCCTGAAGAGCCAGGACAGGGTGGTCGATTTGATGCTCATTTTCGTTGGCGCCGGCTGTTCTCGTTGGGATGACTGTGCCGCGAGCCTGTAACCAGATCATGCCGCCCAGGCCGCGCTTTGTTGCAAGTCGGTTTCGAGCGAAGCCAATCTTCTTTCATATAAGGACATCAGCACTTTCGTTTGGGGGCGCGGTGCGTGATCGGGAGTGCGCAGCGAAGGCGGAGCACGCTTCCCTTGTCCACCTTGCTTGTTAACCAGAGGAAACAGATTCGAAACACAAACGAGCCTCAGCGAAGTCAGTCTGAAACATGGCGCGGGGATAAGGCGGCCACCGAATTGACGCCGGCAGGACCGGCAAAGAGGAGCCATCATGTACAAAGCCATTTCCGCCAAACTCATCAACGTCACCGCCGCAGCCGGCGGCGCCGCGCTTCTGCTTGGCACCGCCAACAGCACCGCCCATGCCGCGGCAAACCAGATCGTGGCGCGTGTTTCGCTGTCGCAGCAGACCATGGAAGTGCTGGTCGATGGCCGGCCGACTTTCGCCTGGAAGGTCTCGACCGGCGACAGTGCGCATGTCACGCCGACCGGCTCGTTCAAGCCGACCCGCATGCACGAGATGTGGCATTCGAAGAAATACGACAACGCGCCGATGCCGCATTCGGTCTTCTTCAGCGGCGGCTACGCCGTGCATGCGACCAACGCCATCAAGCGGCTGGGACGGCCGGCGTCGCATGGCTGCGTGCGGCTGCATCCCGACAATGCCGCCGACTTCTACCAGTTGGTCGAAACCTTCGGCCCGACCAACACCAGCATCGTCATCGTCAAGTAGCAGACTGCGTTTGGAGCGATGGTGCAGCGCAGCCGGCCAGGTCATGCCGCACCGCAAGTTCCCGCCTGAAGCTCCATCAGAGCTTCGCGGTAAATCAATCCAGTCAAAAAAGAGGCCGGAAATTTCCGGCCTCTTTTCGTTTGTTCGCTAACGCCGTTCGCAGCTCAGTCCGCGTGCACCGGCATCAGCTTCGGGTCTGGCTTTTCGGCGTGGTGCGGCAGGTCCTTGCTGGCGATGAAGGTGTAGAACATCGGCACCACGAACAGGGTGAACATGGTTCCGACCAGGATGCCGGTGAAGATCACGAGGCCCATCGAATAGCGCGCCGCCGCACCAGCACCACTGGACACGATCAGCGGCACGACGCCGAGCGCCATCGCCGCTGTCGTCATCAGGATCGGCCGCAAGCGCACCTTGGCCGAGGCGACGATCGCATCGCGCCGCCTCATGCCATGCAGCTCGCGCTGCTGGTTGGCGAACTCGACCAGAAGAATGCCATGCTTGGTGATCAGACCTATCAGTGTGATCAGGCCGACCTGCGTGTAGATATTGAGCGTTCCAAGCCCCAGATTGAGCGGCACGATGGCGCCAAAGATCGACAGTGGCACCGCCATCATGATGATCAGCGGGTCGCGGAAGCTTTCGAACTGCGCCGCCAGCACCAGATAGATGACGATTACGGCGGCTGCGAACGCGATAAGGATCGTGTTGCCCTGCTCCTTCTCCTGCCGGGACTGGCCGGAATAATCGATGAAGAAGGTATCGGGCAGGCTCTCCTTGGCAAGGTTCTCCAGGGTCTGCAGCCCGTCGCCCGTGGTGACGCCGGGAAGCGGCAGCGCTGATATCGTCGCCGAGTTCAGCTGGTTGAACTGCTCGATCGCGGCCGGCGCGGCGTTGGTCGAAATCTTCACTACCGCTGAAAGCGGCACCATTTCGCCGGTCACGCTACGCACGAAATATTCGCCGAGCTTCTCGGGATTGTCGCGGAATTCCTTCGGCACCTGCGGGATGATGTCGTAGCTGTTGGAGTCGCGGTCGAACTGAGCCACTTCGGCGCCGCCGACCAGCAGCGTCAGCGTCTGGCCGATGTCGGCGATCGGCAGGTTGAGAGCCGCCGCGCGGTCGCGGTCGATGGTCACCGTCACCTGCGGAGCGTCAAAGGACATCGAGTTTTGCACGACGATGAAGCGGCCGGAGGCCTGCGCCTTGTTCTTAATCTGCTCGGCCGCCTCGTAGACCTCGGCGGAACCACCGGTCGAGCGCACCACCATGGAGATCGGCAGGCCGCCGCCGGAGCCCGGCAGCGTCGGCGGCGCGAAGACGAAGGCCTCGACGCCGGCCACCTTGCCGAGGCGTCCCTGGATATCGGCTTGAAGCTCCTTTGAGTTGCGCTGGCGCTCGGCCCAATCCTTGAAGGCGAAGCCGACAAAGGCGCCGTTGGTGGCGCCGCCAAAGGCAACGGCAGAGAATTGCGCCCTGGTTTCGGGAATGTCCTTCACCAGGCCGAGGATCTGGTTGACGTAGGTCTCGGTGTAGTCCGAGGTCGCGTAGCGCGGTGCCGTCACGATCGACAACAGGAAGCCCTGGTCCTCTTCCGGCGCCAGTTCGCTCGAGGTCTTGGTGAACATGAAGCCGGTGAGCGCAACCAGCGCCACGACCATCAGCAGTGTCACCGGTCGATTTCTCAAGGAGGCGGTGACCGCCCGCTCATAGACATGCTCGACACGGCTGAAGGTTCCGTCGACGACGCGCTGGAAGCGACTGTGCGATCCCGCCTTGAGCAGACGCGCCGCCATCATCGGCGTGATGGTGACGGCTATGAGGCCGGACAGCACCACCGAACCGGCGAGCGTCACCGCGAACTCGCGGAACAGCGCGCCGGTCAGGCCGCCGGTGAAGGCCAGCGGCGCGAACACGGCGGCGAGCGTGATGGTCATGGCCACGATGGCGGAGAAAATCTCGCGCATGCCGTTGAAGGCCGCCTGCATCGGCGACATGTGGTCCTCCTCCATGTGGCGATGAATGTTCTCCACCACCACGATAGCGTCGTCGACGACAAGGCCGATGGCCAGCACCATGGCCAGCAGCGACAGAAGGTTGATCGAATAGCCGACCGCAAACAAAAGAAAGCAGACGCCGACCAGCGACAGCGGGATGGTCACGATCGGCATCATCACCGAGCGGAATGAGCCGAGGAACAACAGGATGACCACGACGACGATGGCGACGGCTTCGGCGATGGTCTTGAACACTTCATCGATCGAGGCGCTGATCTGTTCGGTGGAATCGTAGACGATTTCGATGGTCATGCCTTTCGGCAGCGTCTCTTGAATCAAAGGCACGATCTTGTGGATCGCCTCCGCCGTTGTCAGCGGGTTGGCGGCCGGCGTCGGGAAGATGGCGAGGAAGGTGCCGGGCTTGCCATTGAAGCTCACCCTCGTGTCGGTGCTCTCGGCGGCAAGCTCGACTCGCGCCACGTCGCGCAAGCGCACCACCTGGCCGTCCGTCGAGCGCAGCGGAAGCTCGGCAAAGGCCTCAGGCGTCTGCAGCGTCGAGCGAACCGTGATCGAGGAGACGACATATTCGTTCTCGGTGTTGCCGGGCGCCGACAGGAAGTTGGAGTTGTTGATCGCCGCCAGCACTTCGGCGGCGGTGACGCCACGCGCAGCAAGCTTGACCGGGTCGATCCAGACCCGCATCGAATATTCCTCGGCGCCGAAGATCTGCACGTCGGCGACACCTTCGACCGTCGACATGCGGGGCCGCACGACGCGCTCGATATATTCGGTGAGCTGCTCCTTGCTCATGTTCGGATTCTGCATCGAGATGTACATCATCGCGAACTCTTGGCCGGTGCCCTTGACGATGACCGGGTCCTTGGATGCATCCGGCAAGGTGCCGCGTACGCCCTGCACCTTCGACAGGACCTCGGTGAGCGCGACATCCGGATTGGAGCCGAGCTTCATCTGGACGACCACAGTGCTCGAAGACGGCCGGCTGGACGAGGTGACGTAGTCGATGTTCTCGGTCGAGGCGACGGCCCGCGCGATCGGGGCGGAGATAAAGCCCTGGATCAGGTCGGCGCTGGCGCCGGGATAGGCGGTGGTGATGGTGATCGCCGTCTCGTCAACCTTGGGATACTGCCGGATCGACAGGTTGAAGATGCCCTGGAAACCCAGGAGCAGGATCATGCAGGCGAGGACGGTGGAGAGGACCGGCCGGCGAATGAAGATGTCGGAAAAGTTCATTGCTGAGCCTGCTGGTTAGCCGACTTGCTGGGGTCAATGGTGTTGTCGACAGCGACGGACATGCCGTTGAAGAGACGGTTCTGACCGGCGGTGACGACCTCGTCACCGGCCTTGATGCCCTCGATGATCTCGACCATGCCGTCGTTGCGGCGGCCGGGCTTCACGAACACCTGCGACAGCACGAGCGCCGGCTTTTCCGGTTCTGCCGCGGGCTTCGCGGGGTCGACAGCCGGCTTGTCCGCGGGCTTCGCCGCGGCGTCTTCGGCAGCCGGTTTCGCGTCTGCCGGCTTTGCATCTGCCGCCGGCTTTGCTGCGTCGGCCCCCGCGGCAGGCTTTTCCTCGGGTTTCGCGGCTGGGGCGCCTTCCGCCGGCTTCGCCGGAACGACGACGAAGACGAAGTCGCCATAGAGGCTCGACGTCAATGCCGTCTGCGGCAAGGACAGAATGTTTTTCTCCTGCGGCAGCTCGACGCGAACCTGGACGAACTGGCCGGGCGTCAGCTTGCCGTCAGGGTTGGCGACCTCGCCGCGGACGGACACCAGGCGGCTTGAAGCGTCGATCTTGGGATCGATGCCGCGAATGGAGCCGGCAAACGGCATGTCGGCGCCGCCGCCGGTGCCGCCGAGGCCGAGCCGCACCGCCTGGCCTATCTTGAGCAGCGGCAGCTGCTGTTCGGGTACCGAGAAATCGACCCGCATGGTGTCCAGATCCTGCAAGGTCACCACTGCGTTGCCGGGCGAGAGATATTGGCCGAGGTCGATCTTGGGGATGCCCACGGTGCCGGCGAACGGCGCCGTCAGCTGCTTCTGATCGAGCACGGCCTGCAGCTTGTTGACCTGCGCGGCGGAGGCCGATGCAGCGGCTTGAGCGGTGTCGAGCGTGGCATCCGTTCCGACGCCGCGCCGCTGCAGCTCCAGCGCGCGTTCGAGCGCCGTCTTGTCGGACACGGACTGCGCCTTGGCCGCGACCAGATCCGCGCGTTCGACGGCATCGTCGAGCTGCAGCAGGACCGAATCGACCGGCACCTTCTGGTTGGCATGGAAAAGGATGTCCTTGACGATGCCGCTGGTCTCGACGGTAAGGTCGACACCGCGCACGGCGCGTACCGTGCCGATCGCCTCGACGCCCGGCGTCCAGTCGGAAGGCTTGACGACAACCGTCGATACGGTCGTCGCCGGCGGCTTCATGGTGGCGAAATACTGTTTGATAGCGTTGTCGCGGAACAGGTTGAAGCCGACAACGCCGACGCACACCAGAGCGAGCAGAAGCAGAATTGCGGTGATAGAGATGAAGCGCTTCACGAACTGTCCCCTCGGCCGGTGTCCGGCAAAATAGCCGAATAGCGGGACACTTATCGACGCCAGGTCCCGATTATGACGGCGAACTTACTGTACCGTCTGGACGGTCTTGTCAATTCCGCCTAGGCTGGTGCGGGGGAAGGGATCGATGAAGACCCAAAGGGCAAATTCGCGCGACAAGATACTCGCCGCCGCCGCCGATGTCGCACGCGAGGCCGGTCCCGGCAGCCTGTCGCTTGACGCCGTCGCCAGCCGCGCCGGCGTGTCGAAAGGCGGCCTGTTATATAACTTTCCGACCAAGGCCAAACTGATGCAGGGCCTGGTGGAGAATTACCTGCGCGCGTTCGAGCTGGCGCTGGAATCGGGCCGTGTCGCCGGCGCCAGCGGCGAGAACCTGCTCGCCACCTATATCCGGCTCTCGGCGGATGATTGCGAGGAGCCGAAGCCGACGGCTTCGTGGATATTCTCGGCGATCGCCGAGGATCCGGATTTCCTGACGCCGATAAAAGCCTTCAAGTCGCAGCTGCTGCAGCGGCTGAAGAGCGAGACGCCGGACCTGAAGACGCTGCTGGTCTGCTTTCTGGCCATCGAAGGGCTGCGCAGCATGAACCTCTTCGATTCCGACGTGCTTTCCGCCGACGAACGCCGCTTGCTGGTATCGGCCCTGCTGGAGATTGCGGGATAGCTCAAGGCGTCGGGTCGAAGAAGCGATACGGGCCGGGCGGAAAGCACGGTTGGTGAGCGGCATGGCATAGGCACGCATCACGACATCGGCGATTTCAAGCTACAGCCCCCCTGATTCGTTGGATCGATGGTTCAGGAATGACTGCGCGAATGCGCGGCCGACTATGTTGCGCCGCACCATAACACTGCCGTGTCAGCCTCGAGACGGCGCTCGGCGAGGCCGGCAAAGCGCGTTTTAGGGCTGTGATGGCGCCGACATATGGTTATGGCGTTGTCATGTTGTGGCGCACAAACTATGTGCCTTTGTAGTCCTCCTAACAGTCGCGAGATCTCCATGGGTTCCCTTTCTTCGAAGAATGCGCTCGTCACCGGATCGACCAGCGGCATTGGCCTGGCCATTGCCCGCGCCCTTGCCGCCGAGGGCGCTAACGTCACGATCAACGGCCTTGGCGAAGCCGCGGCGATCGAACAGGAGCGCGCCGGCATCGAGAAGGATTTCGGCGTCCAGTGCCGCTACTCCGGCGCCAACATGATGGACGGCGCAGCGGTGACCGCCATGCTGCGCGAAGCCGAGCAGGCCTTAGGCAGCCTCGACATTCTGGTCAACAATGCCGGGATACAGCATGTCGCGCCAATCGAGGAGTTTCCCGACGACAAGTGGGAAGCCATCATCCGCATCAATCTGCTTGCCGCCTTTTACGCGATCAAGGCCGTGGTGCCCGGCATGAAGGCGCGCAAATGGGGCCGCATCATCAACACCGCGTCGGCGCATGCACTGGTCGCCTCGCCGTTCAAGTCGGCTTACGTCTCGGCCAAGCACGGCATAGCGGGTCTGACCAAGACGGTAGCGCTGGAAGTCGCGCAGGACGGCATCACCGTCAACGCCATCGCGCCCGGCTATGTCTGGACGTCACTGGTCGAAAAGCAGATCCCCGACACGATGAAGGCGCGCGGCATGACCGAGGAACAGGTCAAGCGCGACGTGCTCCTGGCGGCACAGCCGACGAAGCAATTCGTCACCGTCGAGGAGCTCGCCGCGCTGACGCTGTTTCTGTGCTCGGACTCGGCCAGGCAGATTACCGGCACGACTTTGCCGATGGATGGCGGCTGGACGGCGCAGTAGGCGCGCTCCCCGGCGCCGCTCTTTCCTTGACAAAGACGAAAGATCAATCCAGCATTGTGGCAAGGGGTTCCTTCGCGACGACCCCGTGAGGCGTCAGCCCAATGATCGCGTCCAAACTCTCACTCTGGAGGTGGACGCCATGCCGTCAACAACCGCAATCACCGTAGCGCAGCTTTCCCGCCTTGTCGGTCTGTCCGACGCGCCTGTTCTTGTCGATGTCCGCATCGACGAAGACTACGACGTCGATCCGCGGCTGCTTCCGGCCTCGTGCCGGCGCGACTTCAAGTCTGTTTCGAGCTGGGCGGCCGAGTTCACGGGGGCTCATGCTGTCGTCATCTGCCAGAAGGGGCTGAAGCTCTCGCAAGGCGTTGCCGCATGGCTGCGCCATGAGGGCATTGCTGCCGAATCCCTTGAAGGCGGCTTCGAGGCGTGGCAGGCGGCCAAGGGACTTCTGGTCAAGGCCGACAAGATACCGCCCCGCGACGACAAGGGCCGCACGGTCTGGGTGACGCGTGCCCGCCCCAAGGTCGACCGCATCGCCTGTCCTTGGCTGATCCGCCGCTTCGTCGATCCCTCGGCGGTGTTCCTGTTTGTCGAGCCGTCTGAAGTGCTGGCGGCCGCCGATCGGTTTGGGGCGGTTGCCTTCGACATCGACGACGTGTTCTGGAGCCATCGCGGCGAGCGCTGCACCTTCGACACGATGATCGAAGAGTTCGGGTTGCGGTCCGAAGCGCTCGATCGCCTTGCGCTGATCGTGCGTGCAGCCGATACGGCGCGCCTCGATCTCGTACCGCAGGCGGCCGGGTTCCTCGCTGCATCGCTCGGGCTGTCGCGCATGTTCCGCGACGATCTCGAACAGCTTGATGCCGGCATGCTGCTCTACGATGCGTTCTTCAGATGGTGCCGCGATGCCACTGACGAAACCCACAATTGGCCCAGCGCGGGCAAAGCGCCATGAGCGCCCTCGCCGCGGACGACGATGCACAGGCTACCGAGGCTCCGATCGTCCCGACCTTCCGCCAAGCCGCGAAACTGTGGGCAAGGATCGGCCTGCTCTCCTTCGGCGGGCCGGCCGGACAGATCGCGCTGATGCACAAGGAATTGGTCGAGGATCGCCGCTGGATCGGCGAGCAGCGGTTCCTGCATGCGCTCAACTACTGCATGCTTCTGCCAGGCCCCGAGGCACAGCAGCTCGCCATCTATATCGGCTGGCTGCTGCACCGGACCGCCGGCGGCCTCGTTGCCGGCATCCTGTTCGTGCTGCCCGGTGCGTTTGTCATGCTGGGCCTCAGCATCTTCTACGTGCTTTACAATGATGCGCCCGTCATCGAGGCGCTGTTTTTCGGCATCAAGGCGGCGGTGCTGGCCGTCGTCGTCGAGGCGGTCCTCCGCATCGGCAAACGGGCGCTCAAGAACCGGGTGATGATGGCGATCGCGGTGGCCGCGTTCCTTGCCATCTATGTCATCAGGCTGCCGTTTCCGCTGATCATCCTGGTTGCAGGGCTGACCGGCTGGATCGGCAACCGCCTGGCACCGGCGCGTTTTTCCGGAGCCGCACGCGGCAAGGACAATTTGCCCGATGTCAGGGGCGCCGTCGACGTCATGTTCGAACGCGGCGACCTCGCTCACACCAAGCCGACGAAATGGCACGCGCCGCGCACCATCGCGATCTGGCTGCCGATCTGGCTCGGGCCGGTCGTACTGATCCTGGCGCTGACCGGCCCTGCCAGTGTTTGGGCACAGCTTGGCGGCTTCTTCAGCCTGATGGCGGTGGTCACATTCGGCGGCGCCTACGCTGCGCTCTCCTATGTCGCGCAGGCAGCGGTGACCTCGTTCGGCTGGCTGGCGCCGGGTGAAATGGTCGATGGGCTTGGTCTGGCCGAGACGACGCCGGGACCATTGATCCTGGTGCTGCAGTTCGTCGGCTTCGTCGCCGCCTATCGTCACGCCGGTGCGATGGGACCGCTTGTGGCCGGATCGCTCGGCGCATTGCTGACGGTCTGGGTGACGTTCGTGCCGTGCTTCTTCTGGATCTTTCTGGGTGCCCCCTACATCGAGGCGCTGCGCGGCAACAAGGCGCTGTCGGCGGCGCTGAGTGCGATCACGGCGGCTGTGGTCGGCGTGGTGATGAACCTTGCGCTGTGGTTCGCACTGCATGTCGTCTTCGGCGCGGTGCACCGTTTTGGTCTTGGGATGGAGCTACCGGTGCTGTCGTCGCTGGATTGGCGCGCCGCGCTGCTGGCGGCGGCCGCCATGGTCGCCATGCTGAAACTGAGGATCGGCATGCTGCCGACATTGGCCGGCTCGGCGCTGGCCGGACTGGCGCTGCTGGCCTTGCCTGCGTAGCGTCCGAAGGCGCGACCAGCCATTATCACAGCCGGATTTTTGAGGTATGCCGGGCCGGCGCACAACGGTCGCGGGCGCTGGTAGGATCAGCGCTGGCCCCGGAGATACGCTTTACGTCGAACCCGATACCGCCAAGCTGAACCTGCTCGACGCGGAGAGCGGCGCGCTGGCGAACTGATTTGACGAGGTTGGCCGAGCTGTTCAAAGTCGATCCTGGATCGCACAACGGGATATGACATGGTGGATTCCGATCGGATCGACAAGCTGATCGCAGGGGTGCCCCCCGCCTTGGCGCTTCGTGCCGGGCTGGACCTTGGCATCTTCACCTGGCTCGGCGGCGATGCTGCGACTGCCGACAGCCTTGGGGCAGCGCTCAAAGTCGAGCCCGCTCGTCTGTCGCGGCTCCTCTACGCGCTCGCCAGCATCGGTCTCCTCGACGTCGAGGATGGTCAGTTTCGCAACGGAGCCGAAGCGTCGGAGTTTCTTGACGCGTACAAGCCGACCTATCGCGGCGGCGATCATGTGCTGCTGCGCGAACTCTGGGGAGCCGACCTTTTGACCGCAGAGTCGCTGCGGCAGAATCGGCCGGCCGCGCTGCACGACTTTTCCGAAGCGGGGCCAGAATCCGCAGCGGCCTTCAGCCGCATGCTCGCACCGGGAGGGGTGATTTTCGGCCGAAATCTCGCCCGTGAACTGGACTTCTCGGCGGTCAGTTCGGTGATCGACATCGGCGGCGGCGCCGGGACCATTCTGGTCGGTCTTCGCGAGCGATGGCCGCATATTGCGGCGACTTTGATGGAACTCCCGACGGTCGCGGCGGTCGCACCAGCGATCCTGTCGGAATACGGTGCCGGCGATGTGGTTGTCGAAGAAGGCGACATAACGGTCGCGCCATCGACCGGCCGGCATGACTTGGCAATCCTGAAGGCTGTCGTCCAGGTCCTGCCGCCGGACCAGGCGCGCAGTTCGATCCTGAACGCGGCGCGTTGCCTCACCCAAGGAGGCGAGATCGCAATTGCGGGGTGGGGTGTCGTCGATGACGACCGTCTCGGCCCGCCTGAGGGTGTCTTTCTCAATCTCACCTTCCTGAACCTTTACCGCGCGGGCGAATCGTACACGGAAGGTCAGTATCGCGGGTGGATGGCCGGGGCTGGGTTCCGGGATATCTCCAGGTCGCAGCTGACCGACGGCACCACGTTGTTTCGTGGGCGCCTCACGGACTGATCGTGGCTGGAGTGGTTGGTTTCGGGCGTGTGTGGCCCTCAGAGCCAGCCCCGGACGGATTGCACAAAGTTCCTGAGGCGGCGTGAGCCGATCTTTCCCCTTACCGGCAGCGCGGTGTCCCCTGTCTTCTCGATAGCTTCTTCGCAGAGGGGGCATTTAAATGTCACTTGGTCGACAACAAAGTTCGGGATAGCGGCATATTTCGCATTCGTCGATTGGGGCGGAACCTCCGACAGGATGTTGCGCGGTCGCTGCAACTTGCGCCTAGCTAGCCCGTTCGACTACGTCGAATCGGAATGGAGTTTTTAGACATTCGTTTATCTATTCGTGGTTTCTAATACATATGGCATCCAACGCGTTCACCCGGATTTGGTTTGCTTTGAGCCGCCTAAGGCGCGCCACGAACGGTAACGTTGCCGTCATCGTTGCCTTCACCTTGCCGGTCGTGGTTGGCGGCGCCGGCCTCGGTGTGGAGACATCCTTCTGGTATTACAGCAGCCTCAAGCTGCAGGCCGTTGCCGATGCCGCGGCCTATGCCGGTGCGCTCGAGAAAGTCGCGGGTTCCGATAACCCGACCATCATCGCCGCCGCCACGCA